>JABEUV010000149.1 GCA_013044195.1 Elusimicrobiota bacterium | reverse complement strand
ACGGCGCGGACGGACCCGGAGCGGGGGGCGGACGCGCCGGAGGAGCGGCAGGACGGGTCGGTGCGGCGGCTGGGCGCCTCGGTGCTGGGGCTGGGCGACGGCGCGAAGTCGCACGCGTTCGGCTCGGCGTGGTACGAACACCGTCGTGCAGCGAACGCCGGGCTCGACGTCGACGGGTTGCTTCCTTTTTTCGGCATGAGAACCGATACGACGCAGGAGGCTCGCGGCTTGGCGATCCGGCACCTGAACTGGTTCGGCGCGGTGTCCCGGCCGCAATTCCAAGCGCGCTTCGGACGCGACCTGCTCGACGTCCCTGACTTGGGCGCGGCGCTGAAGCGACTTGCGGGCGAGGGCGCTTTGCGCGTCGACGCGGCATCTGTCGCGTGGGCCGTTGCGGACTCGGTCGACCGTGCAGTGGCCCTAAAGGGCTTGTACGGCGAGGATGTCGCCGCGGCGTTGTGCGCCGCGCACGCCGAGGAGCGCCCCGGCTTCGAGCGGTCCCACGCGCAGGACCCGGAGGCTCTGTGCCGCGCCTTGAGCGGACGTCTCGAGTCCAATTCATTGTTCCTTGTTTATTACCGGCAAGCCGCGTCGCGGCGGCCGACCCCGCGAGAGGCTCATGCGCTGTCTTGAACTGACCGTGTTCCATCGTTGCGTCAACGACTGCGTGTTCTGCAGCTATTCCGAACGCATGCGGGAGTTCGCGGGCGAGTTCCCGTCGCCGGAGGAGGTCGCCGCGGCCTTGGCGCGCAAGCGCGACGAGGGTTTCGGACACGTGACGATCACGGGCGGCGAGCCGACTCTCTACCCGCGCGTCTGGGAGCTTCTGCGCCGGGCCAAGGAGATGGGCTATCGCACCCAGGTCGTCTCGAACGGTTCGGCCTTGTCCGTTCCGGGCTTCGCCGAAAGGACCCTGCCGTTCGTCGACGAACTGTGCCTGTCGGTGCTCGGCGACCGCGCGGACGTTCACGACGCGATGACGCGCCGCCCCGGGAGCTTTGAGCGCATGAGCGCAGCACTCGCCGCGGCCGCCGCGCATCAAGGCGAGCTTCGCGTCACGTTCAACGTCGCGACGACGCGCCTCAACGCGGCCGGCCTTGCGGGAATCGCGGCGCTCGCGGCGTCGCATCCGAAAGCGCGCGAGTTTTGGGTCTCGGCGCTGATTCCGGAGGGTGCGGGGCTGACGCGCTACTCGGATTTGGCCCTTCCGTACGCGCGGGTAATGGAGCCGGCGTTCGCGGCGGCGGGCGTGGCACGGGCGCGCGGCCTTGAGGTTCGTTTTTTCGGTTTTCCCGCCTGCGTTCTCGGCGAGCGGCGCGATTGCGCCAGCGAACGCTTTAAAATGCCGAGTCAAGCCTTGGCCTTGCGCCGCGTCGGCGGCGCGGCCGTTTTAACGGAACTTCCGCCGGACGAGGGGCCGCGCCGCGTCAAGCCGCCACGCTGCTCCGGCTGCGCGCTTGCAGACGAATGCGGGGGGGTGTGGGAGCGGCACATCGAGGAATTCGGCGCGGAGGAGGTCTCCCCGTGCCGGAACTGAGCGAGCCGCGCAGGCTTGAGTTCCACATCGTCTACCGCTGCGTCAATCGCTGCGTGTTCTGCAGCGAGCGCGAGCATATGCGGGCTTTTGCCGGGCATCCCGCCGCCTTCCAGGAACTCTCGGGCGTCCTGCGCGACAAGCGCGCCCAAGGGTTTCGCCACGTCACCTTCACCGGGGGCGAGCCCACATTGTATCCGCGCGTCTGGGACGTCCTTGCGCTGGCCAAGGACCTGGGCTACCTCACGTTCCTGATCTCCAACGGCGCGGCGCTGTCCTTGCCCGCTTTCGCCGACCGCGTCCTGCCGCTCATCGATGAGCTGTGCCTGTCCTTGCACGGCCCCGACGCCGCGACGCACGACGCGGCGACCGGGCGCCCGGGAAGCTTCGCGCGGTTGCAGGCCGCCTTCGACAACGCCGAGAGGCAGAAGCGCGCGCCGTTCGTCTTCGTCAATTCGGTCGTCACTCGTCTTAACCTGGCGCGTCTGCCCGACACGCTGCGCTTGGCCCTGAGCCGCGGCAAGGTCCGTCATTTTCTCGCCTCCAACCTGGCGCCGGAAGGCGAGGGACTGCGGCGCTATCCGGAGCTTTCGGTCCGTCACGAGGAGTTGTCGCGGCTTCTGCCCGGCATGGCCAAGCAGACGGCGGCGCGCGGCGTCGACTTGCGCGTGTTCGGGATGCCTCTGTGCGTCCTCGGCGGCGGACGCGCGCTGTCCAACGACCTGTATTATTCGCCTCGCGTTACGGTCGCGCGCGCGCGGCTGGAAGACGGACGCGTCGGCTGGTTCGAGGAGACGGCGTTGACGCCGACGCGGGAGCGCGTGTTTCTTCCCGTCTGCGGCGGCTGCGCCGATCGCGGCGCCTGCGGCGGCGTCTTCCGTCGTTACGCCGAGGAATTCGGGGCCGCGGGCCTGTCGCCGCGGGCGGCGCCGCCGGGGGTGAATGCGTGAGCGCTTCGACTCCCGCGTTATTCGAGGAAGCCGCCGATCGCTTCGCGGTCTTCAAGTACGACGTGTTCGTTTTGCTTGAGCATCTGACGAAAAAAATGCAGCGGCGGCGCTGGGATGCCCGGGAGATTCGCGCGTCCTGGACCAAATGGGCGGCGGACGTGCGCGCCGGCCGGCGTCCCGCGCTGCTGAATATGTACCTGCACGTTCCGTTCTGCACGCGACGCTGCACGTACTGCATGCACTTCTCCCGCGCGCTGCGTTCCGAAAACGAACTCGAGTCCTATCTTGGCTTCCTGCTCGATCAGGCGCGCTTCTTCGCGCCGACGCTCGACGCCGTCGCCGTGAGCAACATGATGGTCGGAGGCGGCACGCCGAGCCTCTTGTCGACGGCGCAGCTCGGCCGCTTGTTCGACACGCTCAATAGTTCGTTCCGTTTCGACGAGGACGGGGAGCGCAGCTTCGAGGCGAACCCCGCCAGTCTCAATGAGGAAAAGCTCGTCGCACTGCGCGCGGGCGGAATCAACCGCCTGAGCCTGGGCGTGCAGTCGATGAACGCGGACGTGCTTGGCGGGGTGGGCCGAGGCGGCCAGGAGTCGGAGCGGGTGCGCGCGCTCGTGCGCGCCGCGCGTGCCGTCGGATTTTCGCGCGGCGTCAATGTGGACCTGATCCTGGGGTTGGTCGGCGAGGACGCCGACGGCTTTCTCGACTCTTTCGCGGCGGCGGCCGAGGCGGAGCCCGACACGATCTTCGTAAGCGCCCTGAGGCCGATCCCGGCTTACGTGCGCCGGCATTACAACGGGGACGGCGCGGCCGCCGCGGCTCATATGGAGCGTGCGGCGCAGGCCGCGGAGAGCTGCGTGGAATCGGCGCGGCGTCTGGGCTACCGAGTCGTCGGAACTCCCGGTCAGGAATGGGTTTTTTCCAAGGATTCGCTCGGCCCCGTGCTTGGACGGGAGGACAAGAAGTATCTTGCCGAGCAGACGTCGGTGCCCTTCTCCTTGCTGGGCCTGGGCTGGAACGCGCATTCGCGCGTACGCGGCGAGCGCACGTATTTCCAGCGCGACCCGTTCGCCGGTTCCTTCGATCCGGCCGCGCGCACTTACGAGGGCGCCTGGATCGATGAGCGAGACGAGATGCTGAAGTCGCTTTTCGCCGCCCTGAGAAACGACGCGCCGTTGCTCTGGGGGGATTTTCTTGCTTGGTTTGGACGCGACGCCCGCGACGAGTTCGGTCCCGCGTTAGAAGCTTTATCCGCGCGCGGGTTCCTGAGAATGGAGACGGACGTCCTGCGCCCCACCTCCAAGGACGCACGCTCAATCCTGCTCTGCGCGCTGGAGCTGGCGGGGCGTCCGGCCGTCGAAAGCATGCATGAGACGCTTTTTGCGGGCACCGCGGCCGATTCCGCTGCGACGCCCGAGCGGCCCACGGAGAATCTGGAGCTCAACGTGGGCCTGGCCTGCAACAACCGCTGCCTCTTCTGCATGAGCGGCGACGCGCGCGCGCCGGAGCGGCGCTGGCTGCCCGCCGAGGCTGCGCGCGAGGAACTGCGGCGCTTCCGCGATTTGGGCTGCACGTCGGTCGGCTTCCTGGGCGGCGAGCCGACGGCCTACCCGCACATCGTCGAGGCGGTGGGGTGGGCCAAGGAACTTGGCTACCGTCGCGTCGCGCTGTGCACCAACGGCATGAAACTGTCGGACGAGACGTTCGTCGACGCGCTTTTGGGCGCGGGTGCGACGCGCTTCACGATATCCCTGCACAGCCGCCTTCCGGAGGTGGAGGACGCGCTGACCGGCGTGCCCGGGAACTTCGCGCGCAAGCTTAAAGGCTTGAAGACCCTGCTCGCGCGCAAGGCCGCGGGCCGCCTGCCGGACAACGTGTCTCTCAATCCCGTGTTGAACCGCCGCACCTACCTCGACATGACCGACTATATCGAGTTTTTCCGAGACCTGGGCGTCGACGACATCCGCTTCAACTATATCTGGCCGCAGGCGCGCGTGACCGGAGACAAAAGCATGATCCCCAGCTACCGCGAGGCGATGCCCAAGATCGCGCGCGCGGTTCTGCTCAACGAGAGACACTGGAAGATGACGATTTCCTTCGGCGGCGTGCCGCCGTGCATGCTGCGCTGGACGGGACTGAACATGAGCGCGCGCGCGGCCGCTCATTTCGCCGAGCGCTATTTCGACGAGTCCGGCGTCGATTTGTCCACGCGCGTGAGCGCCAACGGCGACCGCTTCGATTGGCGCGAACGCAAGCGCGACCGCATGAAGACGCACGCGCCCGCCTGCTTCGCGTGCCTCTGGTACGAGCGCTGCGACGGCGTCTGGAAGACCTACGGCGACATGTGGGGGCTCGACGAGATGGTCCCCGTGGAGGCCGCGTGAGCGCGCCGCCGTGCTGGCCGCGCCAGCCGCGCTGGGCGCGCTTCTTTGCGCGCGACGAACTGCGTCGCCGCCGCTACAGTGCGTTCGTGCCGGCGCAGCCGGCCATCGACCTCCAGCACGGCGACTTGGAGTGCCGCTTCACTTTCCCCGTCGACGACGGATTGTCGCCCGGCTACCTCGACGCGCCGTGGCGCCGCGCCAACAGGGAGACCGTCGCCGCTGCGTACCTGGCGCTGACCACCGACCTGCGCGAGGACGACGTGGTTTCCGGTGGTCTGGCGAAGGCCGATGAGGCGCTGACCTTGGCTGTGGACGAGGCGGGTGCCGGCCGGCTCGTCGCGTTCAACCCCGCCTGCGTGCCCGACTTGACCGGGGAGGACACGGCGGGGCTGGCGCGCCGCGTCGGCGCGCGTGCGCGCGTGCTTTTCCGGCCTTCGGACGGTTCGGACATGACCCTCAAGGCCGTCGCGGAGGCGGCGCGGTCCGCCCGGGCGGGGGCGCGGCGCGAAGACGGGCGCGCAGGCGCCGCCCTGCTGGGTTTTCTCGGCGGACGCGCCCAGCGCGAGTTGCGGCTTTGGCTGGCGCGACTGGGTGTCGAGACCGGAGCCTGCCTGGTGCCGTGTCTGGCCGACGCGTGCTTTCGCGCGGCGGCCGAAGCTTCGGTCCTGATTGCGGCCGACGACCGTCTCTTTTCCGAGGCGGTGCGGGCCGCCGAGACGGCCTTGGGGAGAGCGGCCGTGCGCCTGCCGCCGCCGTATGGGTTTGCCGGCGCGCGGGCGTGGCTTCTGGCGGCGGCCGACGCGGTCGGCGCGCCGTCGGACGCGCGGGCCGAGGTTGCGGCGTGCCTCGAAGAAGCAGAGCGCGGCGCCGAACAGCTCGTCCGTCTTGCGGGCGAGCATCGCTTGGCGTTTATCGTCGCGCCGGGAGAGGAAGCCCTCCTCGACGATCCCGCTGAAAATGCGGGCGTGCCGCTGGTCTCCGTCCTGCGGACATTCGGCTTCGGCGTGGACGTGATTGCGGGGCCGTTCGGCTCTCCCGAGGAACTCGCGGCACATTTGGCGCGAGGCCGCTTCGACGCCGTGTATTCTGACTTCGCCTTTGACCGGCGACTCGGCCGGGCCGGTAAGGCGCGATTTTCCCTGGCCGATTTCGAGCCCGGACCCGAGGGTGCTGCGCGTACGCTGGGCCGCCTGCTGGGGCTTTGTCGGACGAGCTTTTATCGCCGCTACGCGGGGCATTTACGGTGAGGATGAAGCAGAAACCCGGGTCCCCGCCGGTCGCCGCGTCCGCGGAGGAGCGCTTCGGTCCTCCGCTCGATTATCCGTATCTGCTCGGCGCGTATCTGGCCGTCAACGCGGTGTCCGACCTGGGGATATTCGTCGACGGTCCCGACTGCGCGATCGGGAAGGCCGAGCACGTCTTCGGCGCGCACGACCGGCGCTCGACTTTGCTCGACGCGGCGGGCGCCTCCCGCGTTGCCTTCAGCGGCCAGGACCTGCGGCGCGCAGCACTCGCCCGCCCGGGCGACGGCGAGGATGCGGCGGTAGCGCTCGCCCGTCAGGCCGGCGTGGCCGCCGTCATCGTCGACGGCCTGCCGCTGTGTCTTGTCGCGGGCGCCGACTACGCGGCGCGGGCTCGGGTCTTGGAAAACCGCGTGAAAAAGCCGTTTCTAGCCCTGCCGCGCCGCAGCCTGAACGCGGACTGGCTGGACGGCTACGACGCGGTCCTGACCGCGCTGGCGCGCCGACTGCCGCTCGACGCGGGGCCTCGAAGCGAGCGCCGCGTCGCCCTCGTCGGCCTCCTGTTCGATCGCAACGAGGAGGACCGGCGCGCGGACGTCGCGGAACTGGCGCGCACGCTCGCCGCGCTGGACTTCGAACTCGTCTCGACGTGGCCGTGCGGGGGCGACGTGCGCGGATTGTCCGCGGCCGGTACGGCGGGTACGATTCTGTCGCTGCCCTACGCGCGCGTCGCGGCGCGTGCGCTGACCGAGCGCGTCGGCGCGCGTCTGATCGAGTTGGAACTGCCGGTCGGTCTCGAGGGGTCGCGGCGCTGGGTCGCGACGCTGGGTGCTGCGACCGGGCGCCAGGCCGCCGCGGGGGCGTTCATCGACGCGGAACTCCGCGAGACCTCCCCAAGGCTTGAGCGCGGCGCCGTCGGCCTGTTCCAGGGCCGAAAGGCGGCGCTGTGCGCCGATCCTCATTTTCTGCCCGGACTTGCGGAGTGGACCGCGCAACTCGGCCTGACGACGGCGCTGGCGGCCTCGGTCGGACGTCTGCGCGAGGGCGGGGCCGACCGTCTGTCCGGGCGCGCGTCGCTCATGCTGGAGCGGCCTACGTCGGGACTCCTGCGCGCGGCCTGGGCCCGGGCGCGCGCAGAGGGTGCGACGCTCCTCGTCGGCTCCAGCGACGCGCGCCGCGCCGCGGGCGGCGGCGCTTGGACGGAACTGGGATTCCCCTCGCGGACGTGGCATGCGTTGACGCCTCAGCCGACGCTCGGCTTCGCGGGCGCTCTCGCGCTCGCCCAGAGGCTTGCCGACGGCATTCTCGACGTCGAGTGTTCCTCAGGCGCGCGGCCATGACCCGGACCGCGGATGGCGCCATCGTCGTCGGCCTGTTCGGCTCAAGCCCGGAAGGCGGCCCGTGCCGTGACGCCGCGGAACTGCGGCGCCTGCTCGCGGGTCTCGGCTTGCGCGCGGAGGAGATTGATCATCCTCTCGCCGCGAGGTGCGCGGACGCGGTCGTGTCGCTGCCGTACGCGCGCCCGGCCGCCGCCGACATCGCCTCGCGCCTCGGCGCGCGCCTTGTCGAGACAGGACTGCCTTTCGGCATCGCGGGCACGACGCGCTGGATCGAGGAAGTTGCCGCCGCGACGGGCTGCGCGCAGCGCGCGGCGGCGTTCGTCTCGTCCGAGCTCGACGACTTGATTCCTCGCGTCGAGCCCGCCATCGCGCACGTTCTCCGCGGCAGAAGCGCCGCGTTCGTCGGAGAACCGTGCTTCTTGGAAGGGTGGCGCGGGCTGGGCACGGAGATCGGACTGCGGCTCGACGCGGCCGACGGCGGCGCGGATATGCGCGCCCGCTGGGAGTCTCTGCGCGAGCGCGGGACGGATCTGCTGATCGCCCCCGGCGACGTGCTCGCCGTCGCGTGCCCCGGCGCCGCCGGAGTCGAGTTCGACTTCCCATCGCGGCGCCGGTGCTCCCTGCGCGATGCGCCGTATTTGGGCTACCGCGGCGCGGCTGTCTTGCTGGAGCGTCTGGCCAACGCCGTCGAGCGCAGCGAGGGGGAACGATGCAGAAGATCGTAATTTTCGGAAAAGGCGGCATCGGTAAGTCCACGGTGACGGTCAACCTCGCGGTGACGTACGCGCAAAAGGGCCTGCGCGTGCTCGTCGTCGGTTGCGACCCGAAGCACGACACGACCGTAGCGCTTACCGGCGGGCGCCTGATCGCGACCGTGGTGGCGGCGGCGGGTTTTCGCGACGGACGAGTCGAGATATCGGACGTGGTCGTGCGCGGGCGTTTGGGCATCGACTGCGTCGAGGCCGGCGGGCCGGAACCGGGCGTGGGCTGCGCGGGGCGGGGCATCTCGCGCATGGCCGAGATTCTTGAGGCCAAGCGGGTGATCGATCCCAGCCGCTACGACGTCGTGCTCTTCGACGTGCTGGGCGATGTGGTCTGCGGCGGATTCGCAGCACCATTGCGGCAGGGCTTCGCCGAAAAAGTCGTCATCGTGACCTCCGAGGAGTCGATGTCTCTGTACGCGGCCAACAACATCTGCCGCGCCGTACGTACGTACCTCTCGAACGGGATTTCACTTCTGGGGCTGGTCGCCAACCTCCGTGGCGGCGCGGACGAGGACGCGGAGGTCGTGCGGCGATTCGCGGCACTTGCAGGCACGCGCGTTCTGGCCGACCTGACGCGAAACGCGCGGTTGTTCCGCGAGGCCGAGCGCCGCAGCATGACCGTCTGCGAACTCTTTCCGGCTTCCGTCGCCGCGCGGCGGTTTCGTGCGCTCGCCGAGCAGCTTATCCTCCTCGATCCGGCGCAGGCATCGGTCCCCGCGCCGTTGAGCGACGAGGAATTCTTCGAGTTGTCCCGCGTCGATTTCACGGCCGCGCGCGGCGCCTTCTCTTCCGCCGCGGCCGTGGCTTCGCCCGCGCCCGCGCCGACGCCGATCCAAGCGGTCTCCGCGTGGGCCGCGCCTCGCGTCGAGGAAAATGAGATCGACCTGCGCGCCGAGGCGGACGACCCCGTCCTCGACGTCCGCTCGGGGGCGGGGCAATGGGGGGATCGGGAACGCTGGCGCTTGTTTTTTGCCGACCGTGAATTCGAGCGCAACCGCGAGTCGGGCGTGCGCTTCAGCGGGCCCATCCTGTGGCTCCAGCACGGCGACATCGAATGCCGCTATTCCACGCCGAGTTTCGACGAAGGTCTGGTCTCGTTCCTGAACCTTCCTTGCGTCCCCGCCTACGGCGAACTCGTCCGCGCAAAAGGGAGCGGGGACTACGGCTCCACGAATTTGTGCGAGGCCGACGTGATCGGCGGGGGGCTTGAGGCGCTTGACGCCGCGCTGCGCGGGGCGGAGGAGCGCGGTGGCGAAATGATCGTGATCAACGCGACGTGCGTGCCGCTGCTCATCGGCGACGACTGGCGCATGCTCATGGAGCGGGCTAAAAAACGTTCGAAGTTGGAGTTTCTCTACAACTCGCCTGCGTCCGGTCAGCCCTTGAACATGGCCAAGGCGCTGTTCGACCGACTGCGACGCGATCCCGCGTTCTCGTCGGTCGCTCCCGCGGCGCGTTCGGTCAATCTTCTGGGCTTTCCGCCGGGCAAAGGGACCGAGGAATTGCGCTCCCTGCTGACGGCGGCGGGCGTGGAGGTCAATCTCGCGCTGCTTCCGTTCTTCGACTACGAGGCTGCGCGGCATTTCCGGCGCGGCGGACTCCAAGTGCTCTATCCCGCTGCGGAACGTCGCGACCTCTACGCGTCGTTGCTCGAGGGCGAGCCGTCGCGCGCGATCTCGCCGCCGGCGCCGTATGGCCTTGAGGGCACGCGGCGCTGGCTTCGCGTCGTGTGCGAAGCGGCGGGAGCGGACGCAGGGCGCGCCGATGCCGCGTTCGAAGACGCGCGGCGCGACGCGGCGGTGGACTGGGAAGACGCGCGCGCGCGCGCGGCGGGACGGCGCCTCGCGTTCGTGTT
>JABEUV010000012.1 GCA_013044195.1 Elusimicrobiota bacterium | reverse complement strand
GCCTGCCCCGTCCTGCCGTTCAAGGACAAGCGCAGCGACGCCGCACTCGTCGCCATTTAAACGATATGCGGAGATTGGCGCTCGCCGTTTTGCTGGCCGCCGCCGCGACGACGGCGCGCGCCGACAAGGACCCCGGCACGCTGACCTATCTTCTTTCGTCCGACGCCGACAGCCTGGACCCGTCCTGGGCCTACGATGCGACCTCGCTGTTCGTCGTCCAGCAGATCTACGAGAACCTGGTCGCCTTCGACGGCGCCGCGACCGACCGCTTCACGCCGCGTCTGGCCTCGGTCGTGCCCACGAAGGACAACGGCTTCCTGTCGCCCGACGAACTCACGTACACATTCCCTCTGCGCGGCGGCGTGAAGTTCCACGACGGCTCCACGATGACCGCCGACGACGTCAAGTATTCGATCATGCGCTTTCTGCTGACCGACCGCGAGGGGGGGGCCTCCGGGCTTTTGCTGGAGCCGCTGACCGGCCGCCGCTCGACCTTGGGCGCCGACGGCAAGCCCGACCCGTCCGTGTTTGACGCCGCCGACCGCGCGGTCACGCTGGAAGGCGGCGCCTTGGTGCTGCACTTGCGCAGGCCCTTCGACCCGCTGCTGGCGGTGTTGGCCGGCTACGGGCACATCGTCTCGAAGGCCTATGTCGCGGCGCACGGCGGCTGGGACGGCCGGCGCGAGACGTGGATCCAGAACTGGAATCCGGCCAAGGAGTCCTCCGCGCTTTACGACCGCGAGGACGGCACCGGGCCGTTCGTGCTCACGGGCTGGAACCACTCGGGGCGGTCCGTGCTGCTGACGCGCAACGACTCCTACTGGCGCGCCGAGCCGGCCCTGCGCGGCGCGCGCCTGGAGGTCGTGGAGGACCCGCACGAACGCCGCCGGCTCCTGGACAGCGGCGACGCCGACGTGGCCCAGGTCGACGCGCTGCAGATTCCCTACTTCGAGAAGGCCCCGGGGCTGGTCGTCGACGACGTGCCCGACATGGCGGTCTCCAACGTGATTCTGTTCAACGAAAAAATCGACCCGACCGACAACGAGTGGCTGGGCTCCGGGGCGCTCGACGGCGAGGGCATCCCGCCGAATTTCTTTTCCGACGTCAACGTGCGCCGGGGATTTGCCAACGCGTTCGACTACGACTATTTCATAAAGGAAGGCTATCGCGGCCGCGCGATCAAGGCGCACGGCCCCATCCCGCAGGGCCTGTTCGGCTACGACGTCAACCAGCCGGGCTGGCCGTATTCGCCCGCGGACGCCGCGAAATTCCTCCAGCGCGCGTTCGGCGGCGGGCTTTGGAAAAGCGGCTTTCTGCTGCCGCTGGCCTACACCGAGGGCCACGACGACCGCCGACTGGCCTGCCGCATACTGTCCCGCGACCTGGCGCTGATCAACCCGAAGTTCCGCGTGGAGTGCCGCGGCATACCCCAGCCGAAGCTGCTGGAGGAATTGCGCGCGCACCGGCTGAGCGCCTTCGTCTTTCGCTGGGTGCTGGACTACCCCGATCCCAACGACGCCGTCGAGCCGTTCCTGCGCTCGTCGGGCTTTTTTCCGCGCGCGCTGGGCTACCTGAGCCCGCGCGCCGACCAGCTCATCGAAGCGGCCGAGGCCGAGCCCGACCTGGCTCTGCGCCGCGCCGACTACCGCGAGCTTCAATCCATCGCGATCACCGACGCGCCCGCGATCTTCACCGTGGAAGCCCCCGGCGCGGTCGCGCGCCGCGCCGCCGTGCAGAACTGGACCTATCCGCCCATGCAGCCCTACGGAAGTCTCTACGAGGCCACCAAACTCCCATGATGAAAGACATCGCCGCCGTCGCGCTGGCGTTGACCGCCGCCTGGGCGTGCGCCGCTCCCGCCGCCGCCGCGGCCAAGAACCCGGACACCTTCGTCTACGCGACGATCGGCGACCCGGAGAGCTTCGACCCCGCGTGGGCCTACGACACCGCCAGCCAGTCGGTCATCGCCAACGTCTACGAGTATCTGCTCGCCTTCAAAGGCTCCGGCGTGAAGCCCAAGGACCTGATCCCCCGGCTGGCGACGACCGTGCCCACGACGGCCAACGGCCTGATTTCCAAGGACGGCCGGACCTATCGCTTCAGGATTCGCAAGGGCGTGAAGTTCCAGGACGACTCGGCGCTGACGCCCGACGACGTGCGCTACTCCCTGTTGCGCTTTATGCTCTTCGACCGCGACGGCGGGCCGGCGTCCTTGCTGCTGGAGCCCGTGGTGGGCGAGGCCTCCACGCGCAAGGACGGCAAGACCATCCCCGGCATCGGCGAGAAGGCCTTCGCGGCCGTGACGGTCCGCGGCGACGAGGTGGTCGTCAAGCTGGCCAAGCCCTTCGCGCCGTTTTTGACCATCGTCGCCAATTTCGCCCCGGCCATGAGCCGGCGCTGGTGCGCGGCGCACGGCCAATGGGACGGGGAGCTCGCCACGTGGGAGAAATTCTCCAACCCGCGCCTGGAGCAGTCCCTGCCCAAGACCTTGATGAACGGCACCGGTCCGTTTCAATTGGAGCGCTTCGAGCCGACCACGAAAGAAGTGGTGCTGACGCGCTTCGACGGCTACTGGCGCAAGCCCGCCGGCCTCAAGAACGTCGTCATCAAGGTCGTCGATGAGTTCGAGACGCGCAAGCTGATGCTCCAGGCCGGCGACGCGGACGTGATCTACGTGCCGCAGATGTACCGTCCGCAGGTCATGGGCCTGAGCGGCGTGCAGGTCATCGACGGCCTGCAGGACCTGGAGCGCAGTCTCCTGCTGAACTTTACGTTCCACATCAATGGCGCGGGAAACTCGAACATCGGCTCGGGAAAGCTCGACGGCGACGGCGTGCCGCCGGACTTTTTTGCCGACAAGGACGTGCGCAAGGCCTTCGCGTACTCCATCGACTATCAGGGCTATATCCAGGACATCCTGCGCGGCGCCGGCACGCAGTCGGCGGGGCTGATCCCGCCGGGCCTGATCGGCTACAAGGCGGGCCCGCCGCGCTACCGCTTCGACTCGGCGAAGGCGACGGAACATTTTAAAAAGGCGTGGGGGGGCAAGGTCTGGGAAAAGGGCTTCAAGCTGGCGCTGGTGTTCAACACGGGCTCGATGCCCGCGCAGACGCTGTGCCAGATGCTCAAGAAGAATATCGAGAAGCTCAACCCCAAGTTCCAGGTGGACATCCGCGTGGTGCAGTGGTCCACCTACTTGGAACAGACCCGCCAGCGCAAGATGCCCGTTCAATTGGGCGCCTGGCAGGCCGACTATCCGGACCCGCACAACTTCGTCTTCCCGCTGCTGGACTCGATGGGCTATTTTCCCACCCAGCAGGGCTATTCGAACCCGGAGCTCGACAAGCTCATCGAGCAAGCCGTGCGCACGCTCGACGAGCATAAGCGCGCCGCGCTATACGCGAAAATCCAGAAGGTCGCCGACGAGGACGTGCCGGTGGTGCCCATCGCCGACGGCCCGCGCTACCGCGTTCAGCGCTCCTGGGTGAAGGGCTTCGTCTTCAATCCGACCTTCCCGGACGCGCCCTACAGCAGCTACTACTACGACATTCACAAAGAGTAGAATCGAGCCCATGATCCGACTGATGCTCTGCGCGTCTTTGTCGCTGGCCGGACTGCCTTGCGCCGCGCTGGCCGCCGGACCCGTCAAGAACCCGGACACGTACACCTACGTGACCATCTCCGACGCCGACAGCATGGACCCCGCGTGGGCCTACGATTCGGCCAGCGACCTGATCATCCTCAACGTCTACGACACGCTGTGGACGTTCGACAAGGGCTCCACGGAGAAGCTGATCCCGCTGCTGGCCACCAAGATTCCCAGTAAGGAAAACGGCCTGATCTCTCCGGACGGCAAGACGTACACCATCCCCCTGCGCAAAGGCGTGAAGTTCCACGACGGCACGCTGATGACGCCCGAGGACGTGCGCTACTCGATTTTGCGCTTCATGCTTTTGGACCGTGCCGCGGGGCCGTCATCGCTGCTGCTGGAGCCGCTGTTGGGCGAACCGACCACGCGCGACGAGGCCGACAAGATACTGCCGCATGTTTGGGAAGACGCCCAGCGCGCCGTGACCGTGCGCGGCGACGACCTGGTCCTGCGCCTCAAGCGCCCCTACGCGCCCATCCTCAGCATCCTCGCCACCTGGGCGCCGGTGCTGTCCAAGAATTGGGCCATCGCGCACAAGGACTGGGACGGGACCGAGGCGACGTGGACCGCGTTCAACAACTCCGCCAAGGAGCAGTCGCCGTTCTTCGAGCGCGAGGACGGCACGGGCCCGTTCAAGCTGGACCGTTGGGACCGGCGCACGCAGGAATTCCTGCTGGAGCGCTGGGACGGCTACTGGCGCGCGCCGGCCAAGATCAAGTACGTGGTGGTCAAGGGCGTCAACGAGTTCGGCACGCGCAAGCTGATGCTGATGGCCGGCGACGCCGACGCGATCTACGCCGACCGGCCGCTGTGGTCCCAGCTTCAGGGCCTGCCCGGCGTGAAGATCATCGACGACCTGCCCACGATGGAAAACGACCCCGTGGTCTTCTTCACCTACAAGGTCAACACGGTGGGCAACTCCTACACCGGCTCGGGAAAGCTCGACGGCGACGGCATCCCGCCGGACTTCTTTGCCGACAAGGACGTGCGCAAGGGCTTTGCCTACGCGTTCGACTACAAGGACTTCATCGGCGACGTCCTGCACGGCAAGGGCACGCAGGCCACGGGATCCATTCCGGCCAGCATGCCCGGCCACAACCCGCACCAGCGCACCTATCACATGGACATGGCGAAGGCCGCCGCGCATTTCAAGAAGGCCTTCGGCGGCCAGGTCTGGGAGAAGGGCTTTCATTTCACCATCGCCTACAACTCCGGCAACATGCCGCGCGAGACGGTGTGCCAGATCATCAAGCGCAACGTGGAGAGCCTGAACCCCAAGTTCAAGATCGACGTGCGCTCCGTGGAGTGGCCGACTTTCCTCGACGCGCAGAAGGACTCCAAACTGCCCATCTTCGTGCTGGGCTGGAACGCCGACTATCCCGACCCGCACAACTTCGCCTTCCCGCTTCTGCACTCCAAGGGCGACTACCCGCCCTACCAGCACTTCAAGGACCCGGAGATGGACCGCATTATTGAGCAGGCCAACGTGGAGACGAACCCGGCCAAGCGCAAACAGCTTTACTACAAGCTGCAGGCGCTGGAATACGAGGAAGTCCCGCACCTGAACCTGGTCGACGAGGTCCGCTACCGCACCCAGCGCGACTGGGTCAAGGGCTGGGTCAACAACCCGGTCTTCCCGGACGCGCCCTACGGCAGCTACTTCTACACGCTATACAAACAATAGCGTGTTGGCACCCGCATTCTTGAATGTCGTTCTTGCGCCGTCAGCCGCGACGGTCGGGGCTCGGGAATTTGCCCTCATCGACTGACCGATAGCGCGATGAATTCATTTATCATCGCTTTTCTATTTTTATCGCATCCTGTTCAAGCCGCGCGAGTGGATATCGATGTCGTTGCCTCTGTCCAAGATCCTCTTGGGGGCATGTCTTTCAGCACATCGACGTGCGTAGAGCTTCTTTTGACGGATTCTTTCGGTAGAAAAACGGGATATTCCAACGGAAGAATTTTAGACGAGAATCCAGACGCGGGTCATGCCATTGAATCCATTGGAGACGACGAAACGGATGCGCCTGGACCGACAAGCGCTACCATCGGCGTTTCGCTTTCTTCTGCGACGTCATACGGCTTCAATCTGACTTTACTGGGCTTGACTGACAGCGAATTCATCCTGACCATACACCGAACGGACATGAACAGCCGTCTTTTACCGGCTAAGACTTTTACGGGACTGCTACCTAGAGGCGCCTCCAGGCAGTTTCAGATAGTTTATAATCCGAGTCCCGGGGGCACCGATTCGATCATTGCGGCAGTCACGTTTGATACGATTCGGGAAGAGCTTCATTCCGCCGCTTCGCTCGGCCGAATCGGCGACAAGAAATTCGTAGGTGAACTAGACGATATTCTCGCCCAGGGTGAAACAACATTGACGCGCAACGATTGGAACCACGATAGCGCCCGCGCCAACGACGCGAGCCTCGGCAGACATCGGGCCCTGGCAAATTTGCGCGGGTTCGTCGCCAGTGTCGAGAACGCGGCAAAGTCGAAAACGGGCCGTGCTCATGATCGGGACCAAGATAACCGTCGATTCGCATCCGCAACGGCCTCGCAAAGCTTGCTCGCGGACGCAAAAACCTTGATCCAGCAGCTCGGCGGCAAGCCGCAGAGCGATGGCGACGATCACAACCAGATAAAAGGCGGTCAATAACATGCTGAAATTCATCCTGAAGCGCTTGGCCTTCCTGCCCTTCGTGCTGTTCGGCGTGACGGCGCTGTTGTTTACCTGCCTGCAGTTCCTGTCGCCGGAGATGCGCGCGGCGCTCTACGTCAAGGACCCGCGCCAGCTCTCCCAGCTGGACGCGGTCATCGAAAAGTACGGATTGCGAAAGCCCCTGCCCGTGCAATACGGCATCTGGCTCAAGCAGGTGGCGCACGGCGACCTGGGCTACTCGGAGACGGCGAAGATGCCGGTGGCCGACGCGATCCGCTCTTTCTTTCCGGCCACGTTCGAGCTGACCTTGGTGACGTTCTTTCCCATCATGATCGTGGGCGTTTTCTTCGGCGTGCTGTCGGCCGTCTACCGCGACAAGTTCATCGACCATCTCACGCGCTTCGTGGCCATCACCGGCTATTCCTTGCCCAGCTTCGTGCTGGGACTGGGACTGCTGATGGTGTTCTACGGTCGCCTGCACTGGTTTCCGCCGGGGCGCTATACGCTGGACACCGACATGCTGGTGCACTCGGACGCGTTCCGGCATTGGACGGGCTTGCTGACGCTCGACTGCCTGCTCAACCGGCAGTGGGCCGCGGCACTGGACGTGGCCGAGCACATGGTCCTGCCCGCGGCGACCTTGCTCTATATCTCCGTGGCCCTGCTGCTGCGCATCACGCGCTCGTCCATGCTTGAGGAGTTGACCAAGGACTACGTGCGCACCGCGCGCGCCAAGGGCCTGCCCGAGCGCGTGATCATCCGCAAG
>JABEUV010000148.1 GCA_013044195.1 Elusimicrobiota bacterium | reverse complement strand
GGCGCGGCCGCGCCGGTGGCCTACCGCATCTTGAACCACGTGCAGGACTCGCTGTTCGCGCGCGACGTCGCCGAACTGGGCGCATGGCGACTGAACGCCGGGGCGCGCTGGACGCGCGTCGACGAAAAATCCTACGACCCCGGCAGCGGAGCCCTGCTGGCCGACGACGCGATGAACCGCGTGATGCCGGAACTCGGCATTCTGCGCCGCCTGGGGCCCGACGCCAGCCTCTACGCGTCCTACAGCGAGGGCCTGGAGCTGGGCGGACTGGCGCCCGCGGGAACCAACAATGCCGAAGCCGTGATGCCGGACCAGATCGCCCGCCAATTCGAGCTGGGCGCCAAGCGCCGTTTCGACGGCCTGCTGGCCTCCGTCGCCGCGTTTCGGGCTTGGCGGCCGTACGCCTTCATCGATCCGAACAACAATTACGTGCAGAGCGGCCGCGAGATCCACACGGGCATCGAGGCCGGCGCCGCCGGCGAGGCCGTCCCGGGCGTGAACGTGCAGGCCAGCGCGACGTACATGCGCGCGGTACAGGCGGGCACCGGCACGTCCGCCTACAACGGCGCGACCGTGCCCGACGTCCCGGATTTTTCGGCCGCGCTCTTCGCCGACGCCGCCTTGCCGTTCGCGCCGAAAGCGGGCATCTTCGCCGGCTGGCGCTTTTCGTCTTCGAAGCAGGTCCTCCCCGACGGCAGCGTGTCGGTCCCCGGCTATCAGGTCGTCGACGCGGGCCTGCGCTGGGCCTTCGCGCTCGACGGCGAACGCATCTCCCTGCGCTTCAGCGTCGACAACCTCTTCGACGTCCGTTACTGGCGCGACGTCGCCCAGCAGTACCTGTTCGAGGGCCTGTCGCGCTCCGAGACGCTGTCGGCCAGCGTCGATTTTTGACCTTGGTCGCAAGCCGCGCGACCACCCGCGTCAACGCCGCGCGAGCTCGCGCCTCAGGAAGAAGTATTCGTTGAAGGGCCGGTCGTCGTCCAGCGCCGGCACGGACGGATAGGCCCGCAGCAACTCGTCCAAAGGAAGCTCCCGGCTCAAGATCGCGCCCAACTGTTGCCGGGCATCGCCATAAGGCCCCCATTCCAGAAGGTCCCGCTCGGCCTTCGGCGGCAATCGGCGGGCCAGAACGGAGGCCGGAACGTCCGCGATGGGCGAATCGCTCGCCAGAAAATGAAAACCGCGCCCCTCGATCGCGCCGAAAACGCGCACGTAGGCGAATTCCTGCCGCAGCGCCCGGGCGACCGACGCCAACGTGGCCGGGTCCTCCCCCATGTGCCACTGCTGAAGGATGCCGCCGGGGGCCAGTCGCCGGCGGGCCAGCGCATAAAACTCACGCGAGTAGAGAAGGCTCGATCCGGCCGCCTCCTCGGGCGGGGGCGGATCGACGACGATGACGTCGAAGGAATCGCGCGAGCGCTCCAGAAAGCGGCGGCCGTCGTCGATGACGACCCGCGCCGACGGCGAGCGCAGGAGTTCGGGCCCATCCTTGTGGAAGACGCCGATCATCTTCGGTACGCTGGGCACCAACTCCACGACGGTCGTCGCGATGCCCCAGGACATCATGGACCGAAACGACGTTCCCATCCCGAAGCAGATGACCAAACCCGAACGCGGCGGCCTCGGCGACAGCAGCAGTGGAAGATGAACCATCACCTTCGTCGTCGGGCTCAGAGTGGTGGTGCCGATGCCGTTGATGAAGAGGCGCTTGTTCCTGTATTGGTCCGCGTCGACGGCGACGACGGTGGCCGTCGCGTCGCGTCGGACCGTTTTCCGCCGCCATCCATTCTCAAAATCGTGCGTCACGACCGCCAGAAGTGCGGCGGCCAGAAGCGGCAGCAGGCGCATCTTCTCCCGCGCGGACGGCCGCGTGCCGAGGATGAAAAATGGGCTCAGCACGACCAGCAACGCCCAACGCTCCCGCAGAAACGGCAGCAGCGCGAAACCCGCCAGCAAGGGCCCCGCGATCGCGCCCATGACGTTGACCGCGTAGGCCGTGCCGACCCGCCGAGGATCGCCTCCGGAGTACTCGTCGACCAGCATCGGGGTGACGAAACCCAGGGCCGCGCAAAACGGAACCACGCTGAGCGACAGCCGCGTCAGACCGGCGCCGATGCTGCGCAGAGACAGCGGCAGACGCGGGTCGATCCAGAGCAAGGTCGCCGCGCCCGCCAGGCCGATCAACGGCCACGGGATCTCTCGGCGGCGCGCGGCGTCCGCCGCCCGGGCGCGGTAGGCTTGCGCGCCGGCGAAAGTCGCGGCCAGATATAAGCTCAAAATGCCGGCGAAGGTGTAGACGAACGTACCGAGGTAGGCCGAGAAAACGCGGCTCCAGATCACCTCTAGAGCCATGCCCGCACAGCCGGTCAGAAACAGCAGGCCCAGAATTCGCCGTCCCCGCGCCGCGGGCGCCGAGACGGCGGCGCTGGGCGGGCGCAAGCTCCGCGGGACGCGGTCGATGCGCAAGCTTAGACCGGCGATGGCGACGGCCGTCGCCGCGTTGAGAACCGTCGCCAGCCGTAAAGTTCCCCGAAGACCGAACAACTCAATGAACACGAAGGCCGACGCCAGCGCGCCGAAAGCCGCGCCCAACACGTTGGCCAGATAAAGAGCGCTGAAGGCCCCGCGCGACGTCTCCGGAAACGACGTGCGCAGCGCCGCCACGGCCAGCGGCACGGCCGCGCCCATGCAGACACAGGGAACGATAAGCGCGCCCAGGATCCATGCCCCGGAAGCGAAGTAGTAGCTCGAGGAGTTCCAGGAAGAACCGGCGCCGTTCAGAAAAAAACGGCCGAAGCTGAGAAGAGACGGCACCGCCGCGCCGAAAACCGCCACGGCCGCCTCGGTCGCCGCGTAAAATCTCAACGCGGATGCGGCGCCCGGACTTTGCGTGCCGCCGAAGCGTCGGCCCGCCGCATAACTTCCCAGTCCCGCCATGAACGAGGACAAGAAAAGCGCGACCAGCGCCGTGTTGACCCCGAATTGAGCCATGGCCAGCCGCAGCCAGACCACTTCATAAATGAGACTGTAGAAGCCGGAGACGAAGAAAAAAAGAAAAAACCAGGAGCGGGCCGAGCGCTCCTTCATCTGCCGGACCCGCGGTGCCCGTCCAGCCAGTGGAAGTAGCGCCACAGGTCCTCCAGGTCGCGGTCCGACAGATCGCGGTGGTCGGGCATGTAGGTGTGGCGGTACTTCGACGGGTTGCGGATGAACTCTTTGACCATCTTCTTGGAACGGTAAGCGGTCACGCTCATGGGCTCGTTAAGATCGGGGCCGATCTTGCCGCCCTCGCCGTTGACGGAGTGACAGCGAAAACAGCGGCCCTTGAAAAGGGCGTAGCCGCGCCGCGCCGCGGAATTCGGGGCGGCGCCGCGGGGCACCGTCTTCGGGTATTGATCCTCGAAGCGCACCAGGTTCAGCGCCGCGACCTGCCACGGCCACGGATACTGATGAGAAGTCGTCTGGTCCTCGCCGGTCCAGACCAAGAAAAACGGCGCGGGGTCCGCCTGGTGAGCGCCGATCGGCTCCCAGCCGGTCTTGACGTCCAGGTCCTTGAACGCCAGCCACCCGCCGTCCTCGCTCGCCTTGTCCAATGGCCCCACCGCCGCATAGCCGTCCAGGGCGACGAACGTGATGTCCGAGTAGTCGCTCGACAGCCAACGCCGGCCGAACGCGTAGTTCAGCACGTCGCGCAGGGCGAAGGCGCGGTAGTGCTTGACCCGGCCGGGCCAGAACTCCGCGGCGGACAACGTCACGTCGCGCGCGGGCAATACTTTTTCCAGAACCGACAGCGGCGCGGCCGAGATCGACGATCCCGAGACGCGGAACTCCAAGGTCGGCTCCGCGGCGTGGGCGCGCCCGGACGCCAGGAACGCGACAAGCAGAAACGCAGCGCTCATCATGCGAGGATACCGTTTCCCTGAAAACGTGTAAAGGCCGGCACCGTCGCAGGCCGACGGGCTAGGCGTCCATCCCATCGTAACGCCTCCGGGAAAAGGCCCTGAAGGCGGCAAGTTGGAGCAGTATCGAGACAAGCAATATGGGAAAAACCGCGGGAGGCAGCAGGTAGCCGCGGAACAAGGCGCGTCCGGGCACGGCAGGTGCGGCTTGCACGCTGGACGATGCAAGCGGGAATAATCCCAACTGATCGGCGGAGTTGAACTTCAGGCCGACGGAAAGCAGGCCATGGGGCGTTCCTTTCGGCGCGGCGGCGTTCCAGACAAGCTGGACGGTGGTGAGGCTCAGGACAAGAAGAACGACTTGAAACGACAGGCTCAACAACAATGTCGTTTTTGCCGCGTCGCCGGTGACGGCGCGCTCACGCTCGTCGCCCTCGCGCAGGCCGCAGAGCCAAGCCATCGAGCGCTCGCGCCGGCCCTTGTCGAGCACGAGAGCGGCGAGCGCGGCGGCGGCGCATAGCACGTAAGCGAAGCCGGCGTCGTTTAAAAGATGGCGCCAAAGCGTCGCGGGTTCGCCCCACCAGGCATCAAGAGACGCGTCGATCAAGACGACAGGCCAGCCCCAAAGGACATACCTGAGGACGGCATAGTGGATTTCAGCGAGAATTCTTTTCATGGGAAGCGGCCTCCAAGGTGAAGATGTCTTCGACGGGTTTACGAAAATAGCGCGCGAGCGCGAGCGCGAGTTCGATGCTGGGCGAGTAGACGCCGCGCTCCAGGCAGTTGATGGTGACGCGGGTGACGCCGACTTTCTCCGCGAGCTCCTCCTGCGTCAATGCGGCCTCGGTTCGCAAGTCGCGCACGCAATTCGTGACTTTTAGCGTCGGGGATTTCGTAGCCATATGTATAGTATGCGATACATTGTAATGCATACCATACACTCTGTCAACGGCATTCTCGAATTGGCCGGCCTTGACTCGCGCCACAGCGAACGGCGATCGGCGAAAACAAGGGCCGCTATTACACCCCTTACAACCCGCTTGATCAAGATCAATAGACGCGGCCTTGACGCGTGCTAGAATGGCGGCAGCCGCACGACCTCCGAATCACAAGGAGCGAAACCAGGATGCAAGCCGCCGAAGCCCCCGCTCAAGCCGCCCCGTGCCGCAGCTGTCGCGCCGTCGAGTTCCTTGAGTCCTCGATCGGCAAGAAGATCATGGTCGCGCTCGCCGGGCTTTTTCTCTGCGTGTTCCTGCTCACGCATCTGGCCGGCAACCTGATCCTGTTCCTTGGCGGTCCCGCCTTCGATCGCTACGCCCAGATGCTGGAAAGCAACCCGCTTCTGCCCCTGGCCGAAAGCGGTCTGGTGATCCTGTTTCTGATCCACATCGCGCTGGCGGTGCGCGCGCGCCTGGCGAACATGGCCGCGCGCCCCGTCGCCTATCAGGTCTATAAAGGCAAGGACGCGCGCACGCCGGGGTCCAGCACCATGGCTCTGACCGGCACGTTGGTCTTGGTCTTCATTATCATTCACGTCGCCACGATCAAGTTTCAGGTCGGAGGCGCCAAAGGTCCAGACCTTTTCGGCCACGTGACCGGCTGGTTTCACAATCCGCTCTATGCCGGCTTCTACGTGGTCGCGCTGATCGGCGTGGGCCTACACCTGTCGCACGGGGTGCAGAGCGCGTTCCAGACGCTGGGGATCAATCATCCCCGCTACACGCCGATGCTCAAGAAGCTGGGCGCGGCGTTCGCCATCCTGATTGCGCTCGGCTTCATCAGCATCCCGATCTATTTCGGTTTTTTCAACCGCGCACCCGCGACAATGCAGACGAACGGCTCGGCAATGCCCATCGGCCCGATCGGAGGCGCCCAGTGAAGCTTGAATCGAAGGTCCCCACCGGCCCCATTGAAAAATCCTGGGACAAGCACCGCTTCGACCTGAAGCTGGTCAATCCCGCCAACAAGCGCAAGTTCAAGGTGTTGGTCGTCGGCACCGGCCTGGCCGGGTCCTCGGCCGCGGCCAGCCTGGCGGAGCTGGGCTACAACGTCGAGTCCTTCTGCACGCAGGACTCCCCGCGCCGCGCGCACTCCATCGCCGCGCAGGGCGGCATCAACGCCGCCAAGAACTACCCGAATGACGGCGATTCCGTCTGGCGCCTGTTCTACGACACCGTCAAGGGCGGCGACTTCCGCGCGCGCGAGGCCAACGTCTACCGCCTGGCACAGGTGTCCAACGGCATCATCGACCAGTGCGTCGCGCAGGGCGTGCCGTTCGCCCGCGAATACGGCGGCACCCTGTCCAACCGCTCCTTCGGCGGCGCGCAGGTCAGCCGCACGTTCTACGCGCGCGGCCAGACCGGCCAGCAGCTCCTGCTGGGCGCCTACTCCGCTCTGATGCGCCAGGTGGGCGCCGGGACCGTCAAGCTGCACTCGCGCCGCGAGATGCTGGACGTGGTCGTCATCGACGGCGTGGCGCGCGGCATCATCGTGCGCGACCTGGTCACCGGCAAGGTGGAGCGGCACTGGGGCGACGCCGTCCTGCTCTGCACCGGCGGCTACGGCAACACGTACTACCTGTCGACCAACGCCAACGGCTGCAACGTGACCGCGACGTGGCGCGCCTACAAGCGCGGCGCGGCCTTCGCCAATCCGTGCTACACGCAGATCCACCCGACGTGCGTGCCCGTCACCGGCGAATACCAGTCGAAGCTCACGCTGATGTCGGAGTCCCTGCGCAACGACGGCCGCGTCTGGGTCCCCAAGAAGAAGGGCGACGACCGCAAGCCCGACCTGATCCCCGAGAACGAGCGCGACTACTACCTGGAGCGCAAGTACCCGGCGTTCGGCAACCTGGTCCCGCGCGACATCGCCTCGCGCGCGGCCAAGCAGATGATCGACGAGGGCCGCGGCGTCTCCGGCAGCCTGTCCGTCTACCTGGACTTCCAGGACGCGATCAAGCGTCTGGGAGAAGACAAGGTCCGCGAGAAATACGGCAACCTCTTCGACATGTACCACCACATCACCGACGAGAACCCGTATCGCGTTCCCATGCGCATCTACCCGGCGGTGCACTACACGATGGGCGGCCTGTGGGTGGACTACAACCTGATGACCACGATCCCGGGGCTATTCTGCCTGGGCGAGGCGAACTTCTCCGACCACGGCGCCAACCGCCTGGGCGCGTCCGCGCTGATGCAGGGCCTGGCCGACGGCTACTTCGTCCTGCCCTACACCTTGGGCGGGTATTTCGCGGGGACCAAACTGCCCAAGGTGACTTCAGATCACGACGCGTTCAAGGAAGCGGAGTCCTCCGTGAACGCGCACACGAACAAGCTTCTCGCGGTCAAAGGCAAGAACAGCCCCAGCGTCCTGCACCGCAAGCTCGGCCACGTAATGTGGGAGAAGGTGGGGATGGGCCGCAACGCCAAAGGCCTCAACGAGGCTCTCCAGGAAATTCCCGCCATCCGCGAGGAGTTCTGGAAAACCGTCGCCGTCACCGGCACCGGCGAGGATTTCAATCAGACCCTCGAGCGCGCCGGCCGCGTGGCCGACTTCCTGGAATTCGGCGAACTGCTGGCCAAGGACGCGCTGACGCGCGAGGAATCGTGCGGCGGTCACTTCCGCGAGGAGCACCAGACCCCGGACGGCGAGGCCAAGCGCGACGACGAGAAATTCTGCCACGTGGCCGCCTGGGAGTACAAGGGCGAGGGCAAAGACCCCGTCCGCCACGAGGAGCCGCTGACGTTCGACAACGTGCACATCGCCACGCGCAACTACGCCTGACACCGTGAGGGTCAGTCCTTAAGTTGTTAAGTATTTCCGAGAACTTAACAACTTAAGGACTGACCCTCCCAAAGGAAAAAACCATGAACCTCACGCTGAAGATCTGGCGCCAGAAGGACGCGCAGGACCAGGGCGGGCTTGTCGAATATCAGGTCGAGAACGTCTCCACTGAGATGTCGTTTCTGGAAATGCTCGACGTGCTCAACGAACAGCTGGTCGCCAAGGGTCAGGACGCAGTCGCGTTCGACCACGACTGCCGCGAGGGCATCTGCGGCATGTGCTCGCTGATGATCGACGGCCAGGCGCACGGCCCGGACAAGGCCGCGACCACCTGCCAGCTCCACATGCGCCGCTACAAGGACGGGGACACCATCGTCATCGAGCCGTTCCGCGCGAAGGCCTTCCCGGTCGTCAAGGACTTGGTCGTCGACCGCTCCGCCTTCGACCGCATTCAGCAGGCCGGCGGCTTCGTTTCCGTCAACACCGGCAACGCGCGCGACGCCAACGGCATCCTGATTGCGCACGAGACCGCCGAGAAGGCGATGGACGCCGCCGCCTGCATCGGCTGCGGCGCGTGCGTGGCCGCCTGCCCCAACGCGTCGGCGATGCTGTTCGTCGGCGCGAAGGTCTCCCAATACGCGCTCCTGCCCCAGGGTCAGCCCGAGCGCGAGAAGCGCGCGCTGTCGATGCGCGCCGCGATGGACGAGGAAGGTTTCGGCCACTGCACCAACGAATACGAGTGCGAGGCCGCCTGCCCGAAAGGGATCAAGGTCTCCAATATCGCGCGGCTCAACCGCGAGTATCTCAGGGCGACGATCGTCTCGGACTAGCGCCGGTCAGTTCTTCGCGTGGGCGGCGTCTTTTTTCGGCGTCCGCCATTTCCGGAGAAAAACGGACACCGCAGTCGGGTCCAGGCTGCGCATCGCCTCGAACTCCCCGTTCTTCTGCGCGTAGACGACTTCCCCCCGCCCGTCCAGGACGGCCAGCGCGGGCACGCCCTTCTTGATCGGCACGCCCAAACGCGCGGCGAGCGCGACGTTCTTGTCGAATCGGCCGATGTCCACGTGCACAAGCTCATAGTCCGCCCGAAGCAGCACCTGGTTCTCCGGGCGGCGCAGGAGGCGGTCCAGCGCCTGGCAGTCGCCGCACCAGTTCGCGCCGAAATCCAGGAGCACGCGCTTGCGTCCGGCCGAAGCCCGGCGCACGGCCGCGGCGACCTGCACGGAGGCGTCGGCGGTTTCGTCGTAGATCTTCGGCGCGGCCGTCGACCGCGCGTACTGCGGGGCGGCCGGAATGCACAGGATCGCGAGCAGATAAATTTTTTTCATAGCAATGACCTCCCACCGCATTTATCATATCATCCCCGCATGAAGCTCAACGAGGATTTCGGCGTCGCGCCCGCGAAACTCGAGGAGCTTAAGGCCCGAATCCTCCGACTCAACGTCGACCTACCCCTCGTCGAGGAGACGTTTTCGCGCGGGGGCGGCAAGGGCGGTCAGAAGATCAACAAGACCTCGAACCGCGTGCAGTTGAGCTACCCGCCGCTGGACCTGCGCGTCGCCTGCCAGCGGGAGCGCAAGCGCTCGCTGAACCGCTTTCTGGCCCTGCGCGAGCTTGTCGACCAAATCGAGATGAAGATATCGCCGCAGACCTCCGCGCGCCTGCGCGAGATCGAGCGCCTGCGCCGACGCAAGACGCGCAACGCCTCCCGCGCCGCCGCCAGACGCGCGGACGCGCCGCCAACGGCGGCCGCGTGAAGCTGTTTACGGTCGAGGAGGCCGAGGCCCTGATCCCGGAGCTGGAGCGCATCTTCTCGGCCGTCGCCGAGCTGGCCGCACGGGCCGAGGCGAAGGCCCTCGCCCTGCGCCGCCGCGACGAACGCGGCGAGTCGGACCCCGCGGCGGCCGCCATCGAACGCGCTCAGATCCAGTTCCTGGCGCAAAGCGCCGACGAACGCCTGCGCGAGGTCGTGGAGCTGGGCGCGGTGCCCAAAGGCGTCGCCCCCGCCCTGGTCGATTTTCCCCACCGTCTGGGAGGCCGGGACGTCTACCTGTGCTGGCGTCTCGGCGAAAAGCGCCTGACGCACTACCACGGCTTCGACGAGGGCTTCTCCGAGCGGCGGCCTCTGCCGCGCGGACGTCCTTCCTGAAACTCCGGCGCGGCTCGGGGCGCCGGGGGTCGAACCCGGAACCTCGCGGTCCCAAACCGCGCGCTCTGCCAATTGAGCTACGCCCCGTCCCGCCGCCGGCGAGAGGATAGCATTTCGCCGTAACATCCCCGTGCTTGCGCTCCTCTTGCGGTTGCGTTAAACTGAAGCATGCCTCGGTTCGCCGTTCTGCCGGCCATCCTCGCCGCGCACTTGGCGGCCTGCGCGGCCGCCCCCAAGCCGTTCATCCTCGACGATCAGAATTCCGCGGCGCGAGAGTCCGATCGCGACGCCGAGCGACGCGCCCGTGAGGCCATCGCCGATATCGAGAAGCGCGTCGCCGACGGCGATCTTCCGAAGATTCAATTCGAGTTCGACTCCGACGCGATCACGCCCGAGTCCGACCCGACTCTCGATTTGATTGCCGGCGTCGTGCTGTCCAACCCGGAACTCAAAATCTTCATTCTCGCGCACTGCGACAGCGTCGGCACCGAGGACTACAACCTGGACCTGTCCCGCCGCCGCGCGAAATCCGTAGCGTCTTATCTCGTCCAGAAAGGCATCGACCCGCCCTCGATCCGCTATCACGGCTACGGCTCCTCTCATCCGATCGCCGACAATGCGACCGCGGAAGGCCGCGCCCAGAACCGCCGCGTCGAATTCCGCATCACGACCCGCGACTGGAACGCGGTCTACTGACGCTCGGCACAATCGAGTAGGCGGGACCCCTTGCGGGGTCCCGCCTCTCACACCACCGTACGTGCCGTTCGGCATACGGCGGTTCATACAGCGACCTCAAGCCGACGACGCTCGACAGACAGGCTCATGAGCCCCTGAGCGGCGAGCCATGCGGTCGGGACGGATGCGTTCATATGGGACGCCCCCGCATTCCACCACGGACCCCGACCGTTTCCAGCCGACGCCTTGGCGCGTTCGACAGCCAACCCCAACTGGACCATCTTCTTGAAGCGGGTGCGCGGCCTCTTCCACTGCCGCCACAGCAGCCAGCGACAGCGTCTGCGAAGCCAATCGTCCATCTCCTCGAAGACGTTCTTCGTTTGAGCCAAGCGAAAGTAGCCCGTCCACCCCCGGGTGAATTGATTGATTTCTCCAATCACCCGCGTCAGTGAGCGCCCGCGCCCTCGTCGGAACAGTTGCCTCAGGTCGCCCCTCGCCCTTTGCAGGGCGTCGCGAGCAACCTTGAGCTTCGGTTCCTTGTTCGGGGTCATCGAGTAGCCGAGGAAGGTTCGCTTCCAAGGCCGGTCCACCACGCTCTTGTTCCGGTTCAACCTCAGCCGAAGCCGCCGCTCCAGGAACTTTCCCATCGATTCCATCACCCGTTCGCCGGCCGCCTTCGATCGAACGTAGACGTTCGCATCGTCGGCATACCGGCAGAAGCGATGGCCTCTGCGTTCCAGTTCCTTGTCGAGATCATCCAACAAAATGTTCGACAGAAGCGGCGACAACGGACCACCCTGCGGGGTCCCCTCAATTCGGGAATACGCGACTCCTTCCACCATGATTCCCGCGTTCAGATACGCGCGGACGAGTTTCAGAAGCCGCTTGTCCTCGACCTTGCGCGCCACGCGTGCCATGAGCACGTCGTGGTTCACCCGGTCGAAGAACTTCTCGACATCCATGTCGACCACCCATCGAAATCCTTCTTCGACGTGACGGCGTCCAGCCGCTACCGCGCCTTGCGCGGAACGGCCGGGCCGATAGCCGAAGCTTGATTGCGAAAAGGCCGGATCGAACACGGGCGTGAGCACCTGCAGGACGGCTTGCTGGATGAAACGGTCCAGGACCGTCGGTACGCCAAGCCTTCTTGTGCCGCCGCCGGGCTTTGGTATATCCACTGCCCGCACCGGCTTGGGCACATATCGGCTTTCCAACAACTCGCCACGGAGCCTCGGCCAGTGGGCCTTCAAGAAGGGCGTCAGTTCCTCGACGGTCATCCCGTCGGGTCCCGGCGCTCCCTTGTTGGACACCACCCGCCTCAGCGCTCGTTTCAGGTTCTCTCGTCCAACCACCTGCTCCATCAACGTCGTCGTCTTGGAAGAGGCTTCTTCCTTTCCCGCCGCGGATGTTTGACGCACCTGTCCCGGCTCATGGCGGCTTCCGGCCGCCTCCTTCCGGTGGGGTTCGGCCATCTCAGCCATCTTGTCTGCGTCTGCTCCATCCATCGAGTTCAGGTCCTCTCCATCCCTGCATGTTCAGGCCTTCGCCCCGTTGGCGGGACTACTATGCCCTCTGCTGACTTCTGCTCGTCCATCAGACGGCCTCTCGGCAATCCTTGCCTTGCGGCAAACGAGCAGACCTCCCCGGGTATGACGCACTCACTTTCCTCCCGTCTATCCGTCGCATCTACTTGCACGGCCTTCTGGATGAGTATTGGGCTTCGGGTAATTTGGCCCCATCGCCCAGACCTGCAAGCCTTCTATGCGCTTCGTGTACCTCGGACCAGGAGTTTGCTTTCAGCTTCCCCCGGACCCCGCCTCGCGGCGACGCCCTTGCTGTTCGGCTAACGGTTCCCCTCATCAGGGTCCGTAGAGGACTTTCACCTCCAAGTAAGTGCGCCCTGCCGGGCGCACCAAAAAAGCGCCCCCGGCCGCGAGGCCAGGGGCGCTCCGAGGAACTGCGCGGCGAGCTACTTGCCCTTCGCCGCGGCCGTCAGAGACTTGCCGATCTCATCCAGGCGCTTCTGCGCCTTGTCCTTGATCGTCTGATAGGGCACGCCGGTCAGAATCTCCATGCCCTGGCTGACGTGGTCCACCGCGTAAACGTGGAAGACGCCGTCCTTGATCGCCTGCGCGACCTCGGGGCTGAGCTGTAGGTCGGCGACGTTCGACTTGGGGATGACAATGCCCTGGTCGCCGGTCAGGCCGCGGCTCTTGCAGAGGGCAAAGAAGCCCTCGATCTTCTCGTTGACGCCGCCGATGGCCTGCACGTTGCCGAACTGGTCGGCCGATCCCGTCACCGCGAACTTCTGCTGAATCGGCACGCCGGACAGCGCGGACAGTATGCCGTAAAGCGTCGTGGACGTCGAGGAGTCGCCGTCGATGCCGCTGTAGCTCTGCTCGTAGGCGACGCGTATCTGGGCGCGCACCGGCTTCGCCCGGCCGAACTCGTTGACCACCCAGCTCCACTCGTTGCCCAGCGCCTTATTGAAGCTGGCGCCCGTCGTGCCCGCGTCCTTGTCGACCGACACGATGCCCGGGTTGCCCGGCACCGCCACAAAGGTGATGCGCATGGGCACGCCGAAGGAGCCCATCACGGCCAGGCCGTTGATCTGGCCCACCGCCGAGCCCTTGGTGTCCACGCGGAAGACATTCTTTTTATAGAACTCCAGCATGCGCTTGGCGTAACCTTCCTCGCGGTCGCGCTTGGCCGTCAGGGCCTTGTCCACGTCCTCGGCGCGGACCTCGGTCTGGCCGGAGCGCTTGGCCCAATACGTGGCCTCCTGCAGTAGGCCGTGCAGCGCGCCGAACTGGGCCGTGAAGTTCTGGTTGCTGTCGGCCATGCGCGCCGCCTGCTCCAGCACCCGCGCGATCGCGCCGCGCGTCAGGTCCGCGATGCGGCCCGACGAACCATCGACCGAGTGCTTGAGAAAGTTCAGGAAGCCGTCGACGGCCTCCTCGCTGATCATGATCGTCGACTGGAACTGAGAGACGCCCAGGAAGTTCTTGACAAAATCCCCGTCGTGCTGGGCCAGCATCATCTGGATGGACGGAGAACCCACGAGAACCACCTTCACCTTCGCCGGAACCGAGTAGGAGTCGCCCTTCATCGACATCATGCCGGTAAGCCCGCCCTCGGCAATCTCCGCCTTGCCCGTGGAGACCGCCTGCATCAGCGCCTGCCAGACGCCCGGGTTTTGCAGTGCCGCGAGCGCGTTGATCACCAGATAGCCGCCGTTGGCCTTGAGGTAGGAGCCGCCCTTCAGCGTCGGGCCCCCGGGGCCGTCGGACTTGACGATGCCCACGCCGGGGATCACCACGCTGCGCGCGTTGTCGTCGGCGGCGCCGAACAAGCGCTCGAAAGTCGGATTGGTCTCAAAAACCACCGGCGCGCCGCGCGTCTCGCCGTTGTCGGTCAGCACGCTGACGCGAAAGAAGTCCTGCGGGTCGGTCGGTTTTGTTCCGGGCTTCGCCTTGTCCTCAGGCGTCGCGGCCGCGAGGAATATCTGGTAGTTGTCGGCGGCGTACTGCGCAAGTTGGCTGATATAGGCGATCAGAGCCGCGGACTCCGGACCGGGCTTGGGCATCGCGGCGCGCACGGCCGCGGCCTCACGCTCGGTCATCGCGCTGTATTCCTGCGCTTTGCCCTGGATCGCGGCGATCTTGCGCGCGAACTGATTCTGCGCCTGGTCGAACTCCGCGCGGGTGAACTTGCCCTCGGCGATCAGCGCCTCGACCGCGCTCGCCTTGGTCAGCGGCGTTTTGTCGAAGGCAAGCACGATCGCGCCCGGAGAGACCACGCCCGCGGAAAAGCGGCCGAACTTCTGTTTGAGGACCTGTTGGAAGGCCTCCTGAATCTCCTTCTCGCGCTCTTGGGCGCGTTTCTGCAGGGCCTCCGCTTCCGGACTGCTCACGCTCGGCACGACCTTGCCCAGCAATTCGTTGGCCTGCTCGTTGACCAGCGCGACCGCGGCCTTCTCCTCAAGATCCTGGACGACGGACCGGATCTTCTGCGCCTGTTCCGAGACGGCCTGCATGGACTTTTTGTACGCCTCAAGAATGCCGGTTTTCTTCTCCTGAACCTCGGCCTGGGCCTGCGTCCATTCCGTCTGCGTGAATTCGCCGGCCGCGATCTTAGCGGAGACCTCCTCCTGCGTCATCGCCTTGCCTTGATACGTAACGCCGAGGGTCACGCGGACATGGCCATCTTCGTTCGCAGACGCCTTAAAGTAAACGTCGAATTTTCCGGCAAGCTTGATGGAGGCGATCTTCTTATCGAACTCGGCCTGAGCTTTTTGCTGAAGAGCCTGTATCTGTCCCAAGAGTTGACGCTGCTTCTGCGCGGTCGCGCCCGAACCCAATTCCGCGATCAGGCCTTTTTCCATCGCGTCGACGAACTCCTCCACGCCGGCTTCCAGGGCCTTGCCGCGTCCCGGAGCCGTTTCCAAGATCAGCGGCGTGTCCTTGTCCTCGAAGTTCGTGACCGCGACCAAGTCGTTGGGCGTCGGGCGCGCCGGGGCGACCTCGGACAGGATGCGGCGGATCGCCATCTCTCGGCCGCTGCCTTCCGGGCCGGCGACGAAAAGGTTGTACTGCTCGGACGGCATCTCCAGCGCAAAGCGGATGGCCTCGATCGCGTCGTCCTGGCCCACGATCTTCTGCTCGACCGACGGGACCGCGCGCGTGCCGTCGGGCAGGCTCTCCGCGGACGGGGAGTAGCGCACCTGAGACGCGGACAGTTCGTGCGCGGAAATATTCGGACCCTGCGGCGCCGCGCCGTCGGCGGAGCCGGCCGGAGAATTTCCCGCGCCGTCGAATGCGCGGCCGGAAGCAGAACCGTCGCCGCCGGCCGAGCCCCGGATCGACGCCGCCAACTGGGCGAGCTGGGCGCGCACCGGCGACGCGCCGGGCAAAGCGCGCGCGGCCGCGTCCAGCTTGTCGGCGTCGGCGCGCGTGGCCAGGGTCTCGGGCAAGGTCACGCCCGCGGCCTGAAGCTGGTTGATCAAACCGATGACCGGGTGCGCGTCGACGGACGCCGCCGGACCGAAGGCCGCGGACGGCATCGCGGGGGCGGCGGCGAACATCTCGGGCGCCGCGGACGCGGCATACGCCGACGCCGGCTGAGCCGACGGCGCGGCGGCCGACAGTCCCAGCACTGGCGACATCGACGCGGCGCCGGATAGGACCGCGGGTGCGAATTTAGGAATCGACAGGGACAGCGTCTGAAGACCCGCGATCGACGCCACGGCGGGAGCCGCCACGGACGCCGCGCCGGCGGAGACGCGGGCGTCGACCTGGGCGAATGCGCCGCCCGGAATCACCAGCCCGAGGGCCAGCGCCAGCGTCACGGCCAAAGACTTCTTCGCGGCGATCCTGTCGACGATCATGTTCGGCTCCTTGGTCAGGCAGACGTTATCGGCGGCTGTAGCCATTATAGGGGTTGCCTCCGAAAACATGCTGGGGCATACGGGGAAAACGCCGCGCGGCAATCGACCTACGCGGCCGTGGGACCTACTTCCCGACGCGCACGGAAACGACGCGCAGCGCCTCGTAGAGCGCGACGGCGGCGGCCGTCGACAGATTCAGCGAGCGCGCGCCCGGCGCCATCGGCACGCGCAAAAGACGCTCGCGCCAGCGCGCGCGCAACGCCGCGGGCAGGCCGCCGGACTCGCCGCCGAACACCAGCCAGGAGTCCGCGCGGTAGTCCGCGTCCCAATGCGTCCGTGCGGCTTCCGCGCTGAACGCGTGGACGTCCGCGTCCGCGGGCAAAGCCGCGAGAAAAGCGTCCAGAGAGTCATGCACCGTGGGCGCCAGCCTCTCCCAGTAATCGAGACCTGCGCGGCGCAGCCTCCTTTCTGAAAGCGAAAAGCCTAAAGGCGCGACCAAGTGCAGGCGCGCGCCCGCGGCGGAGCAGGTGCGGCCGACGTTGCCCGTGTTCCACGGTATTTCCGGTTGCACGAGAACCACGTTCAGCATCGCGCGATTCTATCAAGCCCCCTTCGGCGCGTCCACTTGGAACTGATCGAGGGCCCCTGTCCGAGGCTTGCATCGTTTGTTAGCATGATCGACATGAACGTGTCTTTGCGCCGCGTCGCGGCCGCCGGTCTCCTGCTGGCCTCGGCCTGCGGTCGGCCGCCTCTGCCCGGCCCGTTCACGCGTCAGGACATCGCCGCCATCGCCGATCCCGAGGACGGCGCCGAGGTGCGCGTACAGATTCTTTATCATTGGTTCAAGCCGAACCGCGACCCGCAGGTTCGGCCGCCGGCCTGGCTTGATGCGGAGATGCCGTCCTTGCTGAAGGCCGCCTACCACGACCCGGAAGACGGCGTCTTGACCGAAGCCCAGCTTTGGCAGGCTCCGAACGCCGTGCTCTATTCGTTCTTCGAGACGACGCGCAAGACCTTTCCTGCCGTCTACGGCGGCTTTCTGGTCAAGCCCGCCTCACTGGCGCGCGATTTCCGCAATGAAAGCGAGAACATGAAGTTCGCCGTCGGCCGCCTGCGCTCCCTGCACCTGGAGCGCTCTCTGGGCGGGCGCGGACGCCGGGCCATCGCCTTGATGGAAGACGCATCCTCCCAGATCGACGGCCTGGCGGGCTCCCTGTCGGCCGGGGACGATTCGCGCTTCGCGGCCTCCGTGCTGGCCGTGGCCTACGACGCGCGCCGCCTGGAAGGCGCGCTGAAGTCCGCTCCGCGCTGACGGCGCGCGGCGGCCTGCGCGGACCGCCACGAATCGGCCGGATGATAGGCCACGGTCGCCTCCTTGCCGCACCGTTATTAGGAAATTTAGAACTCCCTGATGAGTTCCCGCCGCCTTGACCGCGGACGATCGGCGGTCTAAACTGGGGTGTCCGATGAAAGCGCCCACGTCCCGACGCCTCGCTCTCGCCGCGCTGGCCGCGGCCGCGCTGGCCGCTCCCGCCCGCGCGGGCTGGCCGGACCTGTCCTTGCCGCCGCCGCGCACGAATGCCGGTAAAAAAGACGCCGCGGTCGTGGTCGGCATCGAGGACTACGCGTTCGTGGCTCCCGTGCCGGGCGCGCGCCGCGTCGCCGAGGACTGGCAGGCCTACCTGACCGAGACGTTGGGCGTGCCGCTGGAGCGCGTGACCTTGCTGCGCGACGACGAAGCCACGCTGGAGGCCCTGCGCCGCTACACGGCCGCGCAGGCCGCGTCGGTCAAGCCGGGCGGGACCTTGTGGTTCGTCTTCATCGGACACGGTGCCCCGTCGCGCGACGGCAAGGACGGCTTGCTCATCGGCGCGGACGCGCAGGCCACGGCCGACAGCCTGGAGGAACGCAGCCTCAAGCGCGGCGAACTGCTGCGCCTGCTGGCGCGCGGCCGTCAGGCCAAGGCCGTGGCCATTCTGGACTCCTGCTTCAGCGGCCGCGACCCGGCCGGCCGCGAGTTGGTGGCCGGGCTTCAGCCGCTGATCATCTCGCGCGGTCTGCAAGGCCCGGTCGACCCGCGCACCATACTAATGACCGCCGCGGCGTCCAACCAATTCGCCGGCCCACTGCCGGATTCGTCTCGTCCGCGGCCCGCGTTCAGCTACCTGGCCCTGGGCGCTTTGCGCGGCTGGGCGGCCGATGCCGCCGGCGCGGTGACCGCGGGCGGGCTGATCGACTTCGCCAAAAAAGCGCTCTCATTGGCCCACGACCGCGCGCAGACGCCCGAACTGGCGGCGGGCGCGCCCGGCGCCGTGCTGGGCCGCGGCCGGGAGGCCGCGCCGGACCTCGCCGCCATCGAGCGCGACGCCGCCGACGGGGGCTTTCGCGTCTCGGTCGGCGCCTTGGCCCCGGTGCCGCGCGCCGCACCCCCGGAGGACCCGGGCGAACGGCCGCTTGATTTTCGCGGCGCCGACGCCGCCTCCTGGGCCGATTACGACGCCGCGTACGAATTCGACCGCGGCGACGCCGCTCCCGAGCAAAAAGCCCGGCGTTGGCGCGAGTTGGCCGACGCGCGTCCGGCGCTGGCGTCGGCGGCGCAGAAACGCGCCGCGCAGTGGGAGCTCTACGCCGAACGCGGCGCGCAGGCCGCGCAGATACGTCAACGTCGCGCGGCGGTGCGCGACGCGGACTGGGGCAAGCTCGAGCCCCTGCTGCGCTACGCGGTGGTGCCGCAGACCGACAAGCGGCGCTGGGCCGCGCAGTTCACCGCGGCCTACCTGCCCTCTCCCGGACTGACGCCGGGCATGGCGCGCCGGCTGGCGCCGCTTTTGCCGTCGGGGCGGCAGCGGCGGGCGCTTGAGATCCTGGAGCGCGGCGACGGCGGCGACACTCAGGCCGCCGCCGACTCCGCGCTGGCCGCGGCCGACGCGGATATCGGCTGGCGGGACGAAACCCCCGCGCGCAACGGCGAGAAGGGCTTCCAATTCGCCGCCGCGCCGGTCACGCTCGGCCAATACCGCCGCTGCGTGGCGGCCGGAGCGTGCACGCCGCTCGACGAATCGCCCGCGGACTGCGGCGTCTATGCCGGCGACGACCGCGCGTCCGGACGCGGCGGCGAGTCGCGGCAAAAGGAAGCGGCCGCGCGGCCGGCGGTCTGCGCGTCCTGGTCCCAGGCCAGCGCGTTTTCGCAATGGGTGGGCGGCCGCCTGCCGACGACGCGCGAATGGGAGGCGTCCGCGTCGCGCCGCGGCGCGAATGATCCGGTCTGCGCCAAGCCCGGCGGCAACGCCGCCCAGGCGGTGTGCGGCGCGGGCGGCGCTCTGCGCGAGTGGGCGCAGGACTGGCGTCCGCCGACCTTGATTCCCACGCCGATCGGCGCGCTCTCCGGAACGACCTTGACGTGGAGTCCGTTCGGCCTGGGTTCGCCGTTCTCACTCTACACGCCCGAGCATCCCGCGGGCTGGTATTCGCCGCTGACTTTGACGCAGGCCGCCGCGCGCTTCGACTTCTCCCCGGAGACGCGCTACCGCGACGTGACCTTCCGCCCCGCGCGGCCCGGGCTATAACGAATGCGTCTTGAGACGGTCTTGAAGCGCGCTTAAGAACAACTTCAGCGGCCTCTGCCATACTGGAGGCATGAATAAGAACGCGCTCCCGGCGGCGGCCCTGGCGCTGATCTTCGCGGCGGCCTCGGCGCAGGCGGCGGGCGCGCCGCAAGCGCGCGTGGGAGAGTTGGTGCAGACGGCTCTGGGCCAGGCTCAGACCACGGATTTAACCGGCGTCAGCGTCGACATTTCCGGCGCCGCGACGGGCCTGACGGTCGCCGCGGACGCGGACGCGGTGCTTCGCACCTTGAAAGGCGTCATCGAATACTCCGCCCGTTCCATGACGGGCCGGACCACGCGTCGCCTTTCCATCCGCATCGGCCGCAACGGCGCGAACGTGGACGTGGAACTGCGCGACTCCGGTCCCGGAGTGGCCGCCGAGGACCTGCTGAAGATCTACGGCGGCGCGCCCGCGCCGCGTTCCGCGCTGGCTCTTCTTTCTCAGTCCAACCGCCTGGCCCAGTCCGTGGGCGGGCGCCTGCTCATCGACAGCGAGGAAGGCGTGGGTGCGGACTACCTCGTCGAACTGCCGCTGGGCAAGAATACGGGCGAGACGGTCGCCCAGCGCTAAGCCGAGCCGCGGGCCCGATTCACGCCAAAAAGGAATATCGCCGCCTGCCGTGAAGGACGCGGCGGATCTCTACGACCCGTGGGCGAGCACTGTAGAATGCCAGATGCTCGCCGATCACGAGCATTCGGTAGCCGAGACGAGCCAAACGCGGGTCTTTGGGCAGCGCGCCGGACTGCGGAAACGACCCAAGACGGCTCAGCGCCTTGTCGACTCGCTCCAGCCACTTTTCGGCGGCCGAGGGATTGTCCTGTCGGATGTATTCGACCGCTTCGAGAAGGTCTCTCTGGGCCGATGGGAGATAGACGACCGGCCGACGCTTCAACGAAGCGCGCTCTTAAGACGGCGCATCATCTCGTCGTGGCCGATGACTCCGCGCCCGGCCGCCGCTTCGGCCTCCGCCTCGCCAAGCTTGGCGTAAAGTTCCAAACGGGCTAATTGCTGGTCGTAGGCGGCCTGGCTCATCACGACAAGGTCCTCACGGCCGTTCTTTGTGATAAAAATCGGCTGAGCCGTCGCGTGGCACAGCCGCGAGATGTCGCCGGCGCGATTACGAAGGTCGGAAATAGGGCGGATGTCGGGCATGGGCTCTCCGTGCGTCTGATTCAGTGTATCAGAATTATGATACTTTTCAAGGCCCGACGGAGCGCGTCGGGACGCGGGCTCATGTATAATAAGCGCCTCCCGGGAGGAGCATGAATATCCACCAGCTTGTCAGCGCTTGCGGCGTTTTCACGATGATCGGCATCGGCTGGCTGTTCTCCAAGAATCGCAAAGCGATCAACTGGCGCACGATCGCCTGGGCGACGGCGCTCCAGGTGATCTTCGCCCTGCTGGTGCTCAAGACCTTGCCCGGACATTGGTTTTTTTCCGGAGCCGACACCGCGGCGTCCGGGCTCATCGGTTTCCAAGAAGAGGGCGCGAAGTTCGTCTTCGGCAGTCTGGCCGTGCCGCCCGGGGAGCCCGGCTCCATGGGATTTTTCTTCGCCTTTCAGGTTCTGACGTCCATCGTCTTTTTGGCCTCGCTGATGTCGATCCTCTACTACCTAGGCGTCCTGCAGAGGATCGTGCTGTTCTTCAGCCGCATCATGAGTTACACCTGCGGCACGTCGGGAGCGGAGACGCTCAACGCCGTCGCCGTTCCCTTCTTGGGTCAGACCGAAGCGCCGCTGATGATCCAGCCCTACATCGAATCGATGACCGAATCCGAATTGCTGTGCCTGATGGTGGCGGGCATGGCCACCATCGCCAGCGGCGTGATGGTGGTCTACGCCGCCATGCTCAAGCCGTTCTTCCCGGATTCCGCGGGCCAGATTCTGGCCGCCTGCATGATGGAGGCGCCGGCCGCCCTGCTGATGGCCAAGCTGTTGATTCCGGAGACAGGCAAGCCCAAGACCTTGGGCGGCGTGAAGCTGGAATATCACGACAAGGCGACCAACGTCTTCGAGGCCGCCGCCAACGGTGCGTCCACCGGCATTCATTTGGCCTTCAACGTGGCGGCCATGCTGGTGGCCTTCATGTCCTTGCTGGCCATGGTCAACGGCGGCTTCCACGTGGTGTTCGGCCTGTTCGGCCATCCCACAGTCGGACTGCAGGACGTGCTGGGCTGGATGCTGTCGCCGCTGGCCTGGATCATGGGCGTGCCGTGGAAGGACTGCGCGGTCATCGGCCAGCTCATCGGCGAGAAGACCGTGCTCAACGAGTTCGTGGCCTACTCCGAGATGGCCCGCTGGGCCGCCGCGCACGCCGCCGCCCCCATGGACCGACGCTCCTTCATGATCGGCATCCACGCGCTGTGCGGCTTCGCCAACTTCCTGTCCATCGCCATCCAGATCGGCGGCTTGAGCGTCCTGGCCCCCGGCCGCAAATCCGACGTCGCGCGCCTGGGCCTCTACGCGCTGCTGGGCGGCTCGCTGGCCAGCTTCATGACCGGCTGCATCGCCGGCATGCTGGTGCCGTAGCTCAGGCCGAAACGAGCGATTTTCCGACGCACCAAGAATCCTCGTCGGTGAAAGTCCACTTCATGGCGACGGACGAATCGGCGACAAAGTCGATTAGCCGCGCCCCTCGCGAACCAGCGCACGAATGTCTATTTTCCCAGGAATTTGGCCGCGCAGTTTCCTGAAATCGGCCTTGAGCCTGGTCAGGGCCACAGCGTCGGGCCTGTCGGTCTGAGGAATCAACTGCGCGAAGCCGACACCGCGGCTGGCTCGGGGTTTCTTCATACAACAAGATTAACAGGACGGCTTGTGAAAATCGAGAGAGAATTTCCGAATCGCTTCAATGTCCATGCGCGACGGCGGGCCTGCGGCTCGCCGTCGTGAAGGAGAGCGCGAACATCATCACGGCCAGCGCCGCGTAGCCGGCGGCGAACTGGTAGGGGACCTGGATGGCCGGCGAGGACAAAGTCCACGGCCAATACATACTGCCGTCCGGCATGGCGGAGTGGACGATGCCGACGAAGGTGAAGCCCGCCAAGATCCAGAGATAAGCCGAGGCGGCCTTCAGGCGGCGATCGATCAGTTCGGCCATGAACGCACCCCACAGCATCGCCGTCAGGATGAAGCCGTTGCCCAGCGCCACCGTGACCAGCATCTCCGGCAGGGCGCGGCCCTTCTCCACCATCAGCGCCGCGAAGTTCGCGGCGGGGACCACGGATGGATTGGAGAACTTGATTTCCAATAGGCGCGCGAGCGTGGGAAAGAAAGAGAACGCCACGGCCGGCGCGTGCTTGGCCGGGCAGGCCAGGAAGGCCTGGCAGATGATGTCCAGGCCCACGAAGATCAGGATCGGCGCGATGACCGCGCGCGGAATAATCTCCACCATCCAGCCCACGTAGCCCAGCATCCCGCCCAGGCCGATGAACAGACCGGTCAGCAACGTGTAGCCGGCGCGGCTGCCCATCTGCTTGTAGGCGGGCTGGCCGATGTAGGGCGTGGACTGTGCGACGCCGCCGCACACGCCGGCGATGAGCGTGGCCACGGCCTCGGCAAGCAGGATGTCGCGCGTATTAAAATCGTCGCCGGCCACGCGCGCGCT
>JABEUV010000147.1 GCA_013044195.1 Elusimicrobiota bacterium | reverse complement strand
CGACGTCTATCATGACCCAAGCACGCGCTTCGTCGCCCAGTTCATCGGTACCCCCGCGATGAACTTCCTGCCCGCGTCGGCCGCGCCGGCCGGCGCGGCACCCGCCGGCGCCGCGGAGCTGGGCGTGCGCCCCGAAAACGCGCGCCTCATGGCTCAACCCGGGGCGGTCAAGCTGGGCGCCGGGACGGTGTCGCTGATCGAGCCGCTGGGCGCGTCCACGCTGGTACACGTAGACCTGGGCGGAGGGCGCGAGCTCGTCGTCGAGACGCGTTCCGGCGCGGCGCCGCCCGTCGATGCGCAAGCCGAGGTCTGGGCCGACCCCGCCGCGCTGTTCTACTTCGACACGGACGGCGCGCGCCTGCGCTCGGCAAGCGCGTGAGGTCCTCGCGCGCGCTGGCCTGGGCGCTGGTGCTGCCCGCGCTGCTGCCGCTGGCGCTGTTCGTAGCACTTCCGGCGCTGCAATCCCTATGGCTCAGCCTCCACGAAACCGCGCCGTTCTCCAGCCGCGCGGTCTGGGTGGGGCTGGAGAACTACCGCCTGCTGGCGGCCTCGCCCGAGTATTGGCTTTGCGCGCGGGCGACCGCGCTGTTTGCCGTCGAGACCGCGCTTCCTTCGATTCTGCTGGCGCTCGCGGTGGCGCTCGCCCTCGACGAGGGCCCCTACGGCCGTGATTTTTTTCGCACCGCGTTTCTGCTTCCCGTGTCGATCTCCTCGGCCATGGCCGCCATGCTGTGGCTTTTCCTGTACAACCCGACCGCCGGCTATCTCAACTACGCGCTGGGCCGAGTGGGCATCGTCGGCCCGAACTGGCTCGGCGACCCGCGCTGGGCTTTGCCCGCCGTCGCCATCGCCACCGTGTGGAAGGAGATGGGCTTCAACGTGATCTTCCTGCTCGCGGGCCTGTCCGGCGTGCCGCGGGAACTGCACGAGGCCGCGGCACTCGACGGCGCGGGCTACCTCTCGCGCCTACGCCACGTGACTTTGCCGATCCTGTCTCCGACGCTTCTGTTCGTCGCCGTCGTCTCCACGATCAACTCCCTCCAAAGCTTCGGCCAGATTTACATTCTCACCGACGGCGGCCCAGCGGGCCGCACCGACACTTTGGTCTTCAATCTCTATCGCGACGCGTTCGTAAACTTCCGCTCCGGCTACGCGTCCGCGCAGGCCGTGGTGCTCTTCGTCTTGATCCTCGGCGCGACCGCGCTCCAATTCCGCCTGGCCCGCAAGAGCGTGCACTATGGCTAGCGCCGAGAGCCGCCGCCGTGCCGCCGTGACCGCGTTCCTGCTGATTCCTGCGCTGCTGCAGTTGTTCCCGCTTTTTTACCTGCTTGGCCTCTCGTTCAAGATCGGCGGCGAGGTCATGGCCTACCCGCCGCGCCTTCTGCCGCGCGCGCTCGACTGGACGAATTACTCCCTGGCGCTGAAGGCCGCGCCTCTGTGGCGGTTTCTCCTGAATTCGGTCATCGTCTCGACGGCGATCACCGCGCTCCAGGTCCTGACCTCCATCCTGGCCGCCTACGCGCTGGCGCGGCTGGAGTTCGCCGGCCGCGGCCTGGCCTTCGGCTTCATCATGGCGACCATGCTGGTTCCCGGGGAGATCACGATCATCCCGAACTACTTCGCGCTCGCGCGTCTAGGCTGGATCGATACCTACGCGGGGCTCGTCGTTCCCTTCGCGTCGTCCGGCTTCGGTGTTTTCCTTCTTTATCAATTCTTCCGCACGATCCCGAAAGAACTGGAGGAGGCGGCCATGCTCGACGGCGCCTCGCGCCTGCGCTTCCTGTTCCAGATCGCGGTGCCCTTATCGGCGCCCGCGGTGACCGCGTTGGCGGTGTACGCGTTCGTCAACGCGTGGAACATGTACCTGTGGCCGCTGGTCATCACCCAGTCGACGTCCATGCAGACCGCGCAGATCGGCCTGGGAATGTTCCGCTCGCAGAACGAGTCCATGAACTGGGGCGTGATCATGGCCGCGACGGCCATGCTGATTTCGCCGACCATCCTGCTGTTCGTCGCCGCGCAAAGACAATTCGTGCGCGGCCTGACGACGAGCGGGCTTAAGGGTTAGGATGGGCCGTCTTCTGCTCGCCGTCGCGCTGATTTTCCTCTCCGGGCGCGCCGCGGCCGCGCCGATCGCTTTACAGTTCTGGCATTCGATGTCCGGGGAGAAAGGAGAATTGCTGGCCTCCGTCGTGGACCGGTTCAACGCGGCCCCGGAGAACGCCGGAAAGGTCCGCGTCGAGCTTCAGTTCATCGGCACTTATGAAGAGGGGCTCAATAAATTGCGCACGGCCCTGCTGGCCGGGCGCGGGCCTCACCTGGTGCAGATCACCGACATCGGCACCCAGGCGATGGCGGACTCCGGCGCGATCGTCCCGCTGCAGGACTACATCGACCGCGACCCCTCGTTTCCAATCCGCGAAATACTCCTTCCCATCCGCCGCTACTACGAGATCGGCGGACGCCTGTACTCCCTGCCCTTCGCCAGTTCCGGTCCCATCCTGTACTACAACGCCGACGCGTTCGCCGCGGCGGCAATCAAATCCGCCCCGCGCACGTTCGCGCAACTGCGCGACGACGCGCGCCGACTGACCGACCCCGCGCGCCGGCTCACCGGCGTCACCTGGCCGCTGCATTCCTGGTTCTTCGAGGAACTGATCGCGCGCCAAGGCGCGCTCTTGGCCGACCACGAGAACGGCCGCGCCGATCGCGCGACGTCCGTCGACCTGGTCTCGCCCGCCGCGCGCGCCGCCGTCGCGCTGTGGGCGGGGATGGTCCAGGACGGCTCCTTTGCCAACGTCGGCCGCGGCTGGGACCCCGCCGAACAGAATTTTTTGTCGGGCCGCTCGGCCATGCTTTTGACCTCGACGAGCGACGTCTTCGAGATCCAAAAGAAAGCGTCGTTTCGCGTGCGCACCGCGCCTCTGCCCGGCGACGGGTCGAACGTGCCGGGCGGGACCATCGTCGGCGGCAACTCGTTGTGGATCCTGAAGGACAAACCCGCCGACGAGCGCGCGGCGGCCTATCGCTTTCTCAAATTCATGGCGTCGAAGGAGAGCCAGCGCGCCTGGCACGTGGGCACCGGCTACTTCCCGATCCGCGCCGACGTCATCGCCAATCTGGAGAAGGAAGGCTTCTACGCGCGCAACCCCGCCGCCAAAACCGCGATCGACCAGCTGCGCGCCGCCGCCGACGTGCCCGCCGCGCGCGGCGCCTTGCTGGGCACCTTCGCGCAGACGCGCGAATACATCGAGTCCGCCCTGGAGCTGATCCTCGCCGGCTACCAGACGCCCGACGCGGCGATGGCCTGGGCGCAGTCGCGCGCCGACGACGCGCTGTCGCGCTACAACCGCGCGGTCGCCGCCGAATCCAGTCAAGCCGCTTCTGGGTCTAAAGGCCCATAGGGCGTAGGCCCTAGGCCCCAGGACTGGGTCCGCCGTTCGGCCTACCCTACCGTCATGATCCAAAAAGAATTCTCGCTCGCCTTTACGGCCGTCGCCTGCGCGTCCCTGCTGCTGGTCGCCGCGAATGCTCCCGTTTTCGCCGACGACTCCGACTGGGCCGCGCCCATGGACGCCGTGACCGCGCCCGGCGCGCTGAAGACCACGTCCGCCTCCGGTCCCGCCGCCGCAGCAGCCCCCGTCACCGACCGGCGTCTCCTTTTGATGAAGGGCCTTCAACTCAAAAATGGCGCCGGGAAAGCGCCGTTCGGCATTGAAGCCGCGCCGCAGCTCCAGTATTACGGCGGCCCCCTGTTGGGCGCCGTCAAAATCCAGCTCGTCTTCTGGAACCCGGCTGTCGCCTACCAGGACAAGCTCCCCGGGTTCTATTCCGCGATCACCCAGAGCCCCTACTTCGACTGGCTGTCCGAATACAACGTCCCCGGGGCGTCGCTCGGCCGCGGCTCTTATCTGGGCGCCTACACGGACTCCGTCACGAACCCGACCGGAAAAATCGAGGACACCGACGTGCAGGCCGAACTGTCCTCGCTCATCGCCAAAAAAGCCGTTCCCAAGCCCGACGCGAACACGCTGTACATGATCTACTTCCCGCCGGGCGTCAACATCGACATGAGCGGCTCCGGGTCCTGCCAGGTGTTCTGCGCCTACCACAGTTCCTTCGCCCAGGGCGGCCGGGAGATCAACTACGGCGTCATCCCGGACCAGGGCGGCGCCTGCGCCGGCGGTTGCGGCGGAGATCCGAGCCAGTTCAACAACGAGACCTCGGTGTCCTCTCACGAAATGATGGAAGCAGTCACCGACCCGGCCGTCGGCCTGGTCACCGGCAACACGCCGCAGGCGCCACTGGGCTGGTATGACGGAACCAACGGAGAGATCGGCGATATCTGCAACGCCGAGCAGGCCAAGGTCGGAGCCTACACGGTCCAGCGCGAGTGGTCCAACGCGCGCGGCCTGTGCGTGGCCTCCGCCGACGACCCCGGCGCGCCCTTCACCCCGCAAAGCCCGGCGCCGTCCACCGGCGGCTCCATCGCCAAAAGACCGTAAAGCCGCGACCGCGGGAAACTGCTAAAATCGGGGCATGTCCCCGACGGAGAGCCTGCTGCCGGACACGCCCGTCATGCGGCAGTACCGCGATCTTAAGAGCGCGCATCCGCACGACCTGCTGTTCTTCCGCCTGGGAGATTTTTTCGAGCTGTTCGGCGAAGACGCGCGCGACGCCTCTCAAATACTCGGCCTGGTGCTGACCCAGCGTCAAGGCGTGCCGATGTGCGGCGTGCCCGCGCACGGCGCGCAGAACTATCTCGCGCGGCTCTTGCGCGCGGGGCGCAAGGTCGCGATCGCCGACCAATTGGAGCCGCCGTCCAAGGACAAAAAAATCGTGCCGCGCGGCGTGATCCGCGTGGTGACGCCGGGCACCGTGGTGGAAGACGAACTGCTGGACCCCGCGGCGACGAACTTCCTGGTCGCCGTCGAGCACGACATCGTGGGCTGGGGGGCCGCGTGCCTGGACGTCTCGACGGGAGAATCCTGGGCCGCGCAATCGCTCAACGACCGCGATTCGCGCCGCCTCCACGACCTGCTGGCGCGCGTGCGCCCCGCCGAGGTATTGGCCGACGACGCGGCGGCCTCGGCTCTGCGCCTGCGCCAGACCCTGCCCGCGCGCGCCTGCTTGACCTTGCGCGGCCCCGCCGCACCGGGCGCGACACCGGCCTGGGCCGCGACCGCGGCCTGGCGCAACCGGCCGCTGGCGCTGAAGGCCGCGCTGGCCGCGCGGCGCTACGTCGACGAAGCCAAGTTCCGGCTGCGCGAACTGCCCGAGCCCGCCTACCGCGAAGCGGGTGCGGTGATGCAGCTTGACGACACCGCGATCCGAACCTTGGAGTTGGTGGAGGCGGCTTCCGGAGAAAAGCGCCACACGCTGTGGGGCGTGCTCGACGGCACGCGCACGCTGATGGGCAGCCGCAAGCTCAAGGCCTGGCTTCTGCATCCGTCCACCGACCTGCGCGAGATCGAACTGCGCCAGAACTGCGTCGAGGACCTGGTCGACAAGCCCGACGCGCGCCGGGCCCTAGGCCGACTCTTGCAGGAGATCGCGGATCTGCCGCGCGTGACCAGCCGCCTGTCCACGCGCCAAGCCGGCCCGCGCGACCTGGGGGCCCTGCGGCGCTCGCTGTCGCGCCTGCCCGACCTGGAACGCGCGGTCGCCGACGCCGCGTTCGCGGCCTCGGGCTTGGCGGAACTGGCGCAGGACCTGCGCGAGACCGCGCAAGCCATCGACGGCCTGCGCGATTACCTCCAGCGCGCCCTGCAAGACGAGCCTCCCGCCAAGCTCTCCGACGGCGGCCT
>JABEUV010000146.1 GCA_013044195.1 Elusimicrobiota bacterium | reverse complement strand
CGGCGTCACCTTGACCGAAGGCTTCATGATGGAGCCCGAAGCCAGCGTCTCCGCCTTGGTCTTCGCCCACCCGCAGGCGCGCTACTTCTCCGTGGGCGAAGCCGCCGCCGAAGCCGCCGCCGGTTGATCAAGGGGGGCGGCAAGCCTTGGCTCAAAGAACCTTCGCCGCCATCCCCGCCATTGTTCTAAACGCGCGGTCCAGATCTCCGCGCGGGCCCGGCGATGACCGGCGAGAGCAAAGGCTCCCGCAGGCCTACCTTGATCTTGACGGATTCCGCGTGGATCTTGGCCAGAGACGTGCCGCCGCGGTCCCGAGCGCGTCGCGGCGGGCCTTGACTCCGGGCGGGAACGGGCTACACTCCATCCATGGCCGGCGGCCACTGCGAGGGCTAGACGTCGTACTCGGATCGGAGGTGCGAGATGAAGCGAATCGTGCCGGCGACGCTGGCGCTGTGCTTGACGGTCGCGGCATTGGCCGCAGAGGCTCCGGACGCGTCGACGGCGGCCCCGAACGGCCAGGTCCAGGCGTCGCCCAAGCCCTCCGCCGCCGACCCCGACTCCATGAAGGCCGAGATCGCCGTCGGAGAGTCTTTCTCGATTCGCCTCCCGTGCAGTCCGACCACCGGATATGAGTGGGAACTCAAGAGCGTCGATCGCAAAATCGCCGCGCCGACGGGACCCATCGAATTTAAGAAGGCCGAGTCGGAGCTGATCGGCGGCGACGGCGACTGCGTCCTGCGCATGAAGGGCGTCAAGGTCGGCAGGACCACGGCGATCCTCGTCTATCGTCGCTCGTGGGAGAAGGCCGCGCCCGCGAAGACCTTCACCGCTCACATCAAGGTCGTCGTTCCCCTTCTTCACGCGGGAGGGAGGGCGTCATGAGGGATCGTCTCCGGGCCATAGTGCTCATCGTCGTATCGTTGGCCGCCGGCGCGGCGGCGGGCCGCGCGCAAGACCTTTGCGACGGCAAGGCCGCCGAGTTGCGCAAGGCAATCGAGGCTCACGGCGCCAAGTGGGTCTCGCGGCTTCCGGGCGCCGAGCCGACCATGACGGGATTGGAACTGGCCCCGATCGAGGCTCCGGTTCTCCCGCCGACGGAAGCCGCCGCGGCGATCCTTCCCAAGCGCTACGACTGGCGCGAGCATCACGCGGTCAGCGGCGTGCGCGACCAGGGGGCGTGCGGCTCCTGCTGGGCCTTCTCCATGACCCAGGCGCTCGAGTCGCAGGTGATGATCGAGAGCAAGTCCTCGGAGGATCCCAAGCTCTCCGAGCAGGTGATGATCTCCTGCAGCGGCACGGGCTCTTGCAACGGCGGCAAGATGAACGCGAGCTTCATCCAAACCGTCGGCCTGCCTCCGGAGTCCGACTACCCCTATACCGCCACCGACGGTAACTGCAGCGACGCCAAGAGCGGGTGGCAGCAACGCGCGCATCGCATCGGCTCGTGGTACTCCGTGCCGCACAACCTTGCCGCGGTCAAGAGCGCTCTGGTCGCGCACGGCCCGTTGCCGATCACCCTCGATCTGCGCAAGGACATGAAGTACTACCAGTCCGGCGTCTACACCTACATCAAGGGCGACGAGTGGGGCTGCGGCGGCAAGGACTCCGCGAGCCGCGACAACGACGAATGGGGCTGGCACGCCGTCCTTCTTGTGGGCTACGACGACGACGGTCAGTACTTCATCGTCAAGAACAGCTGGGGGACCGGCTGGGGCGAGAACGGCTACTTCCGCATCGCATACTCCGAGATGTTCACGAAAGCCTTCTTCGGGAACGAAGCCCTCGCCTATCTGACGTCTCCGGCGAGGGCCGCGGAAGTCGCCGCCGCGTCCAGCGGGACGAAGACGACGGTCGCGGCGGCAAGACGAACGGAGGAGGCGGCGCCCGCGGGCGCGTCGTCGGACGTCCTGTCGGGTTCCGTTCTCAGCTCGACCGAGGAGTCCGGAGCCGGCGGGCCCCAATGCACGTGGACTCCGCCCTCCTGTGGCGTCTGCGCCTGCGGGAGCACCTGTCTTTATTGCAAAGCGGACCCCAATATCGTGGCCTGCGGCGGCGCGCAGCCGCACTGTCCAGTTCCGAAAATGATCACGGGGCTGCAGTTGCGGGCGGAGCCCGAGGCCCTGAGCTCCGACTCGCCCGTCACCTTGACCGCGGTCCTGAGCTTCAGCGAAAGCGTGACGCCTCCGGAGAAGCAGCAGGTCTCCGTCGAGTTCTCCGCCGCAGGCGCCGACGCGGCGTCCGTGGGATTCGGCGCCGCGAGCACGCCCGGGTCCTTCAAGGCGAACGCGGACTCGAACGGCACCGTGCAGGTGCCCGTGCATCTGATCCCAAGCGTGGCCGCCGAGGCGCCGAAGGGCGCGGACGAGCCGAAGCCCGAGGAGAAGGAAGACCAGGGGCCGAATTCCGAGATCAAGAAAGACGCCGACGCTGCCTTCGACGCTCTGGACGCCGAAGCGGACAAGTCAAAACAGAAGCCGGAGTCTCCCGCGGCGGTGGGCGAACCGTCGCCGCTACATCTCTCGGGAGTCGTGATGCTTCCGCCGGGGCTTCTCGCCGCTCCCGGCGCGCGGCTGAGCCAAGCGGTGGACGTCAAGGTCGAGACGAAGAAGAGCAAAGGCAACAAGGTCCGAATGCATGCTCAATTCGAGGGAGCCAGCGGCACGGGGACCCACTTCGGCGACCGAGTGAAGTCGAATGTCGACGAAGCGACCGCACAGCAGATGCTCACGGACCTTAAGAACGACATATTGAACTTGGCCGGCGACGAAGACCAAACGGACCTGTGGTCGGCTGTGGAGAAGGCAAGTCAATATCTCATGACCCCCAAGATTGGCGGAGGTAGCCAATCCTTCAAGTTCGGGAAGCAGCGGCAAAATAGGATCGATATTGAGATACAGGGACCGTATCCGTATGAGCCCAAAAATGACTGATCATCGCTGCGATGGCTCATCGAGGCTTCCTGTCACCCCCGTGATGCGGCTGTTCGTCGGGGCTCCAAGACCGTCCGGTGCCGCGGTTCTCAGGTCCTTGCCGGCGGAATGGAAAGCGAAACTGATTCAGATTGAGCCGTCGAACGATCTCGATTTTAACATCGCCGCCGCCAGCCTATTTTTTGATCTTCCGGGGCTCAATCCTGGCGACTTCTTCTCGTATGACACGTTCGAATCCACCTCAGAAGCCTACGAGCGTTTTTCGACGCTGGTTCCGATGTTGACTCGCTGGATGCCGGGACTGCCTGAAGTGCGTCCGTGGAGCGGCGTAGGAAAGCGATTGATTCACGGCCTCGCGAGATGTTCCGTCCAATATATCGTCGCCGATGAAGGCGGTGAAATCGGCGGCGTCTTTACCGCGACCCTGACGCGGGGGGAAGGCTCTTCGACGCTGCTGGCGGCGGATCTGCTCGAATGGAGACGCGGCCTTCCTAAGGTTTGAGACAGATAAGATGGATCAAAACCCAAGCCTCCGATATGATGAGATCGTGAAGATTTACGACTTAGCTCCGATCGGAATCCCCGGCGGGGCGAACGAGAGTTTGAAGTTTAGAATTGAAATTCTTAGATGCGCCGGGAGCAGAACGTTTCACCCGCGAGTCAAGCGCCGGGAGACGTATAAACTGGAGCCGACGTTCCAGGGAGGAGCGCGCGCCTCCAAGTCGGCTCGGTGGGATCATGAAATCGTTGTCGATGACGAGCATATGGACCGCCTTTGTGAAAAAATATCCGGTCGCACTGCCGCGTCCGTTCTTCGGCAAGTCATCCGAAAGATCGAAGAGACGACTCTATTTGCAGGAAAGAAGTAGGCTGCAGAGGTGCCCATTGATGCCGAAGGAAAAGCTCGGGAGTCCGGTGCTGCGCGCATTCATCGCTCCTGCGCCGCCATGCGGGGAGGATTTTGCTCAGAAGGCGCTGCCTCGCGAGTGGAAGGCGCGTCTTCTTTTCGCGGATCCGATCGATTGGCTCGAACATCTTAAGCGCTCCACTGCGTGCGTTTCGGTCCGTCTTGAGGATTTTCGCTACAAGGAACGATTCGAAGAAGATTCTTTAGAATTCGTGAATAGCATGCGCGAGCCGCTGACGGTCTGGCTCGCGCGCATCGACGGCGTCGAGTATGATCGCGTTTTCAGTTCTGCCGCCAATCCGGACGGTGCGCATTGGCGGTGCCCATACATGGTTGGATCAGTCAGTGGCGAATTCAAGGTGTGGATACTGCCCGTCAGCGAGACGACGGCTCACCTCGTCGCCGATATCACCGAATACGGCGGTTGAAGCTCGGCAGTTTTGCGACTCCTGCGAACGCCGACAGGAGAATGCCTCTTGAGCGATGAGAAGGACGCCTTGAAAAGCGCCATCGCGGCCGCTTTTTCCGATGTGCCGCGTCCTCAAGAAGGACGCATCGCACTGCCGAGCGCCGACGACCGGGAGGACATCGAGTCAGTCTTCCGAGGACGGCATTGGCGCGACATGCCGGTGGACGCGCTTCTGCGTCATCATCTATTGGCGCAAAGCCTTTCCTCCATGACGCTGGAGGCGTTTCGGTTCTTCTTTCCGGGCTTCTTGCTTTTGGCCGTCGATCACCCCGTTTCTGACATCGCGGACGAGGTCCTCTTCGATCTGATACCTCCGCGCGGCGACCAGG
>JABEUV010000145.1 GCA_013044195.1 Elusimicrobiota bacterium | reverse complement strand
GTCGATCACGCCGTCGCCGTTGACGTCCGCGTTTTCGGGGTGGGGAACGTACGTCGAGTTGCCCACCAGGTAGTCCGAGAGGACCTGCACGTCCTTGATGTCGACGACACCGTCGCCGTTGACGTCGCCCAGCACACCCGCCGCAGCCGGCTGCGGCGCGGCAACGAACGCCGCGGCTGCGGTCAGCGCCGCCCCCAAGAGCAAGTGTTTGAGCCGCTTCATGATTGGACGCGCGGGTACGGCTTGTTCGCGCATACCGGGGGTCAGTATAGACGCTTGGCGAAATTAGTCAAGACCTATAAGGTCCGATATATCGCGAATGTGTTGTCTTGGGCATTGCGAAGCCCGCCACGACATGTTAAAAATCCAAGGATGGAGGCATCGCGCAACCGCCGGGCCGTCGTGTGTGCCTGCGTCCTGCTGATGAGTCCCGCACTTCTCCGCGCAAAATCCACGGCCCCGCCGCCGGCTCCCGCCGATAACCCGACGACGAAGGCGAGGGTCACGCTCGGCCGGCTCCTGTTCTTCGACAAGCGCCTCTCGCGAGACCTCACCGTGAACTGCGCGACCTGCCACGACCCGCGCAAAGGCTGGACCGACGGCAGGCCGACGCCCATCGGCGTGCGCAGCCAGTTGGGAGACCGCAATACGCCCACCGTGCTCAACGCCGCCTATCTGCCCGCGCTGTTCTGGGACGGTCGTGCCGCGACCCTTGAGGACCAGACCAAGGGCCCCATCGCCAATCCCAAGGAGATGGACATGACGCTTCCCGAGGCGGCCGCGCGCATCGCCGCGATCAAGGGCTACGCGCGCTATTTCAGGCGCGCCTTCGGCGACGAGGCCGCGACCATCGACCGCATCGCCAAAGCCCTGGCCGCCTTCGAACGCACGATCACGGCCGCCGGTTCCCCCTACGACCGCTACGCGGCGGGCGACCGCTCCGCTCTGAGCCCGGCGGCCGCGCGCGGCCTGGCGCTGTTCCGCGGCCGCGCGGGCTGCGCGAACTGCCATTCCGGGCCGAACTTCACCGACGGCCAATTCCATGATATCGGCGTGGGCGCCCAGCGTCGCATACCGGACCCCGGCCGCTTCGCGGCGACCGGACGCGACGGCGACCGCGGCGCGTTCAAGACCCCCACCTTGCGCAACCTCGACGACACCGCGCCGTACATGCACGACGGCTCCCTGGCCACGCTCGCCGACGTGCTGGATTTCCTCGACCGCGGCGGACAGCCCGATCCCCGCCTCAGCGCGCTGATCCGCCCGCTGGGACTGACGGGCGCGGAGAAAGCAGATCTGCTTGCCTTCTTGAAAAGCCTCGACGGCGACAAGCACGTCGTGGAGGCGCCCGTAAGCCTGCCTCGGTGAGCGCGCTGTTCCGGCTCAGGACGCGCGCGGCCGCTCGGCCAACGGGTAGGAGCCGATCACCTTGACGCGGCGCGCGGCGGACCTCAACTCGGCCAGCGCGGCGGCGACGGCGGCGTCGTCGGCCCCGCCCAAAAAATCGGCGAAGAAGGTGTATTCGAACGGGTCCGACGGGATGGGGCGCGATTCCAGCTTGGTGAGGTTCAGCGCGTGGTCGGCGAATATTTTAAGGCAGTCGAGCAACGCGCCCGGATGATCGTGGACGGAAAACGCCAGGCTGGTCTTTTCTTGCTTAAGACCCGCCGGAACGTCTCCTTCGCGGCGAAACGCCAGAAAGCGCGTGAAGTTGCCCTGAACGCTCTGGATGCCCTCGGCCAGCACGTCCAGACCGTAGGCACTCGCGCAGCCGCGTGAGGCCACGGCGGCCTCGCCGGGACGGGCGCGCTCGGCGACCAGACGCGCCGCGCCGGCGGTATCGTATTCGGGCACGACCGTGAGGCCGCGCGCCTGAAGAAAATCGCGACACTGCGCCAGCGCGATGGGGTGGGAGTAGACGGTCTTCACGCTGGACAAAGTCTCCCCCGGACGCGCCAGCAGGCAGTGCTCGATGAGAAGGTAGGCTTCCGCGAACGCGCGCACCGGACGCGCCAAGAGCAGGTCCGTGTTCACGCCCACGGAGCCCGCGATCGTGTTCTCGACGGGCACGAAGCCCGCCTCCGCGCGGCCGGACTCCACGGCGTCGAAGACCTGCTCGCTGAACGCGAAGCCCTCCGGCCGGGCGGCGGCGCCGAAATGAGCCAGCAAGGCCGCCTCGCTGTAGGCGCCGCGCTCGCCCTGGAAGGCGACCTTCACGCGCGCACGCGCCGGTCCACGGCGGACAAAGCGGCCAGCAGTCGGCGGCGCATGGGAGACGCATGGCGGTTGAAACGGTTCATGTCGACGAACAGTTCCCAGCTGTCGTTCTGCACGGTCTCGAGTATGCGCAGGAGTCTTTTGTAGCCCTCGGTGTCGACGCCGGTGGTCTTGGCGCCGTAGGCGACCAAGCCGCGGCCAATGAAGTGGGTCAGCGCCAGCGAGTGCGCCATGCGCCGGTCGTGCTCGCGCGGGGTCAGTTCGACGACCTCCAGGCCCTTGCGCGTCAGCGCGCTTTTCGCCCGGCGGTAGCGCGTGTCGCTCAAGCGCACGCGGCAGAGCACGATCTTGCGGCCTTTGAGCGAGTCCGCCGCGCTGTCCGGCCCGAAGTTCGGGTGCGTGCCAAGAATATCGACGTTGCGCGGCAGGATTTTCTTCAACGCGCGCAGGGGCTCTTCCTTCACGGAGGCGACGTCGACGATCAGCGTTCCCGGACGCACCAGGTCACGGATGCGCCGGGCCAGCGGCTCGATCTGAGAGATGGGCACGCACAGAACGACGACGGGCTGGGCGCAGGTCTGGACCAACGTCGCGGGCACGGCTCCCAACGCGCGGACCGCGCGCGCGTCGAGCTTTCGGTCGTGGACGAAGATGCGCGCGTCGCGGGAGAAATGCCGGACCAGCAGGCGGCCCAGGCGGCCGAAGCCGATCAGGCCCGCGTTCACAGCGCTTCCTCAATACGCCGGAAGGCCTCGCGCAGAACGCTCTCCGGACGGCAGAAGCTCAGGCGCAGGAACCCCTCGCGTCCGCACGCGGAGCCGGGCGCCACCGCCACCCCGGCCCGCTCCAGCAGGTCCTCGGCGAAGCGCGCCGAGTCCGGGCGGCGGCCGTCGAAGCGGCGGCGCGCGTCGGCCCATAAGAACAACGCGCCCTGCGGCTTGGAGACGGAAAAAATCTTTGACGCCCGCGCGAACGCCGCGTCGCGCAGCGCTTGGTGTTCCGCGCGCCACATCGCGCGGTGCGCCTCGCCCAGTTCCAGCGCCGCCAGCGCCCCGTGCTGGGCGAACGTGCAGACGTTGCCGGTCACGTGGCCGTGCAGGCGGCCCGCCGCGCGGATCAACTCCTCCGGACCCGCCGCGAACCCCACGCGGTAGCCGGTCATCGCGAAGCTCTTCGAGAAGGTCTGCAACGTCACGGTCCGCGCCGCGGCTTGGCGCCCCAGGGACGCCGCGCTGACGTGCGCGACGCCGTCGTAGACCAGGCCTTCATAGGCCTCATCGGAAATGAGGAAGAAGTCGTGCTCGTCGGCCAGCGTCGCCAGCGCGCGCAGGCTCTCGGCCGGGTACACCGCGCCGGTGGGATTATTGGGCGAGTTGACGATCACCGCGCGCGTGTTGGGCGAAAGCGCCCGGCCCACCGCGTCGACGTCGAGCGCCCCGTCCTTCATCTCCACCACGATGGGCCGCGCGCCGGCCAGCTTCACCGCCTCGGGGAAGGTCACCCAATACGGCGACAGCACCACGACCTCGTCGCCGGGACCGCACAGCGTCTGCAGGATTTCATAGAGCGCCTGCTTGGCGCCGTTGGTCACCAGCACGCCGTCGGCGCAAGACGGCACGCCGTTGACCGCGTCCAGCTTGCGCGCGATCGCCGCGCGCAGTTCCGAAAGGCCCGCCGAAGCCGAGTAGCGCGTCAGCCCCGCGCGCAGGGCGTCCTCGGTGGCGCGCAGGACCGGTGCGGGCACGGGCAGGTCGGGCTCGCCTTCCAAAAGGCTGACCACGTCGCGGCCCTCGGCGCGCAGACGCGCCACGCGCGCCGACAAGCCCAAAGTGCGCGACTCCCCGGCCGCCGACGCGCGGTCACTCAGACGCACGCTGCTGGACCTCCTTGGAGTTCATCATGATCAAGCGGAAGAGCACCTCGACGAATTCCTCGTCGACGCCGGCGCGCGCGCCCAGCGCCGTGACGCGCTCCACCAGCGCCGCCTCGCGCCGGCGGTCGTAGATGGGCAGGCCCACGACCTTCTTGATCTTCGCCAGTTCCAGCGCCAGCGCGCGCCGCCGCGCCAGCAGGGCGACCAGCGCGTCGTCGGTCTCGTCGATGCCGGCGCGGATGCGCGCCAACTCCCGGTCGGTGTCCATGCGGGGGATGATATGAAATTGGAGTCGAAGCGCTCTTGACGAAAGCCGGGGATGGGGGTATCCTCCCCGCGAGAGTCCCCCGATGATCCCCCGCCTCTCGGTTCGCGCCGCCGTCCTGGCCATCGCGTGTTCCGCGTTCGTCCCGCGCGCGCAGGCGCAGAACGCCGACGGCGACGCGACCACGCCCGCGCAGATCATTTCCGCGATCATCCACGACGACGCCATGACCGCGAGAATCTTCCTCGGTGATCCGCGAACACAGGCCGTCGTCAAGGCCGCCGAGCCCGCTCGGTTCGACGCGGTCTTCGAGCACGCCGCCGAACTGCGCGACGTGGAGCGTTTGCTGACCTCCACGGTCGATCCCATGAACATCCGCCTGACCTTGCTCTCCCGCGGCGACTGCGCGTTCTGCCAGGATCCCGCGCGGCTGGAGGCTTGGGCCGCCCGCGACCGGGCCATCATCCCGGACGTCGTGAAGAAGCTGCCCCTCGTTTTTTTTGATTGGAAGTCGCTGTCGAGTTCCCAACTCGACTGGCTTCAGGCGTATGGGACGACCGCCGCGGATTGGAGCGCTCTGTCCCTGCAGGCCCGGTACGAACGCCTCCTCGGCTGGGCGCGCGAGGAGATGGGCTCCTTAATGGAGTCAAATCCCTCCAATCCCAAACAACTACAAGACATGGCGGCGCGCGCCTACGCCGTTTACGGCGTGCTCGGCCGCGACGAAACGACGCCGCTCTCCGACCGGCTTGACAAGGCCGACACGGCCGTAGAGAAGCTTGCCGCCGCCGACAAGCTGGTGGGCTCCGGCGCGGCCGCCGGACTGCGTCAGGCCCTCGCCGACGCGCAGAACGCCGCTGATCCCGACGCACGGCTGGCGGCGCTCAACCGGCTCTACGACGACATGGGTCGACCCGACGCGCAGGTCCGCGCGGCCCTCCCGTCCGCGCCCGGCCAGGGCTTCGACGCCGCGTCGCGGCTGCGCACGGCCGCGCTGTTGAGCACGGGGCTCATGCGCGAAACACAGGGCACCTGGGCGGGCGCCGACCTGACGGCGTTTTTCGCGAACCATCCCCTCGACGTGGTGGTGCGGCCTTTCGCGGGCCAGGACGTGTCCGCGGCGGCCGAATATGACAACAACCGCCTCTCGCTGAACGAAAAATTCATCGCTCAATTCCTGCGCTCGCACGGCAAGACGATCGACGATCTGACCCGCGATCCCGCCTTGCTCCGGGACCTGACCCGCACGGTCGTCCCGGAGTTCGTGCACGAGTCCACGCACGAGATGCAGGACGACTGGGCCAAGGAGCAGGACATCCCTTTCCAAAGCGGCGAGGGCATAGAGCAGGAGGCGCTGACCGTGCAGGCGCTGTTCGTTCTCCAGAAGGAAAAGATCGATCCTTCCTATCGCCGCTTCCTGGAGGCCAACAAGAATTCCTCGACTCTCGTCGCCAACGACCTGTGGCAAGCGGAAAATCTGAAGAAGGAAGGCGCGTCCTACTACGGCGCCAGCGTCTTCTCCGATGATTACCCCGGCTCCCCTTCCATCGCCAGCAACGCCTGGACCGGACTGAGTCTGGACGCGAAGGCGGAGGCCGCGATCCAGGCGGAACTCGGCCGTCGTGCCGAACTGTCGGCGGCGCAGCAGGCGAGCCTCGCCGCGGCGCCGCGCATTCAAGTCGAGACCGTGTCCGACTTCATCCAGGCCGTGCCTCGAATAGGGACAAGCGAGCTGACCGGCGAACTCAAGATCATGCGCGACCACGACCATCAGACGCCGCAGGTCTACGACGCCTATGCGGCCCGGCTCGCGGGCGTCGTCTCTCTGACCGACCAACGGCTCGCCCAGCTCGGCATCCATGGGCCGGCGGCGGATCCGGTGCCCGTTCCGGATCTCGCGCATCCATGAGATTCCCATGAAAAAGAACCGGCTCCTTCTCGCGCTGGCGCTGTCGGCGGCTTGCGCGGCCTCGGCCGCACCGTCCGCGCCCGCGGCGTCGCCGCTTGACGGCTCCTTCACATGCGCCGCACCCCGCGGCTGGAGCGCGCGCCGCCTGGCCGACGGCGTGATCTTCTCGGGGCCGCGCGACGCGTTCGGCGTGGCCGCGACCATCATCGTCCGCCACGTGCCCCCGGGCGACAAGCTCTACGATACTCCGGCCGCCTACATGCGCCGCATCACGCAGGCCCCCGACGTCTCCCCGCCCGGCTGGTCGGTCGGCCGCGTGCAGGACGCCGTCGTCGCCGGGCGCGCGGCCAAGCGCCTGGTCAACGGCGCGGCCAAGTTCGTGCCGCCGAATTCCTTTCGCGCCAAGCGCGTCGACACGCGCGAGGAGCACGTCGCCGTACCCGCCTCGCACGGCTTCTACGTTCTCGTCTACGACGCGCCCGTCTCCCTGTTCGACCGCCGTCACGCCGCGTTCGCGGGCCTGCTGGCCAGCTTCCGGCCCAAGTTTTGACGCCTCGTCGTCCTTGACTCCCCCGAACCGGAAGCAATAAACTGAACTCATGGACGCCACTCCCCCCGCGGACCGTCTCGTGATGATCGTCGACGACGAGGCCGACGTGCGCCTGCTCGTCGAGTTCAACATCAAGAAGGAAGGCTTTCAGACGGTCTGCGCGGCCAACGGATTGGAGGCGCTCGAAAAGCTCCAGGCGCGCGAGCCGGACCTGATCATCCTGGACCTGATGATGCCCAAGCAGAGCGGTTACGAATTCCTGCGCCAGGTCCAAGCCGCGGGCCACAGAGACATACCCGTCTTCATCGCCACGGCGCGCTCGCTGGACTCTTCGACCGTCGAGGTGATCCGCCAGGAGTCCAACGTCGTCGAGTTCTTCACCAAACCTTTTAACTGGCCTCAGTTCATCGGCGCAATGCACAAACGCCTAGGCACCGAACGCGCCTCGCCGCGCGCCAAGCCGCGCGAGCCGGGCTGGGACGACGCGTCGTGAGCCGGGACAACGCGGCGGTCGTCGGCGTCGGCATCCGCAAGGTCACGTTGCTGGGACATCCGGTGCTGCGCGCCACGGCGCGCCGCCTCAAGCCCGAGGAAGTGCGCAGCGCGGACGTCCAGCGGCTCGTACGCGAGATGGCCGTCACCATGGAAGAGTACGACGGCGTGGGCATCGCCGGCAACCAGTGCGGCGAGGGTCTGGCCGTATTCGTCATGGGCCTGCCCAAGGGCACCAAGCGCCACCCGGACGGCATCGAGTTGACCGTCGTCTTCAATCCCGTGATCAAGCCCCTGGGCGACGAGACGCAAGAGGACTGGGAGGGCTGCCTCTCGGCGCCCGACCTGCGCGGCCGCGTGCGCCGCCACCTGGCGGTGGAACTCTGCGGCCTGGGCCTGGACGGCAAGGCCTTCAAGCGCGTCTACGAGGGCTTCCCAGCCCGCGTGGTTCAGCACGAGACCGACCATCTCAACGGACTGGTCTATCTCGACCGCATGGACGGTCTCAAAACGCTCGCGTATATGAGCGAGATGGGACGCCGCGCCTAACCCAGAACCTCGGAAGCGCTCCCGGTCTTCGGCGCCGTCTCGCGCGCCATTTCCTCCAGCGCCTTCCAGGCGCGGGTGATGTCCTCGGCGGCCAGCGCGCGCAGCCGCTTGGCCTCCTCGGGCTTGGCGGTCGCGAGCATCCGGAAGCGGTCCTCGGCGGCGGCCAGCTTGTCGAAGGCCTCCGTGCCGGTCGGCGGACGAGAGTCGATGCGCAAGGCCGGTTCGCCGCGTCCGGTCCGGCTGGGGTCGAAGCGCAGCAACGGCCAGTAGCCGGACTCGACGGCCAGCTTCTGGTGCTCGAGGCCTTGGGACATGTCGTAGCCGTGGGCGATGCAGTGCGAGTAGGCGATCACGATCGCGGGGCCCGGATAGGCCTCGGCCTCGCGCAGCGCCTTGAGCGCCTGCGAATCGTTGGAGCCGAACGCCACGCGCGCGACGTAGACGTTGTCCATGTTCATGGCCAGCCGCGCCAGGTCCTTGCGCGCGGTCTTCTTGCCGTCGGTCGCGAATTTCGCGACGGAGGCGCGCGGCGTGGCCTTGGAGGCCTGACCGCCGGTGTTCGAGTAGACCTCCGTGTCGAGCACCAGAAGCTTCACGTTCTCGCCCGAGCGCAGCACGTGGTCCAGGCCGCCGAAGCCGATGTCGTAGGCCCAACCGTCGCCGCCCACGATCCAGACGCTGCGCGGCGTCAGGTCGTCGGCCAGACCCAGCAAGTCCCGGGCTTCGGGCCGGTCCATACCGGCCAGTTTGGTTTTAAGCGCGGCCACCCGTACGCGGAGCTCCTTCAGGCCGGCCTCGTCGCGGCCCTCGGCTTCCAGAATCTCGCGCGCCGTCTGCACGCCGACGGCGTCGGACAGGCGCGTCAGCAGGACGCGCGCGTGCGCGCGACGCGCGTCGAACGCCAGGCGCATGCCCAAGCCGAACTCCGCGTTGTCCTCGAAAAGGGAATTCGACCACGCGGGGCCGCGCCCGTCGGCGTTCGTCGTCCACGGCGTGGTGGGCAGATTGCCGCCGTAGATGGACGAACAGCCCGTCGCGTTGGCGATCACCAGCCGGTCGCCGAGCACCTGGCTGAGCAGCTTGAGATACGGCGTCTCGCCGCAGCCGGCGCACGCGCCGGAAAATTCAAAAAGCGGCTCTAGAAGCTGGCTGCCCTTCGGAGAAGAAGCGTCGACCGCGGCGCGGTCGACCTGAGGCAGGCTCGCGAAGAAGGAATAGTCGCGCGACTGGCGCGCGCGCACCGCCTCGACCGGAGCCATGTTCAGCGACTTATGCGACGGATCCTTGCGGTCCTTGGCCGGGCAGACTTCCACGCAGAGACGGCAGCCGGTGCAGTCGTCGGGCGAGACCGCGATCGCGTAGCGCGTACCGGCAGGAAAATCGCGGCCCTTCCAAGCAAGCGCGCGAAAGCCCTCGGGGCCGCTTGCAAGCGCGGCCTCCGGAAACACTTTCGCGCGGATGGCGGCGTGCGGGCAGACGAGCGCGCACTTGTTGCATTGAATGCACAGGCTCTCGTCCCAGACCGGGACCGCGTCGGCCACCGCGCGTTTCTCCCACTTGGCCGTGCCGGTGGGGAAGGTCCCGTCGGCGGGCACGGCGCTGACCGGCAGGTCGTCGCCGCGGTCCGCGATGAGCGCGCCGATCACGCGCTGGACGAACTCCGGAGCCTCCGGCGGAATCTGAGGGACGTGCTCCTCTTCGGCGGGCAGTTCGGCCGGAATCGGCACTTCGCGCAGTCCCGCCAGAGCACGGTCGACGGCGAGGAAGTTCTTGGCCAGGACGTCCTCTCCCTTGCGGCCGTAGGCCTTGCGGATCGTGGACTTGATCTCGTCTTGGAAGCCGGGCAGGAGGCCGGTGATCGAAAAGAAACACGTCTGCATGACCGTGTTGATGCGCCGGCCAAGCCCCGCTTCCTTGGCGACGGCGGCGGCGTCGACGGCGAAGACCCGCAGCTTCTTGGCCGCCGCCGCGCGGACGACGGAGCCCGGCAAGCGCTTCCACAGCCCTTCGGGCGCGGCATTGAGAAGAAGCGTGCCGCCGACGGCGCAGGCGCCGATCACGTCCAGGCGCGACAACAGGCGCTCTTGGTGGCAGGCGACGAACGAGGAATTCTTGATCAGATACGTCGAACGGATGGGCTTGGGGCCAAAACGCAGATGCGAGACCGTCGTCGAGCCGGATTTTTTAGAGTCATAGACGAAATAGCCCTGCGCGTGGAGGCCGGTCTTTTCGGCGATCAGCTTGATCGACTGCTTGTTGGCCCCGACCGTGCCGTCGGCGCCCAGGCCGAAGAACAGCGCGCGGCGCGTCTGCGGGTCCTCGCCGTCGAAGTCCGCAACCGGATCGAGCGAGAGCCGGGTCACGTCGTCGCGGATGCCGAGCGTGAAGCGCCGTTTCGGCGTCGGCTTGGCAAGCTCGGCGAAAACAGCCGCCGCCATCGCGGGCGTGAATTCCTTGGACGAGAGGCCGTAGCGGCCGCCGATCAGAACCGGACGCTGCGCCGGTCCGACGCCGCTTCCGGCCGTCTCCTCAAGAGCGGCCATCACGTCCAGCAGAAGCGGCTCGGCGGGAGCGCCTGGCTCCTTGGTGCGGTCGAGCACGGCGACGGCGCGCGTGGTTCCCGGCAGAGCCCGCGCGAAGCGCGCCGAGTCGAATGGACGGTAGAGCCGGACCTGGAGAACGCCCACGCGCTCGCCGCGCGCCGTCAAAACGTCGACCGCCTCCTGCAGCGCGCCCACGGCCGAGCCCATGACCACGACGACGCGCTCCGCTTGCGGGTGGCCGTAATAACCGTAAAGAGGATAGCGTCGCCCGGTACGCATGGCCAGCCGCTTCAGAACGGATTCCAAAATATCGGGAATCGCCAGGTGATACGGGTTGGACGCTTCGCGCGACTGAAAGAAGATATCCGGGTTCTGCGCCGAGCCGCGTAGGACCGGCTTGTCGGGAGTCAGACCGCGCGCGCGGTGCGCGGCGAGGGCCTTTTCGTCGATGACGGCACGCATGTCCTCGCGGGTCAGGACCGCGACGTCGGCGATCTCGTGCGAGGTGCGAAATCCGTCGAAGAAATGCACGAAGGGCACGCGCGTCTCAAGCGTCGCGGCGTGCGAGGCGAGCGCCAGGTCGTGCGCCTCCTGGACGGAACCCGCCGACAGCAGCGCGCAGCCCGTCTGACGCACGGCCATCACGTCCGAGTGGTCGCCGAAGATCGACAGCGCGTGCGTCGCAAGCGTGCGCGCGGCGACGTGAAACACGCACGGAACCAGCTCTCCGGCGGCTTTGTAGAGAATCGGGATCATCAGCAGGAGACCCTGCGAGGAGGTGAAAGTCGAGCCCAGCGCTCCCGAGGTGACCGCGCCGTGCAGAGCGCCGGCCGCGCCCGCCTCGCTCTGCATCTCGACGACGCGCGGCACTTGACCCCACAAATTTTCTTGTCCGCCCGCGGCCCAGGCGTCGCAAGACTCGCCCATGCCTGAGGAAGGCGTGATCGGGTAGATCGCCAGAACCTCGCTGAGAATGTAGGCGACGCGCGCGGCCGCCTCGTTTCCGTCCATGGCTTCGCGAAGGGAGAGGGGTTTAGTGTTCATCTCCCCTATTTAATGCAACATTGCGGCCAGACCCCGCCTCAACGCTCGTATCGTGCGACAGTCCACGCCACGACGGGGGCACGACCGAGATGCACCTGGAGCCGCGAGTCAGCGGGAGTTAGATGGCCTGGGGAAGTCTGAACTTATCTAGGCGGCTGGGCGTGGCGTGGTGGCTTGGCTGATAATGGCCGCGCCATTCTGATTTTCAATTATCTTGATTGCAATTGAATTTGCAAAAGTATGAATGTAGCAGTGATGGACGGTTAGAATTAAATCTTGAAGCCCTTGGTCCGCCTCGATGTCCGCAATCTTCAGCCCAAGCTTCTTGCAATCATCTATCGAGATGTGGCGCGAATGTGTTTTTGTGCTGTTGTGGTCGGCGAGACCGTCCACGATTTTCTTCGCTATATCTTTAGCTTTTGCATCACCAAGAAACATTCCAGTTTCCAACCACGTATTGACGATTTCTTTTGACCAATCAATCGCGTACTGGCATTCACCTAAAAATGTCGGGTGATACTTTCCGACGATGGTTTGCCAAAGAGGAATGCTGTCCCTGTCTTTTTTGATGGCAGCCAAGGCGGTTTCAAATTCTAGGATGACGCCATGCGCTGGAATTCCGCCGAACTGAGGATCAATCGGGCCTAGATTCGATGGCTTCCCCATCAAGATTTCGCGAGACGCACAAGCTATCATGGTTCCGGCAGACATGGCGAGTTGCGGGACTATCGCTCGAATATTTGTCCCGAACATTTTCCGCAGGTAGTCGACGATTGATTCCGTCGCGGCAGTTTCGCCGCCAGGCGTATGCAGAATTAGGTCGAGGCCGAGGCTTCGGTCAAGTCCATGGATTGTCGCCATGAACCCATTCTTATCATCGTCGGTAATCTGCGTTCCAAAAACATTTGGATACCGCAGCCAGCCGGAATAATAAGCGATTACATTTCTGCCGGTCTTTGCGTGGAGCGCTTTTAAATATTTACGGCGCACCATGTCCAGCGGCACAGGACTGGACTGCAACTCCTGCAAGACTTGGCCCCAACTAGGCATTTATTTCTGCGGGAGGACCCGTTTTGTCGAACTGTCTGAACTGCCGGAGAGCGCAATCTTCTCGGTTTTCAGAAGTGAGCAACGAGTAAACTGACGCGCGAACTGGTCAGCGGTTGTATATGCCGGGAAATTCGTTATACCCAACTCTCGAAACCCCTCGATAAACCGTTGCTCGTCCACCGCCGGTTCTGTAGGCACGAGGTTCTCCTTGGGAGCGTGTTTTTGGAGAGACATTTTCTTACGGTTTTTCATCTTATCAAATCCCCCGCCTCTTCATACCAGGGTAAGTCCGAAATCAACGCATGTCAAGACTTTCGCGTTTTGACTTTCGCGTTTGACAGACTTTCGCGCGACGGACTACCCATACCTCTTACGGCTCAAGATTCGGTCAAGGCGGGCCGGACGAGCGGAGTCCGTATATGGGAAAATGGCCCATGACCGCCGCGCTGACCGCCGACGCGCTGACCAAGGACTACCGCTCGCCCATCAAGGAGCCCGGCCTGCTGGGCGGCATCCGCGGTTTGTTCGACCGCCGCTACAAGGACACCCGAGCGGTCGACGCCGTTTCATTTTCGATCGAAGAAGGCGAGCTGGTAGGCTTTCTCGGCGCCAACGGCGCGGGCAAGACGACGACGCTCAAGATGCTGGCGGGCCTGCTGACGCCCACCTCGGGAACCGCGCGGGCGCTCGGCCACGTACCGTGGCGGCGCGAAGCGGCGTTCCAACGCCGGCTCTCCTTGGTGATGGGCCAGCGCACCCAGCTGTGGTGGGAATTGCCCGCCTACGAGACCTTCCGGCTCAACAAGGACATCTACGGCCTTTCGGAAGCGCAGTTTCGCGCCAGCCTGGACGAACTAGTCGACATGCTGGACCTGGGTGCGCATCTGTCGATTCCGGTCAAGAAGCTGTCGCTGGGCGAGCGCATGCGCGCGGAGCTGGCGGCGGCACTCCTCCACCGACCGAGCCTCCTCCTGCTCGACGAGCCCACGATCGGCCTGGACGTGATCATGCAGAAGAAGGTGCGAGAATTCGTGCGCGGCTACAATAAACGGACTGGAGCGGCGATCCTGCTGACCAGCCACAACATGACCGACGTGGTGGAACTGTGCCGGCGCGTGATCGTCATCGAGCGCGGACGCCTGCTCTACGACGGCGCGCTCGACGCCCTGGTCGCGCGCTACGCCGACCACAAGATTCTGCGCGCGCGTTTTTCGGGGCCGTTCGACGCAAAGAAGCTGGCCGCGCTGGGCACCGTGGTCAGCGTGGAAGACGGGCGGGCCGCGCTCCAGGTGCCGCGCGCGCGCGTGGCCGCCAGCGCCGCCGCCCTGCTGCGCGATTTTCCCGTCGCCGATCTGGACGTCGAGGAGGTCGACATCGACGACATCGTGCGCCGTTTGTTCGGGGGCGCGTGAAGAAATACTTGACCGCCTACTCGATCGCCCTGCAGGAAACCCTCCAGCGCCGCTGGACCTTGCTGATGGACCGCGTCGGGGGATTTGCCGTCGTGCTGAGCCTGTATTCTTTTTGGAACGTCCTGCTCGGCGACAAGGCTTCGTTTTTAGGGTACACGCGGCCCGAGATGCTGACCTACGTGCTGATCATCAACGTCCTGCGCTCGTTCGTCTTCACCGGGCGCGGCTGGCAGTTGGTCGGGGAGATTTCCTCGGGCCGCGTCTCCTCCTACCTGGTGCGGCCTCTGCGCTACCAAGGCTACGCGCTGGCGCTCGATCTGGCACAGAAGACGATCCACGTGGGCTCGGCCTTCCTGGAGATCGGCCTGCTGGTGCTCGTCGCGCGCGGCGTCTTTATCCCGCGCGACCCCGTCGCATGGGCGCTGTTCACACTCGCCGCGGTCATGGCCTCGCTGATTTTCTTTTTCCTGGAATTCGCGGTGAGCACCTTGGCGTTCTGGACCTCGGAATCCGGCGGTCCGCTGTTCTGCTTCGAATTGTTCCTGCAGTTCGCGGCCGGCGCGTTCTTTCCTCTGGACGTTCTGCCCGAAGGCCTGCGTCGCCTGCTGTCGGCCACGCCTTTTCCCTACATGGTTTATTTTCCGGCGCGCGTGCTGCTCCAGAAGATCGCGCCCTCCGAGGCCGTCCGCCTGCTGGGCGTCGAGGCCGCGTGGCTGGCCGTCGCGGCCGCCGTCGCGGCGGCGGCCTGGAACCGGGGTCTGCTCTCCTACGCCGCGGAGGGCGGATGATCGAGGAAATCCGCCGCCACGCGCGCCTATGGGCGCGCACGGCGTCCATGTCCATGCAGGCCCAGCTCACCTACCGACTGGGCTCGGCCGGCTTTCTGATCGGCAAGGCCGTGCGCATGGTCTTTTTTTTCGCTTTCGTCGCGGCGGTGTTCGACCATGTGAAGACCGTCGCCGGCTACACCCTCCTGGAAACCGCGCTGTTCTTCCTGACCTTCAATATCGTCGACATGATCGCGCAGATTTTTTTTCGCGGCGTCTACAACGCGCGCCGCACCGTCAATGAGGGCGACTTCGATTTCTACCTTATTCAGCCCTGTTCGCCCTTGCTGCGCATGGTCTGCTCCAGCGTGGACGCTCTCGACGCGCTCACCTTGATCCCGGTGCTGGTCATGACCGGGGTCGTGCTCCATCGCCTGCCGCCGCTGGGCTGGACGCGCGGCCTGCTCTACGCGACGCTGACGCTCAACGCCGTGGGCCTGGTGTTCGCCATCCACGTGGCCGTCGCCGCTCTGACCGTGCGCACCCAGGAGCTCGAGAACGCAATTTGGATCTACCGCGACGTGATGTTCATGGGCCGATTTCCCGTTGACGTTTACGCCGCCCCCGTGCGCTGGGCGTTGACCTTCGGCGTGCCCATCGCGGTGATGACCAGCTTCCCGGCGAAGGCGTTCCTGGGCCTTCTCTCGCCTGCCTGGACCGCCTACGCCTTCGCGCTGACGGTCGTAGCACTCGCCGCGTCGCTGGCGTTCTGGCGCGCGTCGGTCGCGCGCTACACCTCCTCGTCGAGTTGACGCCGGGAAGGCTCATTGGCCGAGACGGACGATTTATTCGAGCGGGACGCAATTCATCTTGCGGGCGCTTGCTACAATATACGGAGATGACCCCCACGGATAAGGACCCGCTTCCCAAAGAGTATAAGCGCGTCGAGTCCGTCGACGATCTGCGCGGACTCAGCGGCCACACCATGGCCTTCCATCCCGAGTTCGCCCGCCATTTCATCGACAGCGTGGCGATGTACTGCGTGGACGGCAAGTTCCTCACCTATTTCGACCGGGAGGTGATGCGTTGGCTGGTGGCGCCGTCTCACTCGGTGTTCGGGCTTCCTCAAGACCTTTCTTTCCTCGATAAGCTCATCCCCGGTTCGGATTTCAGCGCGGAGACGGAAGTCCCCGGCTACCCTCTCCAAAAAGGACTGCCCTACCATCACTGGCTCGAGGAGGATGTCCTCTCCCATCTCTCCAAGGCGCTGAAGACCAAGCGCTTCAAGCCCCTGCGCGCCTACCATGAGAAGTGCGCCGTGGAAGTGACCGTGAGGCCGGGACACATCGACCTGTCGCGCTGGGACGAGTTCCTCGGCTGGAGCCGCGACACGTTCGAGGACAGCTGGCTGATCGATTTCTCCGCCGGCTTCCGTTCATTCTTCGCGTCAAGCCCCCTGGCCATGCCCCTGTCTTTCTACGCCAAAGACCGCCTCATCGGCGTCTACATCGGGGGCGCCCTGCCTCACCAGTACGAGATGTTCACCCACGCCTGCGACCCGGAGTTCGCGCACTACAGCAAGTTCATGATCATGTCGGCCCTCGACTTCGGCGTGAAGAACTACAAGCGGGCCTATACGCTCCCCGATTTCTACGACGACGAGGAGATGATGCAGAAGGACTGGAAGACCCTCTGGAAATTGCCCAATCGGGCTTATTACTGCTACGGCGCCGCCCTCGGGGCCGAGGCGGCCGTGCGTCCTCCGCGCGTTGCCGAGACGCTCCCCATCGACGACGGCGCGGCGCTCTCGGCCAGCAGATCGAACTCATAGCCTGACAGTTGGGCGCGGCTGACGCGCCCGAGCGCGAGGGTCTGCTCGTTCTGCACCTGCAGCAGGTCCGCGCCGGCGCGAGGCCGGTATTCCAGCTGGAATTCCAGGTCGACCCCACCGTCGCGCGTGGAAGCCGTGGGCACGGCGTTAAAAATAAAGCTGGGCCCGGGTGCGACGCCTTGCGCCACGTTTCCTTGCGCGCCGAGCAACAGCGTCTGGCTGCACCGAATCCTCTCCGCGCTCTTGCTCAGCGCGGCGGTCACACGAACGTCGCCGGTCGCCGGGCCGTCCGGCGCCGCGCCGCGCGCCGCCTTCCCTGCTTGGTCCAAGATCAGGTCCACGGTCCAACGGCCGCATTCGACCGCCGCCACGACGTCGCCGCGGCGCAGCGCGACCTCGCCCTGCGCCTTGAGCGCGGGCTGCGACGCCGTTGCCGCCGCATCCCCGGAGAAATCCAATTGATACGTGACGTCGAACACGTCGGGCCGACTTGCGTCCGAGGAGACCAGCACGTTGAATATCGCCCGGTGAAGAAGACGTCGCCCGCGTCGGCGACGGCCTCGATGCGCGCGGTGATGTTGACGGCCTCGCCGAAAACGTCGTCGTCGGCCAGGTTGACCTCGCCCTGGTTGATGGCGATGCGCACGTCGATGCGCTCCTCCGCCGGCTTGCCCTCGTTGTAGCTCCGCAGCGCGGCCTGCACGTCGATGCCCGCCAGCACCGCGTTGGTCGGGCTCTCGAACGTCATCAGAAATGCGTCGCCCATCGTCTTGACCAACGTGCCGCCGCGGCCTTGCAGCACGGGCAGTACGATTTCCTTATGCCGATCCAGAAGCTGCTGCATCTCCGCGCGGCTTTGATGGGAGGTGCGGTCCGTGAAGCCCTTGATATCGGTCAGGAGTATGACGAGGTTGCGGGTGACGGGCTGGGCCATGATGACTGAAGAATAACAGGACCGAGCGATCGCGGCAAGCCCGCCCGCGCCGCCGCTTAGGCGACGTCGAGCGCGGCCACGCGGAAGGTGGGGGCGGCGAATCCGCCGTAGAAGACGGGGTCGTCGGCAACGGCGTCCACGCGCGAGAGCATATCCAGAAGGTTGCCGGAGAGCATCGCGCCGTTGAAGGCCCGGCCGACGGCGCCGCGCTCAAGCTCGAAGCCTGAGACGCCGATCGAGAATTCGCCGGACACGGTGTCGACCATGTGCGCGCCGAGCACCTCCAGCACGAGCAGGCCGTCCGTCGTGTCCGATAGGAGGGACTCGCGCGTCCGCGCGCCCGGCTCCAGACGCAGGTTCGACGGGCCGGGGCCCGGCCGGTCGCTCCAGTCGGAGCGGTAGCCGCAGCCGTTGGACGTCGTCTGGGCGCGCGCGGCTGTCGCGGAGTCGTGCAGGAACTCGCGCAGGACCCCGCGCTCGATCAGCGCCTTGTCGCGGGTGGGCACGCCCTCGTCGTCGCACAGCGCGCTGGCCGGCCCGCCGCGCAGGCGCGGGTCGTCGCGCAGGGTCACCAGCGAAGAGGCCACGCGCGCGCCCAGGCGCAAGGCCAAGAGCGAGCGTCCGCTCTGCGCTTCGTCCGCGGACAGGGGGTCGGCCAGCAGTTCCAGAATCTCCGCGCCGACCCACGGCTCGAAGACGACCGCGCGCCGGCCCGCGCGGACGCGCCGCGCCCCCAAACCCGCGGCGGCGCGCACGCGCGCCTCGCGGCCCGCCGCGGCCGCGTCGAGAGCCTCGAAGCGCCGCGCGCCGCGCCAGCCTTCGCCCACCTGGGCCTCCGCGCCGGACTCCGCGGCCGTCGATACGGAGACGTCCACGGAGGAGCCGCGCTCTTGCGTGCGCGTGCCGCGGGTGCCGGCCACGACGGTCTCGCCGAAGCTCGCCGAAATCTCCGCGCGCAGGACGCGGACCGCGCCGCCGCGGGCCGCGGACTCCGCCTCGGCCAGGCGCGCCTCCAGTTCCTCCCACGGCCGCGCGATCACGGTCTCGTCCTTGAGCGAATCCGCCAGGGCCTCGTCGTCGGGCTGCGCGCGCGGCGCGGGAAGCGCGCGCCCCGGCTCCGGCTCGGCGTAGGCAAGCTGGGCGACGGCCCCGCGCCAAAGCTCGCGCAGGATTTCAGGGCCCGCCGCCCCGGCGCAGGCGAAGCCGACGCGGCCGTCTCGCACGACGCGTACGCCCGCGCCCAGAGACAGCGCCGTCTCCACCGACTCCCGCGTCCCCTCGCGCCGCGCCAGCACGCGGCTCTCCGTCCGGCTAAGGTAGAGTTCGGCCTCGACGCCGGGCTCGCGGCCCTTCATCCACGCGACCGCCTCGTCGGCCAGCGCCGCAAGGTCCGGCGTCACGGACGCAGGGACGTCCATCCCATGTACAGGAACAGAAACGACATCAGAAGGAAGAACGCGCCCCACTTGCGCCGCTCCAGCGCGATGTAGGCGTCGTTGAGGATATAATTGCGCAGAACCGCGTTCATGCGCTCGATGAGGTCCGGGCGGTAAAGATAGCCCAGCCCCAGCACGCCGAACAGCACGCCGACCGCCAAGGTCAGGATCGCGCTCATGCGGCCGCCGGGTTGAAGCGGTTCATCGCGGCGGCAAGACCTTTCTCGCGCAGCGTCTCGACCGCATCCGCGGCCAGGTCCAACGCCGCGGCCAATTCCGCCTCCTCCGAGGCGCGGAAGCGGCTCAAAACGAAGTCCTCCGCCTTCACGCGCTCCGGCTGGGGGCCGATGCCGATGCGCAGGCGCGCAATCTCGTCGGTGCCGAAATGCTGGAGGATCGACAGCATTCCCTTCTGACCGCCGGCGGAGCCCTTCGCGCGCAGGCGCAGCTTGCCCAAGGGCAGAGCCAACTCGTCGTAGACGACCAGCAGGTCGGAAAGGCCGACGTTGTGATAGTCGGCGAATGCGCGCACGAAGCGGCCCGACTCGTTCATGTAGGTCATCGGCTTGGCGACCCAGACGTCGCCCCGTTTAGACGCCACACCCAGGCCCTTGAAGTCCTTCCAAAGAGCGTCCGCCTCGCCGACCAAGCGGTCGGCGAGGCGGAATCCCACGTTGTGGCGCGTGCGCTCGTATTCGGGACCGGGATTACCCAGACCGACGACAAGCTTGAGCGCCACGTCCGATAAAAGGCTACTTGCCTTCCTTTTTGGCGTCCTTCTTGTCCGCCGCCGGCGCGGCTCCGGGCTTGGCCGTCTCCTTGACGAGCTTGCCCTCGTCGTCCTTCTTGCCCTTCGTGTTGGACGACTCCGGCTCGGTCCCGGCGGCCGCAGCCTCCGCGCCCGGAACGGCCGCGGCGGGCGCCGCGACCTCCTCGACCTTCGCAATCGAGATGCGCACGACCACGTGGTCGGCCGCGTCCATGACGTCGACGCCCTCCGGAACATTGAGTTCCTTGACGAGCAGGCTCTGGTGCAGACCCAGGCTTGAGATGTCGACTTCGATCTTCTGCGGGATCGCGGTGGGCAGGGCCTTGATGCGCAGTTCGCGCAGTTCATGGGCCAGCATGCCGCCGAAGTCCTTGACGCCGGGGGCCTCGCCGACGACGATCAAAGGCACGCGAGCCTCGATCTTCTGCGTCAGCGAGATGCGCTGGAAGTCGGCGTGAACCGGCCGGTCCGTGACCGGATGGCGCTGCAGGTCCTTGACGACGACGGTCTCCACGCCCTGCGCGTGCTTAAGGTGCAGGATCGCGTTGGCCCCGCCCTTGCGCCGGGCGTCGATGAACTCCTTCTCGGAGAGCGCGATGCTGATTGGACCCGCCGTGCCTCCGTAGACGATGGCCGGGATGCGGAACTGCGCGCGCAGGCCGCTGAGCTGCTTCTTGCTGCCCTTCTTCTCCGCGCGGACTTCGACGTTGAGCGTGATTTCCATGATGAGTACTTCCTCCTTAGACGAACAAAGCGCTGATGGACTTGCCTTGATGATTGCGCGCGATCGCTTCGCCCAAGAGCGGCGCGATCGACAGAACCGTCAACTTCCCCCCGGCCAGCGCGTGGACCGGGATCGAATCGGTGAGGATCATTTCCTCCAAAGACGACTTGGCGATCAAGTCGTGCGCGGCGCCCGACAGCACGCCGTGCACGCAGGCCGCGTAGACCTTGGCCGCACCCTGCTCGCGGATCTTGTCGGCCACCTTGCAGAGCGTGCCCCCGGTGTCCACCATGTCGTCGAGAATGAAGCAGGTCTTGCCTTTGACGTCGCCGATGACGTTGTAGACCGACGCCTCGTTCGGGCGCGGCCGGCGCTTGTCGATGATGACCAGCTGGGCGTTCAGGCGCTTGGCGAACGCGCGCGCGCGCTCCACGCCGCCCACGTCGGGGCTGACGACGACCAAGTTCTTGAGGGCTTTCTTCTTGACGTAGTCGAGGATGACGGGCGCCGCGTAAAGATGATCGACGGGGATGTCGAAGAAGCCCTGAATCTGGGCCGCGTGCAGGTCCATGGTGATCACGCGCTGGGCCCCGGCCTCGACGATCAAATTGGCGACCAGCTTGGAGCTGATCGGCATGCGCGGCTGGGTCTTGCGGTCGGCGCGCGCGTAGCCGTAGTAGGGGATCACGGCGGTGATGCGCCCCGCCGACGCGCGGCGCAGCGCGTCGATCATGATCAAAAGCTCCATCAAGTTTTCGTTGACGGGCCGGCACGTGGGCTGGATGACGTAGCAGTCGGCGCCGCGGACGTTCTCATCGATCTGCACGTTGATCTCGCCGTCGGCGAAGCGGCCGACGTGGGATTTGCCCAGCGGCACGCCCAGATAGTCCGCGATCCCGTCGGCCAACGGCCGGTTCGCGTTGCCCGAGAACACTTTAAGACCGCGCAGCGTCCGCTCACCCTCCACCGGCAGGGGCTTCTCCACGAACTTTTGGGCGGGCATCCGCGCCTCCGAGGTGAGAGTCTTGGCCATGGTCAACTTCTCAATACGTCTATTATACAGAGTATCTCGGCCAGAGAGAAGTCCGCCTGAGACTTGCAGCCAAGCTGTCCGATCAAAACCCTTGCGTCCGAGCTCGGCCGGCTGTTGTCGTGGGCGTGCGCGCCGGAGGACGCGTCGCCGGACAACCTGCTGCTGGACATCAATCCTTCCCCGCTTTGCCGTTCGGGTCCCGCTGTTGATGTTCCTTCTCATCGCGGTCCCCGCCGCCATTCTTCGGGAGCTTCGACAAAATGTAGTCGGCGTTCGCCGTCAGCATGTAGTAGGCGTCATCCGTGACGCGCGGCCGCTCGTCGCAGTCTTGATCGCGCGCAAACTCGCGGGAGGAGTCCGAACGGTCGCGTCGCTTATCGGACAACTGCTTGCTGAATCTTCGCAGTTCCTCGCGGACCCGCTGCGTGCGACCTTTCGCGAACGCGGCGTTTGCCCGGTCCAGCGCCTTGTCCAGATCGGAGATATACTCCCTGCCGCACAGCCAGCGCTGAGCGGCCGCTTGGTGCTTG
>JABEUV010000144.1 GCA_013044195.1 Elusimicrobiota bacterium | reverse complement strand
TCGTCTGTCCCATGCGGACAGACTACGAAAGCCGCGTTGCCGACTTGTTACGTGTAGATCTCGAGATGCGCGTGCAGGCCGGCGCCGCGCGCGCGGCGCACGGCCGCGTCGAAGGTCCTCTCGGCCAGCGCGGTACGGCCGCGCGCGTGCAGCACCTGAGACAGTGAGTGCAAAGACAGCGCCACGCCGCGCGCCTCGTCGCCGGCGGCGAAGGCCGCGCGCGCCGCCTCGAAGCGGCGCTGCGCGGCCGCCAACTCGCCGCGCTTAAGATGGACCTGGCCCAGGCCCCAGTCCACGTAGGCCAGATCCACGCGGTCGTCCAGGCGCGCGTATAAAGCATAAGACCGGCGGTAGTGCCGTTCTGCTTGCCCCCAGCGTCCCAATTGACGCAGGACGTTGGCCAGGCCGCAGTGCGCGTAGGCGCGGCCGAACAAATCCGGGCCGCGGCCCAGCAGGCGTCCCGCGTCCGCGTACGCCGCGCGCGCCTCGGCAAAAAAACCGCGCACCCGCGCGATGCCGCCCAAGCCGAACAGAGCGTACACCTCACCCTCACGGTCCACGCCGCGGCGGAAGGCCGACAGCGACTGCCGGAAATCCGCGTGCGCGCCCGCCAAGTCTCCGGAGAAGCGGCGCGCGCCGCCGGTCGCCCACAGAATGAAACCCATGGCGGACCAGTCGCGACGCCGCCGCGCGGCCGCCAGCAGAGGGGCCAGAGCCTTCAACGCCCGCGGATAATCACCCGCCGCGCGCTCCACCAGCGCGTCTTCCAGCGCCAGAATATCCGCCAGTTCCGCGTCGCCGCGCCGCGCCAACGCACGCGCCGCCTTCATGTCGCGCCGCGCGTCGGCGGTTTGGCCCAGACTGCGCGCCGCGCGCGCCAAGCCCAGATGCGCGCCGATCAGGAGGTCGTCCTCGCCGCTCAGCTTCTTGAGGGCCGCGCGGTAGGCCGTCTGCGCGCGACGGAAAAACCCCTGGGCGCGCAGGGCCTCGCCGCGCAGGAACAAGGCCTCGCCCGCGAAGGCGGCCGGGAACGCCCCAGCCAGCGCGCGCTCGGCGCGGTCCGGCCGCCCGGCGTCCAGGTCTTCGCGGGCGGCTTCCAGGCGGCCGACGGGGTCGCGGCTCATGCGCGAGATGATACCAAAACGCCGCGCCGCGGGGCCGCGGCGCTTATTTATTGATATTCAATCTCAACAAGGGTATAATGCGTCATGACCTTGGACGAGGCCGCGCTGGACTCACCGCTGGTGGTCGCGGGCTTTTTTCCCTCCATGGGCGAGATCGAACGCGCGCGTCTGTCCGGATTGGGACTGAGACCCGGGGTGTCCGTCGTCAAGCTGATGCCCACGCCTTTGGGCGACCCGGTGGAGTGCCTGGTGGGCTCCCAGCTTCTCGCGCTGGACCGGCGGCTTTTGTCGCGCATCCGCGTGGAGCCCGCGCGGCCATGACGCCCGCCGTTCGCGCCGTCTCCCCTTCAAGCGCCGCCGCGCGGCGCGTCGTCGCCCTGGCCGGACGGCCGAACACCGGAAAGACGACCTTGTTCAACGCGCTGACCGGCCTGCGCCAGCGCGTGGCCAACTTCGCGGGCTGCACCGTCGAGAAGGCCGTCGGCGAACGCTTGGTCGACGGGCATATGGTCGAGATCGTCGACCTGCCCGGCACGCACGCGCTCCTTCCGGACACCGAGGACGAGCGCGTCGCCTTCCGCTTCCTGTCCGAGTGCGCCGCGGAGCGCGCCGACCTGCTGGTGCTGTGCGTGGCCGAGGCCAGCAACCTGTCCAACGACTTGGCGCTTGCGGCCGGCGTGAAGGCGGCGGGCTACCGGACGGCGCTGGTCGTCAACATGATCGACGAGGCCGAACTCAACGGCATCCGCGTGGACGCCTCGGCGCTGTCCCAGGCGCTGGGCATGCCCGTGGCGACGGCGGCGGCGCGCGAAGGCGTGGGCATCGACGCGGTGGCGGCGCTTCTTGCGCCCGTCGGCCGCGCGGCGGACCTCTCCCGCGCGCTCGATTTTCGCCGCACGACAAAAACCCGTCTGCGCGAGCTTCAAGACGACGCCGTCGCCGCCGCGCAAAGCGCCTGCGCGGCGGCCGTGGAACTTCCCGGAAACGCGCTCCTGCCCACGCTGTCGCGCTCCATCCGCATCGACCGCGCGGTCCTGCATCCGGTCCTGGGCCCGCTGATCTTCGCGGCGGCCATGTTCTTTCTCTTCCAAGCGCTGTTCGCCTGGGCCCAGCCGCTGATGGACCTGCTGACCCACGCGCTGGCCGCGGCGTCCGCGCTCCTGCGCGCGCGCCTGCCCGCAGGTCCGCTGTCGAGCCTGCTCTGCGACGGCGCCATCCCCGGCATGTCGGCCGTGGTCGTGTTCGTGCCGCAGATCGCGATCCTCTTCGCGTTGATCGGCGCGCTGGAGCAGACCGGCTACCTGCCGCGCGCGGGCGCGATGATCGACCGCGCCCTGAGGCCGTTCGGGTTGGACGGACGCGTGTTCATCCCGTTTCTGTCCAGCTTCGCCTGCGCCATCCCCGGCGTGATGGCCGCGCGCACCATCCCCAACGAGAAGCGCCGCCTGGTGGCGGTCCTGCTGGCGCCGCTGATGACGTGTTCCGCGCGCCTTCCGGTCTACGCCTTGATCATCACCGCCTTCGTGCCCGCAAGCTTCCGACCCGGCGGCTTCGACGGCCGCGGCGTGGTGATGGCCGCGATGTACGTCTTCGGCGTGGTCATGGCGCTTCTTCTGGCCCTGGCGCTCAAATGGACGCGCCTCTACGAGGCCCATCCGTCGCCCGTCGTCGTGCTTCCTCCCTACCGCCTGCCCCGGCCCCGTGAATTGGCGCACTACGTCTGGGTCCGCTGCCGTCACTTCCTGGAGCGCGCCGGCAAGGTCATTTTCGCGGTGAGCCTGATTCTGTGGGCGATGGCCGCCTTCCCGCGCGACGAAAAATCTCTGCGCCCCCTGGAGGCGCAGCAGGCGTCCGCCCTGGCCGCCGCTCCCTCGCCCCAGCGCGACGCACTCCTCGACCAGTTAAGCCGGCAGATCGCTTCCGCGCGCATTTCCGGTAGCATCCTGGGCCGCCTCGGCCGCGGGGTGGAGCCCGCGTTCCGGCCGCTGGGCTGGGACTGGCGCGTGTCGGTGGCGGTGATGGCCTCGTTGGCCGCGCGCGAGGTGTTCGTCGGCACTCTGGGCGCCATCTACGCGATGGGCCGCGAGGAAGGCGACTCCGCCGGACTCATCCGCGCCTTGCGCGACGCCAAGAAGCCCGACGGCTCGCCGCGCTACGGCATCCCCACCGCGGTCGGCCTGCTGATCTTCTTCGCCATCGCCCTGCAGTGCGTGTCCACCATCGCCATCGTGCGCCGCGAGACCGGCGGCTGGAAGTGGCCGGCGATTCAATTCGCCTCGTTCTTCGTCATCGCCTACGCGCTGTCCTTCGCCGCGGTACGGCTGCTGAGCGTCCTCGGAGCCTGACGCGCGGACGGCGTCTCTAGCCTCGCCGGAAACTTCTGGACAAGCGCAAGTCCTAAAGTTACGATACGTCGAAGACGTCCGGGGGGATAGCGTTCATGAGAATTTCATTATCGGCGGCGTTCGTTTTGGCTGCGTGGGCGTTTTTTTCGCCGAGTCCGGCGCGCGCGAAAGGTTACGAGTTGGGCTGGAGGCCGGAAGAGACGGTGTTCCGCTGGCCGGGGTCCGCAGGAGACGGCTACGCCGCCACGGTCTATAAGAACCGGGCCTACGTCGCCGACGTCGCCACCGTCCGCGCCGGAGACCGGAGCTATTCGGAGATACGCTTCAGCACCAACCGCAGCGGCAAGTGGGAGCGCACGCTCGTCGCCAAGATTCCGGACGACCCCAACACGGGCGGCCCCCTCCCCCAAATCGCGGTCATCCCCGCAAGCGGCCGCGTCGTCATCGTCGTCATCCATCCGAAATCGAACGGCGCGGAATTCGTCTCTTACACGAACGCCTCGGGGACCTGGACGCCGACGGCGGCACCCGCCGCGGGCGGCGGCCCGGACGCCTTCGTCAATCCGACGTCGCTGAGCCTTGCCGCCGACGGCTCCGAGGCGACGCTGGCGTTCAACGCGTCCAGTCAGGACACAAACTGCCCGGGACAGGGAGCCTATATTTATCTCTCGCACCTTAAAGATGGAGCCCCGGCCTGGACCGGCGCGAAAAACGTCACCGCCGACTATTGCGGCGCGAAAGGCGGCTTTGCGAAGAATCCCGTCCTGGTTCTGTCCGGCGGCAAGGATTTTCTCGCCTACCAGTGCTCGGGAGATCCGAACGGCTCTCCCGGGGCGATGTGCCTGCGTTCGGGGGATTTGGGCGGGACCAGCGAGGAGATCGTCGAAACCAACACGCCGGACTGGGGAATGGCTCCGGGGCTCTACGCGCTGGCCGTCGACGGCGGCGCTCCGACCTTGGCCTACGTCATGAATCAGAACAACCAACTGCGGCTCATGACGGCGCGCAAAGATTCCGCGGGCTGGAAGCGGACGCAACTGGCGACGGGCGGGTCTCCAAAAACGTCCCAGGCGCTGAGTCTGGCGCCCGCCATCGCCGCCGAGGCCGCGCGCGCACTGGTCGCCTACGTTGGGTACGCCGCATGGCCGTTGGGCGGCAACAACAGCCAGGCGGTCTACATGACCGCAGAAGAGACGTCCGGGAGCTTTACCAAACCGTGGAATTTCACCCGGAGCAAGAACAGCGACGCCGCGCCGGTCCTTGCGTCTTCGGACGGCTTCACCCATCTATTCATCGAGAGAGACGGCCAGAGCCTGCTTTGGTCGCGCCAGGAACCCGTGCCGATCATCGCCGCCGAAGCGTCTTCCCGCGGCTTGCGCGCGGAACTCAAAGGCACGATCGCGCCCGCATCCGCCCCCGAGAATCTGCGCATCTGCCTGGAGCAGATCGTCCCCGGCAAGCCCGGAAGCCGCGAAACCTGGAAGCGGCTCGGGTGCGACGAGACGAAGACCGCGCCGGAAAACGGCCGGGCAAGTTTCACGACGACCTGGCCCAAGCTCGCGCCCGGCCGCTACCGCGCCCGCGTCGAAGCGGGACTCAACGACGAGCACCTGGCGCGGCGGGGCGCCTGGAACTCCGTGGTCGTGGCGGACGCCGCAACGTCCGAGCGGCGCTGATCAGGACCGTCCGGCCATTTTCTCAGTCCGGCCATTTTCCCATTGCCAAAAGAGCGTTTGTCTGTTATTATAAAGCCAAATGGCTTCCATGAAGACACGCAAGAAGACGGTTCGAAGGATGGCGGAGGCGACAGGCCCGCTGGAACGCGGCGCGGTCGTCGGCGACGTCGAACGGATCAGGCAGGGGTTTTCCTGGGGGCTGGCTCACCGCTATCAAACGGATATGGCGTTCAAGGACCCGGAGTTCGCGTCCTTCCTGGGCGTGAGCAGCCGCACGTTGGGCCGCCACCGGAAAGGCTCCCGCCCGCTCGACGCGGTCGCCAGCGATCGGCTTTACCGCATCATGCGCGTCGTCGCCCTGTCCGGAAAGGTCTTCGAGGACGCCGAACTGGGCCTGCGCTGGCTGCGCAAGCCCCAACCCGGCCTGGGCGGGCGTGTTCCCGTCGAACTCCTGGACACCGAGCCCGGCTTCGAGGCCGTGGAAGCCTTGCTCCAGCGCATCGAGTACGGCGCGATCGCGTGATCCGCGCCTGGCGCCTGGACAAAGCCAAGCGCACGCAGGCCGAGTCCTTCTCCGGGGAAGGCGCGCGCCTGTCGGGCGGACGCTGGAATCGCGCGGGTGCGCGCGCCGTCTACGCCTCCGAGAGCCTGGCCCTCGCGGCTCTGGAGAAATTCGTCCACACGCAGGAGGAAGGCCGCCGCATGGCGCTGGTCGCCTACGGCCTGGAGATTCCCGAGTCCGTCGCCGTCGACCGTCCCCGCCTTGAGCGCCTCCCGCCAAACTGGCGAGCGCAACCAGCCCCCGCCGAAACCCAGGACTTCGGCGCCGCATGGCTGATCCGCCGCGAGAAGGCGGTTCTCCTGATCCCGTCGATCATCGTTCCGAGCGAATACAATCTTCTGCTCAACCCCGAGCATCGCGACTTCGCCAAAATAAAAATCATCTCACGCGTCGCGTTCGCTTTTGATTCGCGGTTGTGGAAATAGAGCTCGGCGGCTGGGCCAGCGCCGCGCGGGGTACGATATCGTAATATATCTGCGGATTTAGTCGCCTGAGGGGTTGGTGCTCGAACATGCCTTTCTATACCTTCGATCCTGCGACTTAAAGCCCGCCCATTCCAAGGAGAATACGATGGGGAGTTTAGATGACTAATCAGCCCGCGATTTCGCGCGTCACGTTGCGCAACTACAAGAGCATCGCCCGATGCTCCGTCGGGCTGCGCCCGCTGATTTTTCTCGTCGGACCAAACGGAGCCGGCAAAAGCAACTTCTTGGACGCGCTCCGCTTCGTCGCCGAAGCTCTCAACACGTCGCTCGATCACGCTTTGCGCGATCGCGGCGGCATCGGCGAAGTCCGCAGACGCTCCGCCGGCCACCCCACGCATTTCGGCATACGCCTTGATCTGACGTTGGACGGCAAACGCACCGCTCACTATGCCTTTCAAATTGGAGCAAAACAAAACGGCGGGTTCGAGGTCCAGGATGAAGAATGCAGAATCTTCGCGCCGGACGCTTTGGGCAAGGAGCACTTCTACAGGATCGAATCCGGGAATATGAAAGACTCGAGTCCCGGGGTTTTCCCGCCGACGGTGGGCGATCGCTTATATCTGGTGGCCGCGGCCGGACTTCCGGAGTTCCGCCCGGTCTACGACTGCCTGGCGCGGATGGGCTTTTATAATCTCAACCCGGAAAAAATACGCGATCTTCAGCCTCCTGATTCCGGAGAACTGCTCCTGCGAGACGGCGCCAACTTGGCCGCGGTCTTGGACCACTTGCCGGAGACGGACAAAGCGCGGGTCGTGGAGTTTCTGTCAAAAGTGGTGCCTGGTGTCATGGGCGTCGACGTCAGACACGTCGGCAAAAAGGAGACTTTGGAGTTCCGCCAAACCGTCGGTTCCAACGGCGCGCCATGGCGTTTCATGGCCGAGAGCATGTCGGACGGCACGCTGCGCGCCTTGGGAATCTTGACCGCGCTGTTCCAGTCCGGCGTCCCCGCGCACAAGAAGGCCACCGTGGTGGGCATCGAAGAGCCGGAGTCCGCCCTGCATCCCGGCGCCGCCGGCATTTTACGCGACGCCCTGCGCGAGGCGTCGCGCCACACGCAGGTCCTCGTCACCAGCCACAGTCCCGATTTGCTGGACAATAAATCGATCTCAGATGAAGACATCATCGCCGTCGAGATGCGAAACGGCGAAACTCTCGTCGCGCCCGTGGACGCCGCCGGTCGAAGCGCGATTGGCGGCAAGCTATACACCGCAGGCGAACTGCTGCGGATGAACCAACTCAACCCCGACGACGAGAAGCTCAAGAACATGCAGGAGCCGGAGCTGTTCGGCAAGGCGGAGGCCTGAGATGCCGAGGTTGGCGGCCATCGTGGGCGGCGACGGAGAGTGCGAGGCGGTTCCCGTCCTCGTGCGCCGCATCGCCCGGGAGATTGACCCCGGATTGGTTCCCATCGTAAAGCCCGTCTTGAAGGTTCCTGAGTCTCGTTTGATCAAGACGGGTGAATTGGAGCGCACGGTAGAGTTGGCGGCCAACAAATTGGGCGGCCAGGGCGGCATTCTCATCCTGCTGGACTGCGACGACGGCTGTCCTGCCGTGGACGGGCCGAAGTTGCTGAGACGGGCGGTCGCCGCCAGAAGCGATCTCCCCATCTCCGTCGTGCTCGCCAAGCGGGAGTTCGAGGCCTGGTTTCTTGCGTCCGCGGAAGTCCTTCGTGGACAGCGAGGATTGTCCGCCGAAATGACCGCGCCAACGCACCCGGAAGAAATCCGCGGCGCGAAGGAGTGGCTGGCCGAGCGCATGCCGCCGGATCGCGCCTACTCGGAAACCGCCGATCAGCCCGCGCTCGCCGAACTCTTCGACTTGAACGCCGCCCGCCGCGCGGATTCCTTCGACAAGTGCTATCGCGAGATCGTCAAGCTCCTCAAAACACTCCGCGCCTCTTAGTCGAATGCCCGGTCCAAGAGATCGGCGCGCGCAGGCCTTCCTCAGATCAGGGGCGCCAGATTCTCGTAGCACTCCGGACAAATGCGGTTTTCGACTCCGCTGTTAATCGCCTTGGCAACGGCCGCCCAATCCCTAACCAAGGCCGCATGACTTTCCCGACGAGAATACCACTCGCGCTTCAGGTAGGTTAGGCGCATAATCGGCACCTTGTTTCCAGCAATCAGGGCCTCCAGTTCTTGACGTTTCCCCACATAGAGATTATTGAGGTAGAACACAATTAAGGACAGATCCGCGGCACATTCGATGAATTCATAGGTGCCTCGATTAAGACGTGCGGCGATAGATCTATTCCAGGCCTCAAGAGATATGACATGCGCTACATCAAATGCAGTGCGTCCCTCCACGTCCGACCAGCCTCCCACTTCCGTCAATAGCGAACGGATCGTATCGGACCGGTTACTCTCCAGCAGGCGCTGTAGCTCGCTTGAAATTTGCAGCACTCGAGGATACTGCTGCTTCGTCATGGCGCATTGCCTGCGTTTATCCATAGCGCGCGAGATGACCCTTTTGGCAGGCGAAAAAAGAAGCGCTCCCATCACAACGACAAGGTAGCCGCCAACAACCACGAGTGCCCAAAACGGGACACCCCCGCGCCCGGCTACGTACATGACAATCCCCACGAGAGTCGATCCAAAGGGGATCAACACTTTCGTCAGCCAGTCGGACAATGCGCTCTCCATGGCCGTCGCGCCGCCCAACGGATCAAAGTTCATGTTTATTTCTCCGCAATCTTAACCCGCATTATGCGCGGCTTAAAGCCGCGCGCCCGACGAACATCCCAGCGCCCGCCGTCCGAACTCAGCCCTTGCGCTTGGCGAAGTCGTCCATGAAGGACACCAGCGCCTTCACGTCGTCGGGCGAAACGGCGTTGTAGAGAGAGGCGCGCAGGCCGCCGGCGGAGCGGTGGCCCTTGAGGCCTTCCATGCCGGCTTTCGCGGCCTCGGCGGCGAACGCGTCGTCAAGCTCCGGCGTGGGCGTGCGGAAGACCACGTTCATCCAGGAGCGCGCCGCTTTCTCGACGGGCGCTTTGTAGAAGCCGGAGAGGCGGTCAAGCGCGCCGTAGAGCGCGTCGGCCTTCGCTTTGTTGCGCGCCTCCATGCCCGCCGCACCGCCCTGCGCCTTGATCCATTTCAGGTTCAGGCCGAACAGATAGATGGCGAACACGGGCGGGGTGTGGTAGAGGGACTGGGCGTCCAGGTGCTTCTGATAGCGCAGGATGTCGGGGACGTCGGCGCGCGCGTCCTTGAGCCAGTCGCGGTCGACGATCACGGCGGTCAGGCCCGCGGGCCCCAGATTTTTCTGCGCGCCGGCGTAGATCAGCGAGAACTTCGCGGCGTCGATCGGGCGCGACAAAATGTCGGAGCTCATGTCGGCGACCAGGCGCGCGCCCTTGGCGTCGGGCAGGGAACTCCACTCGGTGCCGAAGATGGTGTTGTTGCTGGTCATGTGGACGTAGGCGGCCTTCGGATCAAGAGAGATTTCCTCGGGCTTGGGCAGACGCGTGTAGGTCTTGTCGACGTTGGCGCAGTCGGCGGCCTTGCGTACGGTCCCCAGTTTGCCCGCCTCGGAAAACGCCAGCTTCGCCCAGTGGCCGGTGACGATGTAGTCCGCGGATTTTCCCGCGGGCAGGAAATTGAGCGGGAGCATGGCGAACTGCAGGCTGGCGCCGCCTTGAAGGAGCATCGCGCCGTGCGTCTTCGGTAGATTGAGCAGTTCGGCAAACAGCGCCAGCGCCTCCTGATGCACCGCGTCGTAGGCCTTGCCGCGATGGCTGTGCTCCACCAAGGACATGCCGGTGCCGCGGAAATCCACGAACTGGTCGCGCGCCTCTTCCAAGACGGGCAGCGGCAAACCGGCGGGGCCGGCGTTGAAGTTGAGCTTGCGGGTCATTTCTTCTCCTCGACCAGGCGCGCGACGGCGGCGTTCATGATCCCGGCCGCGGAGGGTCCGATGGAATTGGTCTCCTCGTAGTGGTTGCCGGGCAGACGCGGGAGCATGATCTTATGCGGGCTGGCCTTGAAATCATAGACGGGCACGAAATAACCAAGCTCGTCGTCGGTCAGGCCCACCAGCATGGGCGCCGGGGCCTTGACCAGGTCGCGCCAATACGGCGCCTTTGGCGCCTTTGATAAATCGGGAGGATTCGGGTTGCCCGGCGTGATCACGGGCCGGCCGAAGGAGTAGCGGCCGTCGTAGCCGCCGATGGCCAGCTCCGGAAACGCCTCTCCAGGCACGCCCAGCAGTCGAGCGGGACCCACGTCCAGCAAAGAGACCTCGCTTTCCACCCACGGCTCGGTGTCCTGATCCAAGCCCAGCACGGCCTCGCGCAGGGCCAAGGTCCAGGCCTTCCAGTTCGGCAACTCGCGGTCCTGCGCGTCGTAGAGGTGATGGCCGAAGGTCAGGGCGGGCAGAAGTAGGCGATAGCGCGAGTTCTCGATGGGCACCAAGACTTTCTCGAAGCGCAGGGCCAATGCGCGCGCCGGCGCGGACACGGTCTTCAGCGCCAGCGCCGCGTCGGCCACCGAGGCGCCGATGCGCTGGGCCTCGTAGAAATTTTCCGCGCGCGAGTCCGGCGTCATCAGCCCGCCGATCATCCCGTTGAGAAACACGCACGCGCCGCCGGTCTTCTCCTCCACGCGCGCGCACAGCGGCCCGGGGAAATCCGCCGTGATCAGCATGTTGTGCCTGCCGATCACCTCGGCGTGGCAGGACCAGTTAATGACGGTGGCCACCGCCTTGCCGTCGCGGCCCACCAGGCGCAGGACGCCCAGGTTCGGATCGATGATCTGCGGGTCGCGCGAGTCGCGGCACAAGCCGCGCGGGTCGAGGATGCCATGGCCGCCGCGCGCACTCACCGGCCGCAGTTGGCCTTCCAGAACTTTCAGCGCGTCGGCGATCTTGCCCTTCAGCCGCGCGTGGTAGGCGCGATTGACGCCGGACACGCCGATGAACGGTCCCCACAGCCCCAAGGTGTCGGGGCCTGAGTGCGTGTGCGTGGACGCCAAAAAAAGCGCGCGGTCGGGTCGGTCGAAGCCGGAGAGGCGACGCAGGTCCTGCACGTCGTTGCGGTAGAAGCCCAGCAGATCGACGGCGACCACCGCCACTTCCTGAGAGCCCTCGCGCAGTACCAGCAGGCGCGCGTAGAGCGGGTCATGCACGCCTTCCGGTCTCCGTCCGGTGGCGCCAAAGCCTCCCAGCCAAACTTTCTCGGTGGCCAGGTCCGGCGTGATGTCAACCTTCGCGGCGGCGGCCTCCAAGGCGGCGGCGGGACGAACCAGCGCCAGGGTGAGAACGGCGGCCGCGAGCGTTCGGATCATGATCATGAGATTAGCAGTTCCCCCGTTTTCCGTCAGAACGCGCCTCACGGCCGCGCCGGCAGGATCAGCGCCAACCGTGCGCGGCCGCCCTCGATTGCGCAGTCCACGTCCCCGCCGGCCAGGCGCATCACGGCACGGCTAAGGCCCAGGCCCAGGCCCGACGCGGGAAGCACGTGATCCTTGCGCGCCCGCGCCGGGTAGAAAAGATCCAGGCTCGCTTCGGCCTCGGCCGGGGTCGTGGCCACGGACTCGTAGTCAATCTCGCAGACCACGGAGTCGCCAGCAAGCCGCGCGCGCAGGCGCACCGGACCGGCGGCGCGGAACTTGCGCGCGTGATAGAGCAGGCCGGACAGCGTGCGCCCGGCCCGCTCCGCGTCGGTCACCACCTCCGGCAAGCCCGGCTCCAGCGCGCGCTCCAGCGGAATATCCGCGTGAGCGTACGCGCCGCGCGCGCCGGAAAACGCGCCGTCAATCAAATCCACGGACGAGACCGGCTCCACGTGCAGCTTCAGTCCGCCCAACAGTTCCAGATGCACTAAATCGCGCGCCTCGCCCGCGATCGCGCCCAGACGGGAGAGCTGGTCGAGCGCGGTGCCCGTCCACTTGGCCTGCGGCTCGGTCAGGTCGCCGAACACGCCGTCGGCCAGATTGACCAAAGTCAGGGAGGCGGCCGTCGCGGGCGTGTTCAACTCGTGCAGCGCGAAGGCCAGCAAGCGGCCGCGGCGCTCGGCCCAGCGCCGGTGAAGAATCCGGGCGGCGGCGGCGGCAGCACCCGCCCCCAGCACCGCGCCCAGCGCGAACGCCGCCGGAGCGGACATCAGCGTCCGAACACCGGCCGGGACTGCGCCGCGTGGCGCTTGGCGCGCGCCACGTAGTCGCGCTCGCTTTCGGCCAGCATGCGCAGTTCGTCGGCGCGCAGCTTGCGCACGACTTTTCCCGGCGCGCCCAGAACCAGCACGCCCGGAGGGATCTTCATCCCCGCCGGAATCAACGCGCCCGCGCCGATCAAGCAGCGCGCGCCGATCTCCGCTTCCATGATGATCGCTCCCATGCCGATCAGCGCCCGCGCGCCGATGCGGCAGCCGTGCAGGATGACGCGGTGGCCCACGGTCACGCCGGGGCCGATGATCGTGGGATGGCCGTCGCGCGTGTGGATGACGGTCAGATCCTGGATATTGGCGCGCGCGCCGACGACGATGCGGTCGATGTCGCCGCGCAGCACGCAGCCGGGCCAGACGGACGCCTCGCGTTCGAGTGTGACCTTGCCGATCAGCTCGGCGGAGTCGTGAACGAAGGCGGAAGCGTGAAGTTTCGGGGCGGCGGAGGCGAATGTTCGAATCATGTGTTAGAATCTAGCACTCCCGGCCCCCCCTTTCAACATGACTCCGCATGGCGCGCGCCGTACCGAATTCCTGGTCCTTGGTTCCGGCATCGCCGGTTTGCTCTCCGCGCTGAAGCTTTCGCGCCTGGGCCGCGTGACCTTGGTGACCAAGAAAGAGGCCGCTGAGTCGAACACGAACTACGCCCAGGGCGGCATCGCCGCGGTCATCAGCGCGCTGGACAGCTTCGAGTCCCACGTGAAGGACACTTTGATCGCCGGCGCCGGGCTGTGCGATGAGGCGGTCGTGCGCCTGACCGTGTCCGAGGCGCCCGCGCGCGTGCGCGAGCTGCAGGAACTGGGCGTGCGCTTCTCCGAGCGCGAGGCCGCGGTGGACCTGGGGCTTGAGGCCGGGCACTCCCACCGGCGCATTCTGCACGCGGGAGACATCACCGGCCGCGAAATCGAGCGCGCGCTGGTCGCCGCGGTGCGGCGCGCCAAGGCGGTGACGATCGTCGAGGATCATCTGGCCGTCGACCTGCTCCTGGACCGCGCCGGGGCCTGCCGCGGCGCTTACGTGATGGATCGCGTGAGCGGCCGCATCGCGCCCTTCGTGGCCGACGCGACCGTGCTGGCGACCGGCGGCGCGGGCAAGGTTTATCTCTACACGTCGAACCCCGACATCGCGACCGGAGACGGCATGGCGATGGCGTGGCGCGCGGGCGCGCGCATGGCGGACATGGAGTTCGTGCAGTTCCATCCCACCTGCCTGTTTCACCCGCTGGCCAAGAGCTTCCTGCTCTCCGAGGCCCTGCGCGGCGAGGGCGGCAAGCTTCGGCTCAAGAACGGACAACGCTTCATGCCGGGCTACGACAAGCGCGCGGAGTTGGCCCCGCGCGACGTGGTGGCGCGCGCCATCGACGCGGAGATGAAGCGCACGGGCGATGAGTGCGTGTTTTTAGACATGACGCATCACCCGCGCAAGTTCCTGAAAGCGCGCTTCCCGAACATCTACGAGAAGGTTTTGGGCTTCGGCATCGACATGGCGACGACGCCGATTCCGGTGGTGCCCGCCGCCCACTTTTTCTGCGGCGGCGTGGCCACCGACGTCTGGGGCCGAACCTCGGTGCCGCGCCTGTTCGCCGTCGGCGAGACCGCGCGCACCGGCCTGCACGGCGCCAACCGGCTGGCTTCCAACTCCCTCTTAGAAGGTTGCGTGTTCGCGCACCGCCTGGCCGAGCACCTGTCCGACGCGCGCGTCCGCACACGCCCGGCGCCGTTTAAGGCCGCGCCGTGGCGTCACGGCAAAGCCGCGACGTCCGACGAGGCCGTCGTGGTCTCCCAGAACTGGGACGAGGTGCGCCGGCTGATGTGGAACTACGTGGGCATCGTGCGCACCGATAAGCGCCTGGCGCGGGCTCTCGCGCGCATGGAGATGCTCAACCGGGAGATCGCCGAATACTACTGGAGCACGGTACCCACCCCGGACATCGTGGAACTGCGCAACATCGCCGACGTGGCGACCTTGGTGATTCGCGGCGCGCTGGCGCGCAAGGAGTCCCGCGGCCTGCACTACACTTTGAACTACCCGAAGAAGAACGACCGCCTGCGCCGGCCCATTATTTTCCACCGGGCGCTTTCGCGCTGAGTCCCTGCGCGGCCGCGGCCAATTGGTTGTGGACGCGGCACAAGAGCCGGATGTTGCGCGGCGTGTCGGAGCGCCCGCCCTTGGCGAACGGACGCACGTGGTCGTATTCAAGCCAGTCCTTGGACCCGCACGGCGTGCCGTCGGCAAAACGCCACGCGCAGCGTCCTTCGTCGCGCTCCCAGACCGCGCGCTTGACCCACGCGGGGATGTAGCGTCCGGCCAGCCAGCCGCGCGGCGCGCGCGAGGAAGACGGCGCCGGGTCGCGGGAAGCGGCCGGCGCGGACTTGAGGGTCAGACGGCGCTGGGGGTCCTTTCGCTCAAGTAGTATCTGTAGGGCTTCTTGAAGAATGTCCTCGAGACGTCCTTCAGGATATTTATGCCTCAGCAATTGTCGGGCGCGTTCGATCAAACCGACGACGGCGATGCCTGCGTCGAACCCGATGCGCACACGGTCCATGGCCACGGGCACGACGGCCTGCCATTCGTGTGGACGCGCCGAGCCGAGCGCGGGCGCCAAAAGCGAGGGAGCCTGGTCCGACGGCGCCGTCGGATCCAATCGGGGACTGGCGGCGGACGGGAGCGCCTCCAGAGCCTGAGGCGGGGCCTCGGGCCCGACCCGAGCATGGCTCTGAGGAAATCGCCGGAGATAATCCGGCCGTTCGCTTTGAGGATGACGCGCCGCGATCAGCGCTTCTATTTCGCGCCGAGATTTTCCGGCGACCTCCGTCAGCCACGCACGGTAGTTCTCCGGTTTCAAATAGGGCGAGAGTACGGCGATGGCGGTCAAAGATATTTTTCCTTCTTCAATGAGAGGAACGACGGCCGGGAAGCGATTGATCGTGCGCGCGGCGCGGATGCGGCGGAAGGCGTCGAATTCGTCGTAACCGAGCACCCGAGTGCAGTAGGCGAAGAGAGACTCGCCGCCTTCGCGGACGCACAATTGACGGCGGTCGAACTCGGCCAGATGCACCAAGGCCTTGGCCAGGCAATGCCGATCGCGCTGGGCTGAGAATTTAACATCCCGCGTTAGATCCGCGTCGCTGAGGGCACGGCAATCTTCGATCAATCCCATGGAGCTATCACCGGTGACACTGATTATCGTTAGTTGTCGCCGCACCTGCTCGCGGCGCTACAAAGACATACGATCCTGCCCCCCCTTTTGTTCCATCCCGAAGAAGCTCGACGGTCGGAAATGGTAAAATGACCGCCGATGGACATGATCCGCGTCGTCGGAGCGCGTCAGCACAACCTCAAGAACGTCAGCCTGAACATCCCCCGCGGCAAGATCGTGGTGGTCACGGGGCTGTCGGGCTCGGGGAAGTCCTCGCTGGCCTTCGACACGCTGTATGCCGAGGGCCAGAGGCGCTACGTGGAGTCGTTGTCGGCCTACGCCCGCCAGTTTCTGGAGATGATGGACAAGCCCGACGTGGACTTGATCGAGGGGCTGTCGCCGGCCATCGCCATCGAGCAGAGAAATCCGTCGCACAACCCGCGCTCCACAGTGGCCACGGTCACGGAGATCTACGATTATCTGCGCCTGCTCTACGCGCGCGTGGGCGTGCCGCACTGCCCAAACTGCGGCAGCCGCATCAAGAAGCAGTCCGCGCAGGCCATCGTCTCCGAGGTCCTGCGCGCGCGCGCCGGGCAGTCCGTGGCGGTGTACGCGCCGCTGATTCAGGCGCGGCCGGGCACGTTCGAGGACCTCTACAAGCGCCTGGCGCGCTCGGGCTTCGCGACGGCGCGCACGGACGGCAAGGTCCACGACCTGTCTTCCCCGCCCAAGCTCGACCGCTATAAAAAGCACACCATCGAATTGTTCGTCGACAAGCTGAAGGTCACCGCCGCGGAAAAGGCCCGGCTCAACGATTCCATTGAGATCGCGCTCAAGGAATCGCGCGGACTTGCGCGCGTGGAGCCCGCCGACGATCCCGCCGCCGGCAGTCTGCACTCCGAGCATCACGCTTGCCCGAACTGCGGCCTTTCCTTGCCCGAAGTGGAGCCGCGGCTGTTTTCCTTCAACTCCCCCTACGGCGCCTGCGCGTCCTGCGGCGGCCTGGGCATCAAGACCGAGGTCGACGAGGACCGCGTGATCCCGGACCCCGCGCGCAGCATCGAAGACGGCGCGATCGTAGCCTGGGCCGACCCGGTGACCACGCGCACCAACCGTTGGAAGCGCTCCTGGTCCGGCTACTACACGGAAATTCTGGAGCAGGTCTGTGCGCAATTCTCCATTCCCACGGACGTGCCGTGGGCGAAGCTCTCCGACAAGCACCGAGAGATTCTTCTGCGCGGCGGCGGCACCTACAAGCCGTCCTGGGCCAAGAACGAGCAGCAATTCGAGGGCGTGGTCAAGAATTTGGAACGGCGCATGGCGGAATCCGAGTCCGAGTTCGTCAAGGGCGCCATCGCCGAGCGCTTCATGTCCCAGAAGATCTGCCCGGCCTGCCGCGGCGCGCGGCTCAAGCCGGAGGCGCTGGCCGTCAAGATCGGAGGCCTGGGCGTGCACCAGGTCGTGGTGCTCTCGGTCGAGAAAGCGCTGGCGTTCTTCAAGGCGCTGACGCTCAACGACGTGGAGCGCCAGATCGCGCGCCAGGTCATGAAAGAAATCATCTCGCGGCTGGAGTTTTTGTCCGCCGTGGGACTGGACTACCTGACGCTCGACCGCGCCTCGGAGACGCTGGCCGGCGGCGAGGCCCAGCGCATCCACCTGGCCACGCAGATCGGCTCCGGCCTGACCGGCGTCATGTACGTGCTCGACGAACCGTCCATCGGCCTGCATCCGCGTGATAATGCGCGTCTGCTCACCACGCTGCGACGACTCCGAGACCTCGGCAACTCTTTGATCGTCGTCGAACATGATGAAGAGACCATCCGCACCGCGGACTGGATCATCGACATCGGCCCGGGCGCGGGCGTGCACGGCGGCCGCGTGGTGGCCGAAGGCCGTCTCGGCGATATCTTAAAATCCAAAGAGTCTTTGACCGGCGCCTACCTGCGCGGCGAGGGCCAGCGTCCGCCGCCGTCGAAGTCGCGCGCGCCGTCCGGCTGGCTGAAGGTCCGCGGCGCGCGGCAGTTCAACCTGAAAAACATCGACGTCGACGTGCCGCTGGGAGAACTGGTGTGCGTCACCGGCGTCTCCGGGTCCGGTAAATCGACGTTGGTGCACGAGATTATCTATAAGGCACTCGCGCAGAAGCTCAACGCCGCCAAGGACGCCCCAGGCCGTCACCGCGACCTCCTGGGCGTCGACCAACTGGATAAGGTCATCGTCGTGGACCAGGCTCCCATCGGGCGCACGCCGCGCTCCAACCCCGCGACCTACACCGGCCTCTGGGGCCCGGTGCGCGACCTGTTCGCCCTGCTACCCGCGGCCAAGGCGCGCGGCTACAAGCCCGGGCGCTTCTCCTTCAACGTCAAAGGCGGCCGCTGCGAGAACTGCCAGGGCGACGGGCTCCTGCAGATCTCGATGCAGTTCCTGCCCGACGTGTACGTGCCCTGCGACGAGTGCCGGGGCCAGAGATTCAACGAAGAGACGCTCTCCGTGCGCTATAAAGGCAAAAATATCGCCGAGGTGCTGGCCATGTCCGTGTCCGAGGCGCGGGTTTTCTTAAGCGCCCACGCGCCGATGGCGCGCGTGCTGCAGACCTTGGAGGACGTGGGCTTGGGCTACATCGCGCTGGGCCAGGCCGCCACCACCTTGTCCGGCGGCGAGGCCCAGCGCGTGAAGCTGGCCACGGAGCTGGCGCGTCGCGGCACCGGCCGCACGCTTTACATTTTGGACGAGCCCACCACGGGCTTGCACTTCGCCGACGTGGCCAAGCTCTTAGAGGTCCTGCACCGCCTGGTGGACGCCGGCAACTCCGTCCTGGTCATCGAGCACAACACCGACGTCATGCGCTCCTCGGATTGGCTCATCGACCTGGGCCCCGACGGCGGCGACAAGGGCGGGCAACTGGTGGCGGTCGGTCGACCCGACGAACTGCGCCGCGCCGCGGCCTCGCACACCGGCGTTTGCCTGGCCGAACTCGCGGCCGCCGTCTAAAGACTCGGCTCAGGGATTGGCCGGAGTCGACGTCGACTCCGGCGCGAACGTGGGCGCCGGCAGGGGCCGACCGAACGCGTTGGGCTCGCGCACCTTCCAGACCGAGAAGCCGGTGCCG
>JABEUV010000143.1 GCA_013044195.1 Elusimicrobiota bacterium | reverse complement strand
CGGCGTCACCTTGACCGAAGGCTTCATGATGGAGCCCGAAGCCAGCGTCTCCGCCTTGGTCTTCGCCCACCCGCAGGCGCGCTACTTCTCCGTGGGCGAGGCGGCCGCCGAAGCCGCCGCCGGCTGATCGTCCGCGAAGCGGAACAAAACGTGCCTCTCGATCGTATGCCATGAGTGGAAACCGCCACTCACGCGGGCTACCGCCCGCGCGCTCGACGAGGTTCTTCCCAACGTTCCGTACCGTCAGTTGACGGAACTTCCGATTCGGGGCTACACTGCGCCCATGTCACGATTCGGCCCCGCCGGGCTGATGATTTTCATAGGAGCGGCATTTTCTCCCACCGCGCACGCTCAGATTGCGCCCGCTTCCGACCTCGTGTCCACCGATGTTTCACGCCGTGAAGCCGCGTACCGCCTCATTCCGACAATGAAGTCGGACCGGGCGGAGGAGCTGTTCGTCGAGCTGTCGTCGGTTGCAGCGACAGGCGCGGAGGACTCCCGCGCGCGCGCATTCCGCGCGCTTTCAGCCTTGGCACCGCGCGTGAAGTCGCTCGACACGAACACCTGCCTCGATTGGGCGAGGCGAAGCTCTAATGCCGTAGCGGGCGTGTCCGGTAACGCTTCTGCCATTTTCGGAGCCGTTCTTCCCGCCTGCGAAACTTCTTTCTTCGATCTATTGCGCGCGGGCTCAGGAGATGTCGATCGGACCGTGCCGATTGCCGCGACAGTGATTCGCGCCTTTCTAACGCTGAACGGCATTCCCAAGCATGCACAGCCGTTGGCGAAGATGCTCGTTGAAGATGGAACCAGCCGTTATGGGCTGCGGGAGTGGTCTATGCTCCTTCGAAGCCGACTGCCACCGGAGGAGTCTGTCCAGGCGGGCTCCCTGTCAGTGAGGCTTGACGGTTGGAGCTGCCCAGTCTCTTCCGCGCCTCCTACCGGGCCGTCAGATTTCGAGTTCAGCCCGCGTCGCGCCATGTTCAGCGTGCTTCGGTCTTCATCGGACGACGCGGAAGCGACCACAGTCAGCAGGGCCGAGTTCTACGATGTCGGCGGATTTGTCCGCGGCAGGTATGAAGGCGCGCGCCTCATTTTGGCCATAGTCCATGTCGAGGGCCAAGAGAAAGTGGAATGCAGTGACTGCAGAATCGACGGCGACCTAATCCAGCGTTACGCCTTCAAAGACGGGATGATGACTCGACTCACTTTATTGTCGGACGAGTCACCCGGCGAAGCCGCTCTCGATGCGGCCATCCACTCGTTCTCTTCGTCGTTGCCGACGCTTTTGGGGATGAAGCCTGCTTCCGATGGCGAATATTCCGAACCATCGTCCCTGCGCGCGCCGTCGCGGCTGAACGTCGGCGGGACCTGCTTAACCCTTTACGGGGAGACCACTTCCGTTCCGAAAAGCGCCAACGCAACCGGCGAAAGACTGGATCCGTTCGGCCCCGTGTTCCGAGATGGACGCGAGTCCTGGTTCTCTCGGCCGGATGGCACCGCTGCGTCCTATTACTTCCGGCCGCCCAATTTTATCGAGATCGGCCCTTATGGAGATCAATACATCTGTCGCCGCGAAATGGGGAAAGAAGACTACACTCCCATGGATGAGGCCTATTCTGCGGATGCAGAGTTGTTCGCTGACAGCGTTCCGCTGGCTCACTCGACAGAACTCGGCGAGATCTTCACGGTCAAGACTCTCGCGCATCCCTTGGTCCGCGATCTCCGCCAACAATGGATTCAATCGTATCCATTCTACGATGAGGCAGATCAACGATTGTCACTTCCGTCCGCCCCGCGCTTGACCGACGAGCAGTATTTGGCGCTGCATCCGGTGATCTTCTGGCGAGGGCCTTTATCGGAGGCCTTTGCTTGTATCTATCTTCCCTTCGACAATCCGATGATGGCGGAGCCAGTGATTTATCTGTATTCCCCAACGAAACAGGCCGTCCACATATCGCTGGACTCCGGCATTCGTATTGCGGCCTCGAAGCCGAAGATGGCCGCGAGAGGGTGGAACGTCGTCGCTTCACCCGGCGGCCGAATCTCCGCCGGATTGGAATCTTTCCCGTATCTTTTCTGGGAAGGTCGCTATCGAGTCATCCCGCCCCCCGAGCGCGGCGATGTCGTCGCACGCGACGAAGTGCCGGCCTACCTGGACCGGGCTCTCGCCGCTCGCGGCCTGTCGACGCGAGAGGCCTCAGACTTCAAGGCGTACTGGACGCCGAAGCTGACCCGCGCGCCGTATTATATCATCGCGTTTTACGATGCGCAGGACATGCGCTTCCTGGCACCCCTGACGATTGAGCCGCGGCCGGACACACTAATCCGCGTGCTGATGGACTCACAGCCCCTCAGCGAAAAAATTTCGGTCCCGGCAGGTCCGCCGCCGCGCTTCATCGACCGCTATGGTTTCACGGTCATCGAGTGGGGCGGCATCGAGCGCTAGCGAAGAAACGGGGACGTCGAATTCAAGGGAAACTGGCCACCGCCTGCATCGGCCGAAATGTAGGCAATTTGCTTTCTGTCCGGGAACCAGTTGCCGCAGTATTCATACGCCTTCGCCGGCTGCTTGGTGAGCGGATGAGGATTTTTCCCGTCATTCAAAGGAGCCGCCCTTGAAAATGCGCCGTCGAAGCAAGAAAGAATGACCGCCCCGATCAAACCGCCTCGCCCCCGTCGCATTCGCACAGTATAACCTCGGCCAGCCTATCGCAAGGGGGTGCCGTCGCCGGAATTCTCCCCGATATTTTTACGTCTTCGGCGGCATACGCCCACCGCCCGATCAAGCCGAGGCGATACGCTTCTTTCTCGAACTCGATTTTGGAGCGTCTTCGATAATCGCCGCCATCATCTCAAAGAGAGCCGAGATCTCTTTGTCGTGCCGATCCAGACTGCCCTTGAACGGCGACCTCGAGCTCGCAGAGGATACCCGCGATTTTTCTATGTGCCGAAGACATCCGACGCATATGGACAAATGCTCGGACGACCACCACGCTCATCGCCGTCGCGCGTCCAGACTTGAGGACGTTCGCGGCCATGACGACGCCGTGTTCCGTGTAGGCGGCCGGCGGATTGGCTCGGTTTCGTCCGCCGAGGGTTGTTGCATAATGCGACAACCCTCCGGCTTCTTTCATCTTTCAGAAGAGGGCGGCCAGGCTGATTCGTTGGGCGCTTCCCAGTTCGCCCATTGGAGCCACGGAGTAGTCGACGCTGTAACCCCGGCATTTTATTCCGAGGCCCGCGGTGAAGCCGCTTAACGCGGCAAAGCCGCTCTCTCCGTTGCTCGTGACCGAACCCGAATCGTAGCCGGCGCGCAGCGCGAAGCTGGTCAGCAATTGGTACTCCGCGCCGAAGCTGGCCTCGCCGGGATGATCGTAAGGCCGGTACTTGTAGTCCGCGGCCAAGAGGAACCCGAACGGCAGAAGGTAGGCCACCCCACCGGCGACGGTCAACGGCAGCGGCGCGGTTTGATTGAGGCACCTCATGCCCGGCCCGACGTTTTGGACCGTCAAGCCGAAGGCGGCGCCGCCGAAACCGGACGCGGCAGGAGGCGCGTATCTGACTCCCACGTCGAACGCATAACCCTGTGCCGAGGCGTCCGCGATGCTGCTGCTGATGTACTTCATGGTCCCGCCAAGTCCCAACCCCGGGACCGCGGAGATCGCGGCGGCATAGCTCAAATTAACCGCGGTGTCCGCGGCGTCATAATTTCCCATGGGAACCCCCGTGTCCGATCTCCCTGAGAGAGGCGCTTGGCTCAGGTACGCCGCGGACGCGCCCAGCGTGCCGAACCGCGTGGGCTGCGCGTAGCCGAAAAAATCGTAGCGCGTGTTGGCGAACAAATCCGCGTGGGTGGCGCCGACCGACCGCTGCGTCAAACCGGCGAGGCCCGCCGGGTTCCAATACATGGCGTTCACGTCGTCGGCGACGGCCGTATAGGCGCCGCCCATGCCCATCGCGCGAGCGCCGACGCCCAGCTTCAGGAACGACGCGCTTTCTTGCGCCGCCGCCGAAAGCGGCACGAAGAACGTCAGGGCGAACAACGCCCGCAGCTTCACTTCAGCACCCCGACCTTGCCCATCTTCCGAATATCCGACTGGCCGGCCTTCTTCGCCGTGATCGTGTAGACGTAGACCCCGGAACCCGCGCCGGAAACGTCCCACAGGTAGTCGTATGTATACTGGAGCCCCTTGCCGTTGCCGTCATCCAATATCTGCGGCGAGCCGGGACTGCCCCTGTTCACGAGAACGCCGGAAAGATCGTAGACATGAACGTCCACGGAATCGGCGAGGCCCGCCTGAAGCCTGATGGTGACCGGGTGACCGCGCCGGGATGGGCTAGGGAAAGCGTAGGAGTCGCGGAACAAGAACGTCGAATTGCCCGTAGCGGGCGAGGGTGCGGCGGTGACGGTGAATGCAACCGCCGTCGATGTTCCGTTTCCGGGAGTGAGGACCGCGACGTCGGCGGTGACGGGCACCGCGATATCCGCAGTAAGAATCTCCGCGCTCAATTGCGTCGCGTTGACGAACAGCGTCTGCCGCGGCTGCCCGTTCCACAGCACGGTCGAAGAGCTGATGAAATTGGCGCCGTTGACCGTGAGCGCAAGCGCGGCGCCGCCGGCCATGGCGGAGGTCGGAAGAAGGCCGGAGATTGACGGGGCCGGGGTGAGCGAACCGGCCGTAAAGACGAGCGGGGACGAAATACCGCCCGGATTGAGCACGGTGATACTATTCGTGCCCGAAGACACGAGAAGCGGCGACGGGATCAAGGCCAGCAGAGAGGTCCCGTCGACAAGCACCGTCGTTTGGGGCGATCCGTTCCATTGGACCTGCGACGCGCCGATAAATCCCGACCCGCGGATGCCGACGGCCACGGACGGCGCACCCGCGATCGCGGATTGCGGCGAGAGTGAGGCGACCGGCGGCCCCGGAGCGTTGCCCAAATAATAATTCGCAAGCCAGGCGTGAGGCTGCGGGTAGCTCACGCAGGCCGAACTGCAATTGAAGGCGTGGGGCGCCGTCTGCGTGACGGTGAAGCTGGGGGTGCAGACGGGAAAAACCTCGGGCGAGAAGTCGTCGCCGCACGAGGGCGGACCGTCCAGGTTCAGGCTGACCGCGGGACACGTGACGGCGCCGGTTAAGTCCGTGGCCGTGAGGCTGACTTGTATCGTGCCGGTTAAATCCAGCTGGCGGATGTCGGTCCACGAGACCTCGGCCCCCAATTGGCCGGTGGTCCCGCCGGGCAGGACCCCCAAATTTTGAATCGAGCCGAGGGCGACTTGGTAAAACAGACCGCCGGGTCCGATCACTTGATACTGCAGGCGGCAATGCGCCCAGGCCAAGCGCGGCACCAGCGCGGCGAACGCCAGCAGGCCCGCAGCGGCGCTGATTTTCGCGCCCCTTCTCATGGGGAGACCGTGAAAGTCAGCGGCATCGACACGCTTCCGGGAATGGCGACCGTCACGCCGGCCGTTCCGGACGAAGCCAGCAGCGCGCTCGGCACCAGCGCGACGATCGCTCCGCCGTTAAGAAAAAATGTGGAGAGCGGCGAACCGTTCCACTGGACGACCGCCCCCGCGACAAATCCCGAACCGGAGACGCTCAGGGCGATGGCCGCGCCGGCGGCCGCGGCGGAGCTTGGGGAGATCGCGGTCAGGGTCGGGGGCGTGGAAGGCGGCGGCACATACGCCTGCGGCACCGGGAGCCGTCTGCACCACCGTAAAATAGGGGATGCACAAGGGGTGGTCGACCTCTCCCGGAGCGTCGTAGTCTTCGCTGCAGCGGGGCGGGCCGGACAGATTCAACATCACCGGCGGACAAACGGCGAAGTGGGTACCATCCGTGAAGAGAAGGGATATGGGAACCACGCCGGACGTCACGCCCAGGCGTCGCGTGTCCGACCACGACGTGAGCGGACCCAGCTGACTCGGCGTGCCGCCCGGCAGCATGCCGTCATAGAGGTCGCCGTCGAGGTTCAGTTGCCAGTAAAGACCTCCCGGACCGGTGATCGCGTAGGAAATGGGACAGTGCGCGCAGACGGCGTCGGGAAATAATACTGCCGCGGCCGCCGCAACCAAGACGCTCAGCGCTCGAGGGAGCTTCATGCTCCGCAAGCATAATCGTTACCGTCGCCGCCGATAATATCCGGATAACCTTTTTTTTGTAACGGATTGTTTGCCCCGCGCGCGCGTTGACAACGTCGGTCGCTCCTGTTAAACTGCGGCGATGAGACGAATCGCGGTTTACCCCGGAAGCTTCGACCCGCTGACGCGCGGTCACCTGGACATCATTCAGCGCGCCTCGCGCATCTTCGATCACGTGATCGTGGGCGTGTCGAACAACGCGTCGAAGAAGCACGTGTTCTCGGTGTCGGAGCGCATTGAGATGGTCGAGGAGGCCATCCGCGGCCTGCCGAACGTCGACGTGGACACCTTCTCGGGCCTGCTCGTCGACTACGTCAAGCGCAAGAAGGCGCGCGTGCTCATTCGCGGCCTGCGCGTGGTGTCCGACATGGACTACGAGTTCCAGCTGGCGTCCTTCAACCGGCGCCTGAACAAAGAGGTCGAGACCGTCTTCCTGATGCCCGACGACCAGCACACCTACCTGGCCTCGTCGATGGTCCGGGAGGTCGCGCGCCTGGGCGCGGCGACGGACCAGTTCGTAACGCCCTTCGTCGCGCGCCGCCTCAAGCTTAAGTTCCGTGCGAAATAGAGCGCTCCTCGCCGCGCTGACGGCGGCGCTCTTCGTCGGCTGCCGCCGCGCCCCGCCGGAAGAGCCGGCGGCTTCGCCGCCGAAGAATCTCGCGGCCCCGGACCCGTCCAGCACGATGATCACTCTGCCGCTTTCGAAGTCGACCACCGGCTACACCAACGAGATGCAGGCCGCCTACCTTCAACAGCAGGCGGCCAATCTGGGCATCAAGCGCTTCGCGCCGGTCACGCATCTAGGCTCCGAAGACGAACCGGCCCCGCTCACTTACCAGGAAGGGCTCGATCGCACGCGAGAAATGTCCTCAGAACTCGCCGCCCAGCGCCGCGCGATCGACGGCGGCAAGCCCAAGACCGTGGACCTGCCCGGCACGACGCCGCGCCTACTCCAGCCCTCCGTCGGCGGCGACGCGCCGGTTTCCACCGGTACGCAGACCCCCTAAAATAACCGCGTCCGCGGCCGTCATTTTCCTTGCTTCGGCCGACGAGCCAATCTTATAATAGCGACATCATGACAAAAACAATTTTCGCGCTCGCCCTGACGCCGTTGCTCGCCGCCGCCGCCGCCGCGCAGTCCTCCGAGGCGCTGAGCGCCGCCGGGGAAGCGAACCTGCTGCGCTTCCAGCCGGTTCTCCAGGATCAGGTCCGCGCCGCCGCGGATCTGCGCGACGCGCAGAACGTGCTTCAGCCCGCCCTCCAGCCGCGCGCGGTCTCCCCTTTCCAAACGAACAGCGTGCTGACGAGCGTAAACCTGCCGTCCTTGCTGGACCGCAACCTGCACGTGCTGACCGGCCAGTTCGGCGCGGGCAACAAGGACATGGGCCTGGCCACCGACGCCGGCTTCAAGAGCTTCTACTTCACGTTCACCGACGCGCGCGGCACCATCCTCTCGCCGATCGGCAACCCGCGCGATCTGATCAATAACGGGGTGGACGCCCGCGTGGACTCCCAGTCGACCTACACCATGAGCGTCTCCATCGACATCTTCAACCCGGTGCGGGGCAGCACGTTCCAGATGACGCCGGACGGCAACTCGCCGGGACAGACCTACTCGATGAACACCGGACAGCTTCTCGACGACGTCCGCGCGCGCGCCGCGGTCTTCTCGACCAACGGAGTCGAGTACTGGCTGTTCTACGGCCGCGACGCGCGCGCCGGCGGCGGCTTTGCCGGCACGCGCAGCCTGCTGTTCGTGCACGAAGACGGCACGTCGACCAAGGCCTGGCCGCTGGCCCAGTCCGCGCTGAAGCCCGGCGTTCCGGCCAGCGTCAACCTGGGCGGCAACGTCGTGGTCGTGACGCTGAACGGCGCCACCCTCACCGTCTCTCAATAACCGCGCGCGCGGGTCTTTGCTAGTATTCGGTCATGATTTCCATGACCGCTGTTTTACTGCTTTCCGCTCTGGCGCAGGCCGCTTCGTTCTCGCCCGACGCCGCGCTGAACTTCAACCGCACACCGCCGCAGTTGACCGCGCACTGCGCGGCGGCGAAGTCCGCGGCGGAGGCGGCGCTTAAGAAAATCGTCGCCATTCCGGACGCGTCGCGCACGTTCGACAACTCCGTGGCGGCCATCGACCGCGCCCTGTTTGATTTGTCCGACGAGGCCGCCTCCGACGTTTTCCTGGAACAGGTGGCCGTGTCCTCCGCCGTGCGCGACGCGGGCAACGCCTGCGACGTCCTGCTTTCCCAATTCGACGTGGACGTCTACAGCCGCGAGGACCTCTACAAGGCCGTGACCGCGTACGCGGCCAAAAAGGAGCCATTGACGGGCGAGGACGCGCGCCTGCTGGACAAGACCTTGCTCGACTTCAAGCGCTCGGGCCTGGAACTGCCGGCCAAGACCCGCGACCAGGTCCGCGACCTGCGCAAGCGCATCGCCAAGCTGGAGGCCGACTTCGGCAAGAACATCGACGAGGATCAGTCCTTCGTGCTCTTCTCCAGCGCCGAACTGGCCGGTCTGCCCGACAATTTTACGGCGAAGCTGCCGCGCGTGGGCGGGCTCTACAAGGTGGGCGTCGACTACCCCACCTACTTCCCGTTCATGGAGAACGCCACCGATCCCGCGGCGCGGCGGCGGCTGGAGGAGCGCTTTGACGACCGCGCGGCCGCGGCGAACCTGCCCGTTTTCAAGGAGGCGCTGGCCCTGCGTCTGAAGGCCGCCAAGCTTTTGGGCTATCCGTCGCACGCGGCCTTCGCCATCGAGCCGAACATGGCGAAAACCCCGGAAACCGTCAACGCGTTTCTGGCCCGCCTGCGCGGCAAGCTGACGCCCCCGGGCCATGAGGAGTTGGAAGTTCTGCAGGCCTTCAAGCGCGCGCTGGAAGGGCGCGCCTCCGACGGCGTGATCCACGCCTGGGATTGGCGCTACTACGACAACATCCTGCACAAGACCAAGTACCAGGTCGACTCCGAGCGCGTGCGGGAGTATTTCCCCGCCGACCTGGTCGTCGCGCAGATGCTGGGCGTCTACCAGAAGATGCTGGGCCTGCATTTCCGCGAAATCCCCGACGGCGCAACGTGGTATCCCGACGTGAAGCTTTATGAGATCACCGACGCCTCCGGCGGCGCGCCGATCGGCTACTTCTACATGGACCTGTTCCCGCGCGAGGGAAAATATTCTCACGCGGCCGCCTTCAACCTGATCACCGAGCGCGTCCTGGCCGACGGGACCATCCGCAAGCCGGTGTCGGCCATCGTCGCCAACCTGGACAAGCCCTCGGCCGATCGTCCGTCCTTGCTCGACCACGAGGAAGTGGAGACGATCTTTCACGAGTTCGGCCACATCATGCACCAGACGCTGAGCAAGACCAAGTACGGCCGCTTCTCCGGCTCCAACGTGGCGCGCGACTTCGTCGAAGCGCCCTCCCAGATGCTGGAAAATTGGGTCTGGGATCCGGAAGTCCTGCAGTCGCTGTCGGGCTACTACAAGGATCATTCCAAGAAACTGCCCAAGGACTTGCTCGACAAGATGCTGGCGGCCAAGAACGCGGACGTCAGCCTGGTGAACCTGCGCCAGCTCCTGTTCGGCATCGTCGACATGGACTACCACTCCGCGCACCCGCCGTCGGACACCACCAAGGAGTACGCCCGCGTGATGGCCGCGGTCAGCCTGATTCCCATGACTCCCGGCACCCACCCAGAGGCCAGCTTCGGCCACCTGATGGGCGGCTACGACGCCGGCTATTACGGCTACCTGTGGTCGAAGGTCTACGCGCAGGACATGTACAGCGTGTTCAAGGCCAAGGGCCTGCTCAATCCCGAGATCGGCCGCCGCTACCGCACCGAGATTCTGGAGAGAGGCTCCTCGCGCGACGAGATGGTCTCCCTCAAGGCCTTCCTCGGCCGCGCGCCCAACGAGGACGCGTTCCTGGTAAGCATCGGGCTGAAAGCTAAGCACTAATTTTATTTTCGTCATTTGTCGCACGGCCCCGTGGGGCTCTCTTACGCATTTGGGTAGAGAAACCGCACCCCGCATTGTTGCGACGAATAGTTAGTCGGTCTTGAATAACCGCAGATTACGACTATACTTCGATAGACACGCGTATCTGAGGACGGCGTGACACTGAACTTACTAGCTTTTGATATGCTAATCATGATGTGTCGTTTAAACCACCCCCCTATCGCTAATAATTGAAATGAGAGAGATCAAGAAAAAACAGACTGCTCTGGTCCTCGTGGGCGCTTTTAATCCTGCGGTGTATCAACCGTGGTGGTTTGAAATGAATAAGCTCGTTGGTTCAGGAACCGCCAACGCCGCAGAAATTAAAATCGTCCATGACCAAGTTACCCAGTTCTCAATGGGATGGGCAGAAATCCAGGTTACCCAGAATCGCTTTACCATAGGCACTTCGGATGAAAGCCGTGAAGAGGCTCTGATTGACCTTGCTAGAAGCACATGCCTCTTAACACATGATGCGATTTCCGCATTCGGAATCAATACCGCGACGCACTTCACTGTCGAAGACGATGCAATGCTGGATAAAATTGGACATTCCCTCGTACCTAAGGACTATGCATGGAAAGGGATTCTGAAAGAGCCCAAAACACACACGGTCGTTGTCCAAGAAGCTCATTCGGACGCGACTCCAGGCCTACTATCAATTAGAATCGAAGGTTCGGTTCTATATCGTCCAGGTATTTTCGTCGGTCTTAACGACCATTTTGAGACAGCCGACAAAGCAACTGGAAAGCCGATAGCTTCATCAAAAGCAATGAAGCTCCTTGACGAGCAGTGGCCTTCTACCATGACGAAGTCTCGGGAAATAGTAGCGAAACTGATGGATACCTTAAAATGACCGATCAATCAACGCTGCCGAAAGAAAATAATGGATCCCCGAATGATACGTCTGTGCATCTTTCGACTTTGGATTTGGACCGAGATTTCGAACCACAGATTCCAAAGGAATTACTTTCCATTTTAAAGAGAAACCGACAGTCGATCAAGGAAAGTGAAAGTTACGATGTAAAGACGAACGCAACACTGGCTCCGCCCGATCATGACAATCTCTCCGGAGTTGAATCCCAGCTGCTAGTACTTAAAAAATGGGAAGGCACGGTAACTTTTAAGGCAACCGATTACTTTCTGGCGCAGTTAAGAGACCTGCTCGATTCGACGGCGCCAGAAGAGGCCGCAGAATTTCCTCTTTCCGATGTCAGCGAAGATGATCGCGCTCTCATTGAAGAAGGTGCATTTTTTATCTTTTCAGTTGGGCAAGAGATCGACAGGGCACGAAACGTTCGGAGAGTGACAAATTTATATTTCCGGCGCATGCCCCACTGGTCACCGAACGCTATACTTTCTGCGCGCGAACGCGCGGAAATATTGGAAAAAAGGCTAAGCGATGGCTCCTCCGCTTGAAAGCCCTCCAGCCCCAACCGAGATAGAAATTTCGCTGTTCGGCCCAGCCTTTGGAGAATCTCTCGTAATACATATTGGCCAAGGCAAGTGGATCATCGTTGATTCCTGCATTGGTCCCGGTCCAGAGAAATACCCGATCCCGTTAGCGTATTTAAAAACTCTAAACGTAGACGTCGGGTCCAAAGTAGAACTGGTTATTGCATCCCACTGGCACGATGATCACATTCGAGGGCTGGCTCAAGTCCTGGAAGAATCGAAGATCGCATCATTCGCCTGTCCTGCAGTAATGGCAGGGAAAGAGTTTCTTTCGCTGAAGGAACTATACGAACACAGCGACGTCCGTCACAACTCTGGGATCAACGAATATACCCGAATATTCAATATTTTAAGTGCACGCGGCACCCATGCACAGCGCGCACTGGCTTCTTCCCGATTGCTAAATTCGGTTGCCGGAAAAGAAGGGTCCTTTTTTAATGTGGAACTATGGGCGCTGTCTCCCACGCACGCTGCCATGGACGCCTACATTAAGCAGTTAGTTAAGCCGATTACGGAGCAAGGGCCGCAACGGCGGATTACCAATTTAAAACCGAATGATACCGCGATGGTGTTACAGCTTATTGCCGGGGCTGATTCCGCTCTGCTCGGAAGTGACATGGAAAATCACGGGGCGTCGGGCTGGGGATTTATATTGGACGCACCGGGACGGCCACCGCAAATGTCCTCAAGCTATAAAGTCGCGCATCATGGATCTGCCAGTGGAGACCATCCCATAACATGGTCAGGGTTATTGAACCCGCAGCCGTTCGCCTTTGTCACACCGTTTCATAATGGGAGGGTCCGCTTACCTACTGCAGCGGACATTGCCCGCATCAAAGGTTTAACAGACAAGTCGTACATCACGGCAGTACCGCCTCGAGAACTAAAATCAAGATCCCTACCCAGATCCGTTCAGCGGACCATCGATCAAAACTTGGTAAAGATTTGGACCTCCTATTCCTCGTCCGGGCATATCCGATTTAGATTTACGCCGGGGACGCCAATGACGAGAGAAGTCTCCTTGTTCCGCGGAGCCACGAAGTTATAAGTTTTCTTCAAATCGTTTGGCGCGCGTCTACCACATGCCTTCGCTCCTCACTAAAAACGTGAGTGGGCTAATGACCCGCCGAAGGGGACGCCTGAGCCATCACGATTTTCCGTCGGTGAACAGCGAGCGGCGCGCGGGCTGACGCTCGATGATCCCGCGCCGCCACAGCACGACGGCGACGACGGCGAAAGCGAACAAAGAAGTCCATTGTGACGGCGACAGGAGCGGGGAGAGGAAGACGCCCCGGTCGTCGCCGCGGAAGCATTCCACGGTGAAGCGCAGGGCCGAGTAGTAGAGGATGTAGCCGAAGAAGGCGGTGCCGTAGCGGTATTTTCCGGCGCGGATGGCGGGCAGAAGCCGGGCGATCATGAACCAGGCCGCGAAGGCTTCGCCCAGGCCTTCGTAGATTTGGGTGGGATGCAAGGGGATGCCGCGCAGTTCCGGGACGACGCTGCACGCGGGGCTGACGAACGAAAGTCCCCAGGGCAGGGACGTGGGGCGTCCGTAGCAGCAGCCTTCCATCAGACAGCCCAGTCGGCCCAGCACGTGGCCGATGGCCAGGGCGGCCACGCAGTAGTCCGCGACGGGCAGGTAGGCGCGCGGGCGCCAGAGGCGATTGTGCCCCCATTGGTAGGCCAGGCCGGCCAGTATGCCCAGCAGAAGCCCGCCCCAATACACCCAGCCCGTGTTCCAATCCCGGATCATGGCCCAGGGATCGGCGCGGAAGTCGCTCCACTCCACGATGAAAAATCCAATCTTGCCGCCCAGCAGGCCGCCGCCCAGCGCCGCCGCGATCAGGCCCCAAAACTCCGCGGGCTCCGCCTTGTGGTAGTCGAGCTGGCGCCTCAGCCACAGCACGCCCACCACGTAGCCCAGCGTCACCAGAAGCGAGTAGGTCGCAAAGCCGGTGCCGTCGGACCAGCGAAACAGGATGGGATGCACTACGGCTTCTCGCAGACGATCTGCTTGAGCACGGAGTTGGGCCCGTCCACCACGGACGCGTAGGTCAGGTACAAATGCCAGGCGCGCTCGATGGTGGGCGTGATCATGGGGCGCGTGCGCGGGAGATTTTCCACGAAGCGCTTATACCAGTGGCGCAAGGTCTTCGCGTAGTGGCCGTAGCGGAAATGCACCTTCTTGACGCGGAAGCCCAGGCGCTCGATCATCTTCAGATGGACGTGCAGCGGGAACTGGAAGTGATCGGGGAAGACATACTTCTGGCTGAACGTGCCGGAGATCGTGGTGTAGTTGGTCAAGCCCGCGTCGTTGGCGGGCGGGATGATGGCGTGAAACCAGACCTTCCCGCCGGACTTGAGCAGGCCGAAGACGTGGCGATAATACTGCTCGATCTCCGCGCGATCCAGGTGGCTGATCATCCCGCAGGTGTAGATTTTGTCGAAGGTCCCGTCCGCGGGCACTTCCATGTAATGCTTCAGCTTCAGGTTCTTAGAGTAGCCCTCGTCGATCTGGTTCTGCGACAGCGTGATCCCCAGCGCGTTGCGGCAGCCGTATTTCGACTCCGCCAGATGGACCGCGTAGCCGTAGCCGCAGCCGATGTCCAGAAACTTGTCGTCGGGCTGAATCTGCAGCTCATCTAAAGCCATCGCGAACTTGTCGTGCTGGGCGTCCTCCAGGGCCTGATCGCTCAAGTCGCCCAGGGCCTCCGGCGATTTCCACATCGCGCACGAATACGCCCGCGTGCGCGTGTCCAGGTAGGACAGGATGAACTCGTTGGGCAGGTCGTAGTGGGAGCTGACCGCCGTCAGCTTGCGCCGCACCGAGGACGGAAACAGCGCCGTGGACAGGTAGCGCAACTGATAGCGCCACTTGATGCGCCACAGCTCGTCGCGGCGCACATGATTGCGCGCGCCCACGAAAGCATACATGTCCCCGTTGAGGTCCGCCTCTCCCGCGACGTAATAATCGAGAAAGCGCGACAGGTCGCAGGCGATCAAGGAGCGCAACGCCGCCTCGGTGCGACACGCCATCTCCACTTTTTCCGGGCCCTGGCCGATCACGCGGCTTTGCCCCGCATAGGACACCCGCACGGCCCACGGCAAGGTCGGAAACATCCAGTTCATTGCGCCGGCGGCGCGGTCAAGGGCGGACATGCAGGAAGCTTAACGCCCCCGCCGCCGGAACGTCAAGCCCGGCGCGAGGTAAGATAAAATGAGCGGGTGAGCGACCGCATCGTCTATTCCACGGACCCGGATTGGGGCAAGCCCGGCACCCCGCGCCAGCCGGAGCCGCTGCGCCTCAGTTTTCGGCGCGGGGCCAAGGGGTCCGGCGTGACCTGTCTGGAGCGCCTGGTGATGCACCCCACGCTGAAGGATCAGATGCTTGCCCGTTTAAAAAGACAACTCGGCTGCGGCGGCGCGTTGAAAGACGGCACGTTCGAGTTCCAAGGCGATCATCGCGACAAGCTCGAGAAGCTCCTACTGGCCGACGGCTACAAGATCAAGCGCATCGGCGGCTGAGCGCGGCGCGCCGATGACGAAACCCGAGCTGCACCAGCGCAATCGCCACCGCGCGGGCTACGATTTTCCCGCGCTCATCCGAGTATCGCCCGAACTCGCGGTCTTTGTCGCACCCAACGTGGCCGGCGCCCCGTCGATCGACTTCGCCGATCCCGCGGCGGTCATGGCGCTTAACCGCGCCCTTCTGAAGCAGGCCTACGGTCTGGAACATTGGGAGATTCCGCCGGGCTTTCTCTGCCCGCCCATCCCCGGTCGCGCCGAGTACATCCACCGCGTCGCCGATCTGCTGACAGAGGATTCCGGCGCGCCGCCCCGCGGCGACGGCGTGCGTGTACTCGATGTTGGCGTGGGGGCGAACTGCGTGTATCCGATCATCGGCCGGGGCGAATACGGCTGGAGCTTCGTCGGCTGCGACGTGGACGCCTCCGCTCTGGCCTGCGCGGAGCGAATTGTCGGGTCGAATCCGCTTCTGGCCGGCGTAGAATTGCGCCTCCAGCCTTCACCGGACAATATTTTTCGCGACGTCGTGCGCTCCAGCGAGACGTTCGCCGCCTGCCTATGCAACCCGCCGTTCTACGCGTCGGCCGCGCAAGCGCAAGAAGCCGCCCGGAGGAAATGGCGCGGGCTGGGCCGCGATGTTCCGGGGCGCACGCCGCCGTCGAATTTTGGCGGCCGCGGCACGGAACTTTGGTGCGAAGGCGGCGAAGGCCTGTTCGCGCGCCGCATGATCGACGAGAGCGTCGAATTTCGGGAGCGCATCGTCTGGTTTTCGATCCTGATCTCCAAGGAATCCACCCTCACGGGCGTCGAGCGCGCGCTCACGCGCGCCGGCGCCATCACGCGCCGCGTTCTTCCGCTGGCGCCGGGTCACAAGCGCGGCCGCATCGTCGCCTGGACATTTCTCGACGAGAGAGCGCGCCGCCGTCGCGGCTGATCTTCGTCAATCGACCACGTTGACGGGAGTCCTATGGCCGTCGCGGGTCTTTTGGGCACACTCTTCCCATGAACAAGAAAAGTCTTCTTTCGGCCGCGACCGCGGCCGTCCTCCTGGCTTCCGCCGCCCGCGCGCAAACCGCCCTCCAACAACTCGCCGCCCAGTCCGGCGTCGACGCAGCCCCCCTTGCCGCGACCCAGAACGCGGCGCGCCTCGAATCGTCTCGTTCCACTGAAGGCTCCGAGATCCCTGCGCGGGACGTCTTCGCCGGCTGCCCGGCTCTAGGCGACAGCGCCGTCATCCCGGCCAACGCCAAGCAGGCGGCCATTTTTCTTCAGACCTGCCTCAACCACGTCTATCCGCAGAGCGGCGCCTATCAGGTTCAGGCGCAAGCCGCCCGCTTCGGCGTGCGCGCCTGCCCGCCGGGCGGCGCCGCGTCCTGCGGGGCGATCATCGAAGTCGACGGCATCGAACTCTCCGTCAGCGGCACGGTGCCGGACGGCGATCCGGTGCTCTTCGATCTCGGCTACTCGCTGAGCCGCCGCAGCGGCCGACTGCTCGGCTTCCCCGCTATCGTCGCCCGCTAAAGCGCCCGGCTTTCCGTCCGTCGGCGCTGGAATGGAACTTTTTGGCCCCCTCACGCGTATACAAAGAGACGACCCTGGGACTTTCGACCCTGGCGTCGATCTCTTCGCAGGAGGTATTATTCGCTTATGTCCGATTTTGATCCCACCCCAGTCGTGAAAGGCGACCTGCTCGCCCTGAAGTCCGAACTGAAATCCGACATTGCCGACGTGAGAGCCGACCTCGCCGGCGTGAAGACCGACCTCGCCGGCGTGAAGACCGACCTCGCCGGCGTGAAGACCGACCTCGCCGGCGTGAAGACCGACCTCGCCGGCGTGAAGACCGATCTTGCCGGCGTGAAGACCGACCTTGCCAGTGTTAAAGCGGACGTTTCGTCGGTCAAAACAGAACTCGCGGCCTCCACTCGGCGCTTGGCGCACGAGATCGTGAAGACCAACGTCCGCATCGACCGCCTGGGCGACGATCTACGCGGCGAGATGCGCGCATTGCGCAGCGACGTGTCCAAGACCATGGACACCGCCGTCTCCCGAATGGAAACTCTCTGGCGAGAGTCGGTGCTCCTTCCCCGCGTCCTCGACGACCACGCCCGCCGCATCGCCGCCCTGGAAGCCCGCCCTTCCCGCTGAGCGTTCGTTGATTTTCTCAGGCTTCGTCTAAATATAACCCGCCAGCGCCGCGACGCAAAGCGCCAGCGGCGCGGCAAGGCTCCAGGCCGCCAACGCGAAGGCCTGCTCCGGTGAGACGCCGATGGTTCCGGCGCGCGCCGTCGCGCAGAAAGCGAAAGCCGCCGCGGCGGCTTTCGCGGCGTCGCTGAACAGGGACGCCCCGTCGGCAACGGCGCGAGCGCGGCGCGCCGCGAGCGCCTCGTCGACCGCGGCGACGGAAAGCGCCGGGTCGCCGCGCAGGTTTAGAATCGACGCCTCCGCGCGAGGCGACGTCCGAAGTCCTCGCGCGAACGTCGCGCCCGATTGGGCAAGCGCGCGCGCATCGGCGAATTCCACGCCCAGCGCGTCGGCCCACCCGCGCAGTGCCGGAGACGGAACCGGCGCGGCAAGCACGCTCCGACGGCCGGACGCGCGCAAGCGGCGCACGCGCGCCGAGAGGCCGTCGGCGGGCTCGCGCAATCGTGCGACGCCCAACACCTTTCCGCCGAGCGCGATCGCGATCGCTTCGTCGCCGTCGCGCTGCATGAGCGCGACGGCGACCTCCAACTCCGGCGGAAAACGGCCGACCAGACGCTCGATCGTCGCCGCGGGACCGCGGCGATAGATCAAATCTCCCGCGTCCAAACCGCTGACGCGCGTGTGCGCCGACAGCGGCACGAAACGGCGATCCGGTATATCCGCAAGCCGCCGGCCGCGCATGCCTTTGGCTTGCGCCAACGCGACAAGGCTGCGTCCTTCGGGCGTCTCGTCGATCAGCGCCGCGAGTTGGGCCGCGTCGGCCAAAATATTCTGCGAGATTCCCGGCGCCGGAACGAACTCCACGGCACGGCGCCGGAACGTCGCGGCATCCTCCTCCACGACCACGGGATCGGCGCGAGCGGCGTCCTCGGCCGCGCTTGGATCGCGCGCGAGCAAGCCCCGTGCCAGCAAACGGCGCGTCGATGACGAGCGGGTCGCGAAGGCCAGCGCCGGAAGCGCCGTCGGAGTCAGCGCGAGAAGGAACACGGCCAGCGCTCCGAACGCCGCGTCCGGACGTGCGGCGAAACGCGCCGCCGCGAGAGCCTCGCGATGAACGGCAAGAACGAACACCGCCGGCAGAAGCGCCGCCGCGGCCAGCGCCGTCTCGAGGCCGGCCGCGCGTCCCAAAGACGCGTCCAATAGAACGGCCAGTCGCGCCAACAAGCCCGCGCCGGGGGGTCCGTCGACGCGTATTTTCAACCGATCGGAGAGCACGCGCGCGCCGCCGATCACGCGGTCGCGCGGCGCAACGGCCTCCCGCAGGACGGGCGCGGACTCGCCGGTCAGCGCCGACTCGTCGACGGTCGCGGCCCCGTCAATGACGACCCCGTCGGCCGGGATCATCTCGCCGGCGGCGATGACGACTGCGTCTCCGGGGCTCAAAAGTTCCGCGTCGGCCGCCTCATCAGTTCCATCGGCGAAGGCATGACGCGTGCGTAGGCCGCGGCCCGCCTCCCGCCACGCGCGCGCCTGTTCGAGCGCGCGCGCTTCCGCCAAGTTCCCACACAGGCCGAGAAAATAGGCCGCGCCCAACGCGGCCGCTCCCAAAGCCGCGGCGTCCGCGCGGCCCTCCGGCGCGGCATACGCGCTCCACGCCGAAGCTGCCGCCGCCAGTTCCAGCGCGAGCACCGCCGGACGGCGAACGGCGGCGCGCAGACGCAGCCCGCGCACCGCCGCCGCCAACGCCTCAAGAGACGGTCGGCGGGCAATCATGCGTTCAACGCAGTCCGGACTCGACGGCTCTCAAGCGCTCATGCGCGTCCGCGCCCGTCTTACAGAAAGCGATCTCCCGCACCGTCGTCTCGTCGCCGAACACCCGCGCGATGCGCTGAAGGAACTTCATGTGCAGAGAACGACCCACGAGCGGCGACAGGAAAAGAAGTACCAGGAACGCCTTTCGTTTATCCGGGCCGGCGGAGAGCCCTTCGGGAAAGAGGCCAAGCACGGCCTCCACGTCGACGATGCCCTCGACGCTCGAAGCGTGAGGAATGGCGATGCCCGTGTCCAGGAACGTGCTGTCGAGACGCTCGCGCTGGAGTACCGCGTCCAAAAAGACGCGCCGGTTATCGCGCAAATCCGGGTTGACCTGCGCGAGATGATCGACCAACATCGCAATCGCCTGCTCGATCGTCTCGACGCCGCGAAGTCCCGCTAGAACGCGTTCGGCCGGCAAGTAGTTCGACAGGAGAAACGCTCCGGGCGCGTACGTCCTGGCCGCGGCCGGCTCCTCCGCGTCGCGCCCGACCGGAATCACGTGCAGGGCCAGATGCGGCGCCTTGCGCATCAATTGCTCGGCGATCGAGCCGCGCCAGAGTCGATCCCACCAGCCCCGGGCGGACGTGCCGATGACGATCTCGGTCGCGCCCTCCCTTGCGGCGAAGTCGATCAGCGCGTCGGCCACGCGCCGCCCTTTTAGCTCGACGACCTGGGCGCCCAACTCCCGAGCGAAACGCATATTTTTCTCAAGCTCGCCGCCGATGCCCGCGTCCGCCGGCGTCGCATCCGGCGCCTTGACGGCAACCGCGTACCACTTGGCATCGCGGCGCCCCGCCAGCCGCGCGCCGATGCGCAGAAGGCGCTTCGCCTCCGGGTTGCCGCTGAGCGCCAGCAGCATCTTCAGCGAGGAGCTGGCGCCGCCGCGCGTGTCGCGCTCGCGGTCCTCTTTGCCTTTCTGCTCCACGTCGTCGGCCAGCTCGCGCAGCGCCAGCTCCCGCAGGGTCGAAAGATTGCCGCGCGTGAAAAAACTTTCCAGCGCGCGCTCAACCTTGTCGGCTCGGTAGATTTTTCCGTCCTTTAGGCGTCCAATCAGTTCGTCGACGCTGACGTCGACTATGACCATTTCCTTGGCCAGACGGAAAAAAGAGTCCGGCACGCGCTCCTGCACGGAGATCCCGGAAGACTTCTCGACGATGTCGCCGACGCTCTCTATGTGCTGGACGTTTACCGTGCAGAACACGGCGATGCCCGCGGCCAGCAAGGTCTCGACGTCCTGCCAGCGCTTGGCGTTCTTGGAGCCGGGGGCGTTCGTGTGCGCCAACTCATCGATCAAAGCGACCTGGGGTTTGCGCGCCAGCAGGGCGTCCAGGTCCATTTCCTCGACCGTCACCCCTTTGTAGGAGACTTTTTTTCGAGGAAGTTCGGGAACATCCCGCACTTGAGCGGCGGTTTCAGGGCGATCGTGCGGCTCCAGATAGCCGATGACGACGTCGACACCGCGCGAGCGCAGAAGATTGCCGTCCTGGAGCATTCGAAACGTCTTGCCGACCCCGGCCGCCGCGCCCAGGTAGACGCGCAGCGGGCTCTCCTTCGAATACTTAAGGTTGGAGATCAACTCCTCGACGCTCAGAACGCTCATCGCGGAGTCAGTGTAACAGCGCTTCAGTCCGCCCGCAACCCCGCGATCAAGGCGCGCGCTTCGTCTTGAATGCGGCGCAGATGGTCGGCGCCGCGGAAGCTCTCCGCGTATATTTTATAGACGTCCTCGGTGCCGGACGGGCGCGCGGCAAACCAACCGCCGGCCGTCTCCACCTTGAGGCCGCCCAGGGCCGCGCCGTTGCCGGGCGCCTTCGTCAGCGCCGCCGAGATTTTCTCGCCGGCCAGCTCCGTGGCCCCCAGCGCCTCGGGCGAGAGCTTGAGTAGCGCGGACTTCAGCGCGGGCGTGGCCGGAGCGTCCACGCGCTCGTAGACGGGATCGCCGAAGCGGGCGGTCAAGCCGCGGTAAAGCTCTCCGGGGTTTTTTCCCTCGCGCGCCGTCATCTCCGCGGCCAGCAGGCACAGGACGATTCCATCCTTGTCCGTGGTCCACACGGAGCCGTCGCGGCGCAGGAAGGACGCGCCCGCGCTTTCTTCGCCGCCGAAGCCCAGCGAGCCGTCGATCAACCCCGGCACGAACCATTTGAAGCCGACGGGAACCTGGTAGAGCGTCCGGCCCAGGCCGGCGGCCACGCGGTCGATCATCGCGCTCGACACCATGGTCTTGCCCACCCCGGCGCGCGCGCTCCAGCCGTCGCGACGGCGAAACAGATAGTCGATCGCGACGGACAGATAATGGTTCGGGTTGAGCAGGCCCGTGCCGCGCGCGACGATGCCGTGACGGTCGTGGTCGGTGTCGCAGGCCAGGACCACATTGTAGCGGTCCGCGTGCGCGATGAGGCCCGCCATCGCATAACGCGACGAGCAGTCCATGCGGATTTTGCCATCCCAGTCCAACGACATGAACCGGAACGTCGGGTCCACCGTCGTGCTCAAGACTTCCAGAGGAAGCCCCCAGCGCTCGGCGATGCGCGGCCAATACGCCACACCCGCCCCGCCCAACGGATCGACCGCCAGCTTCAAGCCCGAGCCGGCCAGCGGCGCGAAGTCGATGGCCGAACCCAGATCGTCGACGTAGGCCGTCAGATAGTCGTGACGCCGCGTCGTCGCGGACTTGAGCGCCTTGTCCGGCGTCAGCCGCGCCACACCCGCAAGCTTCGACTCCAATAGTCGGTTGGCCTCCGCCTCGATCCACTTCGTCGCGCCGGTGTCCGCCGGTCCGCCGTCGGTCGGGTTGTATTTAAATCCGCCGTCCTCCGGCGGATTGTGCGACGGCGTGATCACGATGCCGTCGGCCAAACCGGTCTTGCGACCCTTGTTATACGTCAGGATCGCATGGGACAGGACCGGCGTCGGCGTGTAGCCGTCGGCCGCGTCGATTCTCACCTCCACGCCGCGCGCGGCCAGAACCTCCAGCGCGGTGGTCTGCGCGGGCGCGGAAAGCGCGTGAGTGTCGCGCGCCAGAAAGAGCGGACCGTCCGTGCCTTCTTTCTTGCGGTAGCGGCAGATCGCCTCGGTGATCGCGACGATGTGCGCCTCGTTGAAGGACCCACGCAGCGCGCTGCCGCGATGACCCGACGTGCCGAAGGAGACGCGCTCGGCGGCGACGGACGGATCCGGCGTGCGGTCGAAATACGCCGCGATCAACTTTTGGACATCGATAAGCTGGGACGTCGCGGGCTTCTGCCCGGCGTTCGGATGAATGCTCATGACTCGTTATCGCATGATTAAGACGCGGAGCGCAATCCAGATGCGTCCCGGCCGCCGTCTTCGATCATCGGCCGGGTGCCAGTAGCGCTCCCGTCGCCGCGCGGCTCAAGGGGCCCTCGCCGTCGAAGCGTCGAGCGCGAGGTTGAGTTTCAGCACATTGACGCGCGGCTCGCCCAAAAGGCCGAACGTGCGTCCCACGGTGTATTTCTCGACAAGAGCGCGCACGGCGGATTCGTCCAGGCCGCGGGCCTTCGCGACGGTCGGTATCTGCCACAGCGCGGCCGACGGGCTGATATCCGGGTCGAGGCCCGAACCGGACGCGGTGACAAGGTCGACCGGAACGGGGTCGGCACGACCCTCCGCCTTGCGCTCGCGCGCGACGTCGCCATCCACGCGCGCCATCAACGCCTTGCTGGTCGGGCCCAGGTTCGAACCGCCCGACTGCAAGCCGTCGTAGCCGCTTCCGGCGGCCGAGGGACGGCCGTGGAAGTACTTCGGAGCGGCGAACGCCTGACCGATCAACTCCGAGCCGACGACTTTTCCTCCATGCATGATGAGGCTCCCGTTCGCGCGGCGCGGGAATAGGACCTGAGCCAAGACCGTCATGAGGACGGGATAGGCAAGTCCCAGGAGAATCGTCAGCCAGATGTTCATCAAAAACGACTGCTTGAAGAGTTTCATGTTCTATCCCAGATGAGCCGCGACGAGAAGCATGTCGATCAGCTTGATGCCGATGAACGGCGCGATCAGTCCGCCGACGCCGTAGACAAGCGCGTTGTAGCGCAACACCGCGTGCGCCCCCCAGGCCCGGTATTTGACGCCGCGCAGCGCTAGCGGGATCAGGACGACGATGATCAAGGCGTTGAAGATCACCGAGGCCAGGATCGCCGAGTGCGGGGAGTGCAGGCGCATCACATTGAGCGCGGCGATCTCCGGGAACAGCCCCATGAACATCGCGGGGATGATGGCGAAATACTTCGAAACGTCGTTGGCGACGCTGAAGGTGGTCAGCGCCCCGCGCGTCATCAGCAGCTGCTTGCCGACCTCGACGATCTCGATGAGCTTCGTCGGATTCGAGTCGAGATCGACCATGTTGCCGGCTTCCTTCGCGGCCATGGTGCCGGTGTTCATCGCGACGCCCACGTCGGCCTGCGCCAGCGACGGCGCGTCGTTGGTGCCGTCGCCGACCATCGCGACAAGACGTCCCTTGGACTGCTCCTGGCGGATCAGCGACAGCTTCTTCTCCGGCGTGGCTTGCGCAAGAAAGTCGTCGACGCCGGACTCCGCGGCGATCGCGGCCGCAGTCAGCGGGTTGTCGCCGGTAATCATCACCGTGCGGATGCCCATGGCGCGCAGCTGCTCGAAGCGCCGACGGATGCCGCCCTTGACCACGTCCTTGAGGTGGATCACGCCGCGCGCCCTGCCGTCGCGCGCGACCGCAAGCGGCGTACCGCCGGAACGAGCGATCTTCTCGACGGCCGCGGTCAATTCCGGCGGCATCCGGTCCACCAGGCCCGCGACCGCGTCGACCGCGCCCTTGCGGATCGAGACGTCGCCGACATTCACGCCGGACAGGCGCGTCTGCGCGGTGAACGGAACGAAGATCATCCCTCGATCCTGAATATTCGTCGGCTTCGGAACAAACCGCTTGGCGAGCACGACGATCGAGCGGCCCTCCGGCGTCTCGTCGCTGAGGCTGGAAAGCTGGGCGTCAAGAGCCAGTTCCTCCAAAGTGACGCCCGGAGCGGGGATGAACTCCGTCGCCATGCGGTTGCCGAGCGTGATGGTGCCGGTCTTATCAAGGAGGAGGCAGTCGACGTCCCCGGCGGCCTCGACCGCGCGGCCCGACATCGCCAGCACGTTGCTCTGCATCAGGCGGTCGATGCCCGCGATTCCGATGGCCGACAGCAGGCCGCCGATCGTCGTCGGTATCAGGCAGACGAGCAGGGCGACGAGCGTGACGACGGACACCGGCCCGCCCGAGTAGATCGCGAAGGCCTGGAGGCTCATCAGCACGACGATGAAGATCAACGTCAGGCCCGCAAGAAGGATGTTCAACGCGATCTCGTTGGGCGTCTTCTGGCGCTGCGCGCCCTCGACGAGCGAGATCATCTTGTCGAGGAAGCCCTCGCCGGGGTTCGCGGTCACGCGAATCTTGATCCAGTCCGAATTGATTTTCGTGCCGCCGGTGACCGACGACCGATCGCCGCCGCTCTCTCGGATCACGGGGGCGGACTCGCCGGTGACGGCCGACTCGTCGACCGAGGCGATGCCCTCGACGACCTCGCCGTCGGCCGGAATGACGTCGCCGGCCTCGGCGAGCACGACGTCGCCTTTGCGCAGTTCGGCCGCGCTGACGATTTCCGTTTTACCGCCCCCGACCAAGCGTTTGGCGACAGTCTCCGTCTTCGTCTTGCGCAGAGAGTCAGCCTGGGCCTTGCCGCGGCCCTCGGCCATCGCCTCGGCGAAGTTGGCGAACAGCACTGTAAACCACAGCCATAGCGTGATCTGCCCGGCGAAGCCGGTCTCCGGGTCCCCGCCCCTCAGGCCGGCGATCCAGAACCACGTCGTGACGAGTGAGCCGACCTCGACGACGAACATGACCGGGTTCTTCGCAAGATGGCGCGGGTCCAGCTTCTTGAACGAATCGACGAGGGCAGTCTTGACGATCGGACCCTGCCAGAGATCGGCGGCGGCGCGGCGCTTCGGGGAATTGTCCATGGTTTTAGTACAGCTTGCCGGACAGCATCAGGAGGTGCTCGATGATGGGACCGAGCGACAGGGCCGGGAAATGCGTGAGCCCCGCGACGATGATCGTCACCGAGGCCAGCAAGGCGACGAACAGAGGCGTGTGCGTGGGGAATGTTCCCAGCGACTCCGGCGCGCGCTTCTTGCCAGCCAGCGAGCCCGCGAGCGCCAGCACCGGCACGATGATGAAGAAACGCCCAAGCAGCATCGCCCAGCCGGTCGTGTTGTTGAAGAACCAGTTGTCGGCGCTGAGGCCCCCGAACGCCGAGCCGTTATTGCCGACGGCGGAGCTGTACGCATAAAGGATTTCGGAGAGCCCGTGCGGTCCCGCATTGCCCAGATTCATCAGCGCGGACGGGCGCACGGCCGCCCAGGCGGCCAGGCCCAGGATCACGAAGGACGGAATCAAGATGCCGAGCGTCGCGTATTTCATGTCGCGCGCCTCGATCTTCTTGCCCAGGTATTCGGGCGTGCGGCCGACCATCAGGCCCGCGATGAACACCGTGACGACGACCAGCAGGATCATCCCGTAGAAGCCCGAACCGACGCCGCCGAAGATCACCTCGCCGAGCATCAGGTTGAACAGCGGCACCAACCCGCCCAGAGGCGTGAAGCTGTCGTGCTGGGCGTTGACCGCTCCGCAGGATGCGTCGGTCGTCATCGTCGCGAACAGCGCGCTCGACGCGATCCCAAAGCGAACCTCCTTGCCCTCCATGTTGCCGCCGGACGAGTTCGCGCTCTGGGCCTGATCGGCGCCGTGTGCGGCGAGGATGGGATTGCCCTTCTGCTCGTAATAATTCGCCGCCAGGAAACCGGCAAAGAACAACACGGACATGCAGGCGAAGATCGCCCAGCCCTGGCGCGTGTCGCCGGCCATCAGGCCGAACTGGTACGTGAGCGCGGCCGGAATCAAGAAGATCGCGAGCATGGCGACGTAGTTCGTCAACGGCGTGGGGTTTTCGAACGGATGCGCGGAGTTCGCGCCGAAAAAGCCGCCGCCGTTGGTGCCGACCTGCTTAATGATCTCCTGCGACGCGACGGGCCCCATCGGGAGCGTCTGCTCCGCGCCGACGAGCGTCCGCGCCTTCACGTAAGGCTTGAAGTTCTGGATCACGCCCTGCGAGACGAGAAAGAGGCCGCCCGCGATCGACAACGGCAGGAGCAGAAATAGACAGCCGCGCACGAGATCGGCCCAGAAATTGCCGAGCGTCGACGACGACGCGCGCGTGAATCCGCGCATGACCGCGACCGCGACCGCGATGCCCGCCGCGGCCGACACGAAGTTGTGGTAGGCGAGCCCCGTCATCTGCGAGACGTACGTCATCGCGGTCTCGCCGGAGTAGGCCTGCCAGTTCGTGTTCGTCATAAAGCTCACGGCCGTGTTGAACGCGAGCGCCGGATCGATGCCGGAAGCGCCCGCGCGGTCGAGGCCCAAATACTGTTGGAAGCGCAGTTGGACGTAAAGAATGACGGCTCCCGCGGCGCTGAACGCGAGCACGCTCGCGCAGTAGCGCCGCCAGTTCATCTCCTCGCCCGGATCGATCCCGGACAGGCGGTAGATCCAACTCTCCAGCGCCCCAACGACGGGCGTCAGGACGGTGCGCTCGCCACCGAACACCTTCTTCATGTAGGCGCCTAACGGCTTCGTAGTCAGCAGAAGGGTGCCGAAGATCAACACGAACTGCAAAAAACTCAGCCCAGTCATCGAGATTCTCCCAATCTTAGAAGCGCTCGGGCCAGAGCATGGCCGCGAACAGGTACGCGATCAGACCGCACGAGACGACGGCCAGGACGATGTCGGTCATGTTATAGCCTCGACAGAAAGCGCACATACAGCTCGCACAGCGCGAGCACGCCCACGATCATTCCCAGATAAATCGCGTCCTGCATGATAGTCTCCCTGGGTCCGCCGCGCTCAAAGATGGATGAGCATCGCCAAGTTGATCCGGTTTTCCCGCTTGCTTAGGTCCGGCGTCCAACCGGACACAAAGGAGCCGGGTGCGCCCGTGTTGCCGCCGGGCGGCGTGATGCCGCCGGGACCGGAGAAGTAAGGCACGTTGGACTCGCGGTGGTCGAACTCCACGCGCCAGGTCAGGAAGCGGTTGGGCATGTAGTCGAAGGTGGCCGACGCGTCCCAGGCGCGGAACTGCTGACCGGGGTTCTCCGTGAAATAAGGCGAGCCGGTCGCCGCCGAAGCACCGTTGATCTGCGGCTCCAGCACCAGGTAGCGCCCGGGATTGGTGATGCCGCCGCCGCCGAAGGTCAAGCCGAACAGGTCGTGGTCGAACCAGGTGCGGTTGTAGAACATGAAGCCGAGAAACTGCTGCGCCGGCGTCGACGAGGTGCCGTTGCAGCTGACCCCGCCGCCGCTCTCGCAGCCCGCGTCGAGCGTCAGGGAAAAAGCCTGCTTGTCGAGGAGCCGCTCGGGGTCATCGTAGTATTTGACCTCCAAGCTGTTGTCGCTGTGGAAGCGTTGGCGGCTGGGCACGCCCAGCGTGTCGTAGCCCCAGTAGTCGTTGGTCAGAAGCTGAACCCGTCCGTTCGGACGCCACAGCTGCTGGGTGCCGAAGCCGGGCATCTCGTTGAACATGCCGTAGGACTGCCAGCCGTTGATGATCCAGAACTCGGACTTCCAATGCTGGGTCGGAAAGGTCTGCACGCGCACGCCGTTGAAGAACCACGGCGTGTTGGCCGACACGTAGGAAGGCTGATAGGCCCAGTTCTCGGAGTTGTAGTAGCTGAACAGGCCGATGTAGGACAGGAAGATGCCCGCGTCGACGTTGACGCCGTTGCCCACGTCGAAGTGGTAGCCGCCGTTGGCCTCGGACAGATAGCGGTAGGCGTTGGCCAGATTGCCCTGGCCGCGCGCGGCGCTCGGGTCGTCGTTGGGCGTCATCGTCGAGTAGAGACCGAACTGCGTCATGAACCGCGCCCGAACGTTGTCGTAATGGAAGTCGCCGCCCAAACCGAACTGCTGGACCTGGAACTCGTTGCTGCGTCCCGTCTCCGCCGAACCCACGATGGAATGATCCTTCGGGTGGTTGAAATCCTCGACATAGCTGACGTCCACCAGCACTTCGGGCGTGAAGTACTTCGTGTCGAGGGGCGTGTCGCCCTCGCGGCTATTGCCGTTGAGCCAGGTGAAGTCGGCGAACTCCAGCGGTTCGGGCGCGGCGGCCTGCGTGGAGACGGGAACCTGCGGCGCGCCGGCGGCGCCGGCCGCGACCTCCTTTTCCAATTGGTCCAGCCGCTTCTGTAGGTCTTGAACCTGACGGCGCAAGGCCGCGTCGGAGGATTCCGGAGAAGATTGGGCGTGTACGGAAACGGCCGCGGCCAAAAAGAGGAACAGCGCAACGACGACGCGAGACGCGGGCATACAGCACCCCCCAAAGGGCACGAAGTGGGGGATTTCCCGCGCCGCGCGCACGCGCGGGCCGAACATCACCCTCCCAAATGCCGACGAGGTTAGCTGACGGGCTAGGCCTTGGAAGTGGCCCCTCGGACGGTTGCCCGCCCTCGTTCGCCCCGTCCCTGTCTCCAGGGAGTCCGGGTCCCCCGCGCCGCGCGCCAGGAAGGGCGGGCGGCTTAGGCTACGGCATACATGCTATCACGCGGCTTTTTTTCTGTCAAGTTTTAGCGATGCCGGAATCCTATAATTGGAACATGCTCGCGTTCCTGTTCGCCGCCGCGATGCTCGGCGCTCCGCCGGCGTCCGCCGTCGAGGATTCAGCGGTCGCGCGTACGGAATGGACGGCCCTCGGCTGGGACGATGCCTGCTCGGTGGCGCTCGAACTCAAGATTTATCCAAAGCTCGACACGGGACTCCACGGAGATCCCGTCGAAACGCGCGTCGGTACGCTGACGATTCCTTCCGGCGCGGAAGACGCGAAGCAGAACTGGACCTTGGAGCTGGACGGCGCCTTCAGTTGGGACGAGCGCCTGGCCGCGAAGGCCGAGAAGGACTTGAACGACGCGGGCTACACCCGCGCCGGCTACCCGGAAACCGTGCGGACCGAGGTCGCAGCTCGGCCCGGTTTAGCCGAAGTCCTGCTGTCGACCGCCGCCTTGGACGCGCGCGTCAAGAACGGCTGGCCCGGGCCTTCCTGGCGTCTGGCGGGCGCGGATTTCAATGCGCTGTCGACGTGCGCGCTGCTGGTCTACGCGCCGCGCTCCGGCGGACCGCTCCGGAAGTTCAAGCTCGCGCGCGTCTATTCGCCGCGCGCGCGGGTGAACCGCGCGCTCGCCCACGCGCAGAACGCGCGCCTTCTCTTCCAGGCCGGCGACATCGACTCCGCGGCGGCCGAGGCGGCGACGGGCGCGGCGCTGGCCCCGGAACTGGCCGTCACGCGCTACGAAGACGCCGCTTTTCTGACTTTGACCGGCCAGATCGTCCAGGCGGTCGCGGAGTTGACCGCCGCCCTGCGCTTGGATCCCACACTGCGCGCAAAGGCGCGCGACGACGCCGATTTCGAGGCCCTGCGTGCACGCGACGATTTCCAGCGGCTCGTGGGCCCTTGACTGCGCGGGTCCTCGACATTACACTGGATTCGCCGCGCTTTTGAAAAATCCCATGAGCTCCTCCGCCGTTCTTCTTCTGTTGGCGCTCTCGTCCGCCGTTCTGGCGCAGGACGAGACCGTCAACGACGCCCCGGCGCAGATTGCGCCCGTCGCACGCGCCGCTCCCGCCGTCGGCGCCGTCGCGGCCGGCGCCCTTCTTGCCGCTCCGCGACCCCCGCTCGAACACGGCAAATCTTCGGTCGAACTGCTGAAAGAGGGTCGAGTCGAACTCTCCGCGCAGCCCGCCGGGCCCGCGCGCGACGGCGTGCTCGGCGCGCTGTCCAACCTGGAAGAGGGAGCCTCACGAGTGGTGCCCGACCAGCGGCAGGGCTGGATCGACGCGCACCTGGGCGGCTACAACGCCGCGGTGCGCGGACTCGACGCCGGCGCCCCGACGGCGCTGACGCTGGCGTCCGCGCGGGAGGCCGCGATCCTGAACGGCCGCGCCGAACGCTGGGCGGAGTCTCGGGATTTCGCCGACCGCGCCCTCGGTCAGGATCCCAACGACCTTATTTCCTTGGTGGTACGCGCGCGCGCGGACGTCGGACTTCAAGACTACGCCCGCGCCTACGCCGACGCCGCCCGCGCGACGCGGCTCGATCCAAAAATGGCGTCCGCGTTCGCCGCGCGCGCCGCCGCGGAGTACGGCCTAGGGCGCTACAAGAACGCTCAAGACGACGCGCGCCGCGCGCTTGCGCTCGACCCCCTCGACGCGACCGCCTTCGACTTGCTGAAGCTCGCGCAGGCGCGCGCGAGGCTGGCCGCGCCGGATTTCGGCGCCTCAGGGACCCCGGACGCGGTCGAGCGCGAGTATCACGGATTGCTCCAGCAGTTGAGCCAGGTGGAGCGCCGCCGCAAGACGCCCGACGAAACCGTGCGCGCTCCCGACGTCGCGCGCCTCAACGCGTCGGCCGGGGAGAAGCTGTCGATCCGCGACTACCGCGGCGCGCTGTCCGAGACCGACAAAGCTCTGACACTAGACCCGGTCGACGCCCTCGCGCTCTACTACCGCTCGGCCGCGCACAACCTTCTCGGCGACTACGCCGCCGCCGTGCAGGACGCGACGAAAGGCCTGCTGGTGCGTCCGGACGACGCGCCTCTGCTCGACGCGCGCTCCTGGGCGTTCGACCGTCTGGGCCGCCTCGACGACGCGGTCGCCGACGCGCACCGCGCGCTGGAGTCCGACCCCGGCGACGGCTACGCGCTGGCCAACCGCGCCTACGCCGACGAACAGCGCCGCGACTTCGCGGCCATGTTGGAGGACTACCGCGCCGCGGCGCGCCTGGACCCGCGCTTTGTCGACGACTACGCCGCGGCCGCGCGGCGCCACGGCCTGGCCACAGGAGACGCGCCCGACGGCGCCGCCCCCCCTCCGCCGGCGGCCCCGTCACACGGTCGGGAGTTCGGCGCGGTTCTATTGTCCTCGCTGGCCGGCGGCCTGCTGATTGCGTTGGGACTTCTGCACGTCGGCTCCGCCGCGCGCGAGGAGCGCGCGAAAACCCGAGGCCCGGCCGGTCTGGAGTCCAACTACGAGCTCGGCCGTTCGATCGGCCAGGGCGGCATGGGCGTGGTCTACCGCGGCTTCGATCGCAATTTAAAGCGCGCGGTGGCGATCAAGACCCTGCGCGACGAGTTCAAGCTCGACGAAGCGGCGAAAGCCGGCTTTCTGGAGGAGGCACGCACGGTCGCCGAGCTGCGCCATCCGGCCATCGTGGAAATCTACGCGATCATTGAGGACGAGCGCGGCATCGCCCTTGTTTTTGAACTACTGGAGGGCCGCCCGCTCGACGAAGCCATCGCCGAGCGCGGCCGCCTGAGCGTCGCGGAGATCAAGCGCGTGCTGAAGCCCGTGTGCGCCGCGCTCGAATACGCGCACTCCCACGGCGTGGTCCACCGCGACCTGAAGCCCTCGAACGTGATGCTGCTGGTCGACGGCGGCGTCAAGGTGCTGGATTTCGGCATCTCGCGTCACGCGGCGGACGCGGCGAAGAAAGCGGTCACCCAGAGCGTGGTCGGCACGCCGCACTACATGGCGCCGGAGCAGGAATACGGCGTGGTGCGCCGCGAAAGCGACATCTTCTCTCTGGGCGCCGTTCTGTATGAGGCGACGACCGGCGCCCGGCCGTTTGAAGGCTCCGCCGCCGTCAAGCTGGCGCGCGGCTACCGGCGCGCTTCCAGCCGCGTCCCCGGCCTGCCGCCCGCGCTCGACGAACTGATCGATCGCGCGCTGGAGCCCGACGCCGACAAGCGCATCGAGAGCGTCGCCCAATTCTGGGCCGCGCTCTCCGCCATCCCCGACGCGGCCTGACGGCCGCGGCAATCGCGTGAAGATTTCGTTTCCGGACTCCGCCGCGTTTCGCCAAAGCCGGGCCGTCCTGCTGACCACGTTCACGAACAAGGTCGGCTCCATCGGCCTGAGCCTGGTCTCGATTTTGCTGGTGCGCCGCGGCGCGTCCACGGAGCAGGGCTCGCTGGTGCTCGCCGTCATGAAGACGACCAGTGTGGCGGCCACGCTCGCGGGCGGCGCGCTGTCCGACCGCTTCGACACGCGCACGCTTGCTCTCGCGGCCCTGCTGATGTCCGCGACGGGGCTTGGCCTCATGCCGTTTCAGGGCGCGATCGCGCTGATTCTGCTCTGCGGAATCATCGGCCAATTCGCCGAGTCTCTGATGAACGTGGTACAGCGCCTCCTGCTTGTGGATTTGGTGGAAGCCCCGCATCACAAAGAATCCCTGGGCTGGCTGCGCATGGCCAACAACTTCGCGCAGATCTTCAGCTTCTCCATCGCCGCGGCCGGCGCCGCCTTCGGCGTGGCGCCCCTGATGCTCTTCGACTCCGGCACGTCCTTTCTCGCGTTCTTCGTGGGCCGGCGGATACTGCCGCGCGCGCACCCGCGGGCTCGTGACGCGGCGCCGAAGGACGCCGCGCCGAAAAGCGAACGCGGGTCTTTCATCGCTTTCCTCGGCTGCGCCGCCGTCCTGCTGGGCTGGTCATTGATGTACGAGCTTTTTCTGGAAGGAGGCGCGGGCCGCCTGGAGGTCCTGCATCCGGGCGAGGGCCTGCGCCGCTTCTCGACCATGATGATCCTCAACACTGTGCTCTGCACCGCTTTTTCAGTGCAGGCCACGCGCTTGTTCCGCGACTCCTGGACCGCGATCGCGGGCGGCGCGGTGTTGACCGCCTCCGGCATCCTGATCGCGGGCTGGGGCCTGGCGACGCAGGCCTGGGTGTTCGCCGGCATGCTGTGCATCACCGCCGGCGAGCTGATGCTGGGCGCCGTCTCTCAATACACGTTGATGCGCCTGACTCCGCCGGGGCGCAACGCCGGCTTCTACTACTCGACGGGGCTGACTTTGATGCAGTGCGGCCGCATCGCGGGCGCCGCACTCGCCTTCCCGCTGTTGATCCACGCCCCGAACCTCACTCGCTTCACCGCGCTGATCGTCGCCGTGCCGCTCGTACAGTTGGCGCTGCTCCTGGCCCTGCGGACGCCGATCCGACGCCTGTCCTGATTTCGCGTTCCTGGCCCGTCACGGCGCCCGCACCGCTTTGTCGAGGGTCAGGGATCGGACGCGGCAAGACGGCCGCCGTGAAGCAGACCGTCGACGACGCGGCGGACTTCCCGGTACTCCGTCGGCGCGAAAACGCCCCAACGCAGGCGCAGCCAAGCCGCCCGCAGCGCGCGCGCAGGCGACAGCAGAACCGGCGGAACGAAGGTCGCCCACCACAGCGCGGTCGCACGCGCGCGCGGGCCCAGTTCGCGCTCGAGCAAACGCCGCGCCGCGTCCGGCTTGAGCGCGCGCCATAAATACCCCGCGACCTCGCGCGCGACGCGCGCGCGCAGAGCGGCGGCGACGTCGTCGGGCGCGCCGGAACTCTTCAGCGCCTCCATGGACTCGGCGAAGTCGCGCTCGTGGTCGCGCGTGATCTGGCCCTCGTGCAAAAAGCGCACCGCCAGCGGCTCGCGCAACACGCCCACCTCCAGCCCGCCGCCCAGCATCCGCGCATACAGCTCGGTGTCCTCAAGAATGCGCAAGTCCTCGCGGAAGAAGCCGGTCCGGTCGAAGGCCGCGCGCCGCACGCAGACCATCGTCGTCACGTAGGGAAGCCGACCGTCGCCGACCGCATACCAGCCCGGGACCTTCCCCTCCGGAATTTCGCGGGCCGGATCGAACAGAAGCCCAATCAAACGACCCCAGCGGTGCACGTAGGCGTTCGTGAACCAGAAGCCGACCCCGGGCCGCGACGCGATCGCCGCCGCAAGCGCCTCCAGGCGGCGCGGCAGGAACAGGTCGTCGGAGTCCAGGAAGGCGATCCATTGCCCGCGCGCGGCGCGGAGGGCCTGGTTGCGACAGGCATGCTGGCCGCGGTTTTTCTCGTTCCAGAAAAAGCGCAGGCGCGGATCGGCGAAGCCTGCCAGCGCCGCCTTCGTCGCGTCGGTCGAGCCGTCGTCGACGACCAGGCACTCCCAGCGCGCGTCGGTCTGCGCCAGAACCGAACGCACCGCCGCGGCCGCGGAGGCCGCGCGATTGAACGTCGGGAGCACCACCGAAAACAGCGGCTCGCTCAACGCGGCCCCACGTCGGGCCAGCCGTCGTCGTAGCGCGCGCGATACGCCGCCGCCGCCGCCGGCGCGAACAGAACCGTCTTGCGTACCCCGCCCGGCACCAGCGCCGCGATCGCGGCGGCCACGCGCCGCTCCGCCGCGCGCAGGGATTCGCGCCCGGCGGCCCCGACTTTCACGTCGACGACCAGGCCCTCGGGCGTGACCGTCTGACGCCAGGCGACCATGCCTTCCACGTCCAAGGACTCCAGCGGCACCTCGCGGTGCGAGAGGCTGTAGCGGTCGACCTCCACGACGGCCGCGTCGACGCGGCGCGACGGCGCGGGTCCGGGCGTCGGCGTCGGCCACGGCGGCGGTGGCAGGATCGGCGCTCTTTCGGGCTTGGTCTCGGAACGCTGAAGCTCCGCCTCGCTGAGCAGCAGGCTCGGCGTCACCACCGACGCCGGCGCGCCCGCGTCCAAGTCCGACGCTTGGGAGTCGTCTCCCGCCGCCAGCGCGCTTTCCGCCATCACCAGAGGCGTGCCGACGACGTCGAGATCACGCACCCGCAACGCGCGCCCGGTTGCGGCCTCGATTAAATAAACGTCGCCGAGCAGGCGGATCGAGCCCTGATCGCCGCCGGTCGACTGGCTCCAACCGCGCAGATTCTTGACCCACAGGCCATATGGCTTTCCCTGGCGGCGGCACTCGTCACGCAGCGCCGACAGCAGGGCGGCCAAAGGCCGCGGCGCGGACGTCGTCAGGAACAGGTTGCCGGGAACGCCGGTCGGCATCTGCCCCAGCGGCGCCCGGCCGTGGCCGTTGGAGCGCGGAAATCCCTTGACCGGATAGCGCGACAACAGAAATCCGCGCAGGACCCCGCGCTCGATCAGCGGCGCGCGCCGCGCCGCCACGCCTTGGTCGTCGCGCTCGTAGGCGCCGAAGAGCGGGCGGCCGCGAAAATAATCGACGGTCGGATCGTCGACCAAGGTCAAAGTCTCGGGCAGGACGCGGTCGCCCAGGCGTCCGCGGAACGTCTGCGCGCCGTTCGGGTTGCGCTGTTCCTCGCCGGACAGGCTTTGGCCCAGCGCGTAGACGATCGCCGCCGCGGCCGACGGATCGAGCAGGGCCGGAGCGCTGAAGGGTGAGGTCGTCGCCGCGACGCGCAGTTCGGCCAGGTTCGACACCAGCTCGCGCCCCGCGCGGCGCAGTTCGCCCTCGCTCGGCAGGCCTTCGGGCTCGCGCGCGTGCCAGTCGCGCGAGACCGTCTCGCGCAGACCGTCGGGGCTCAGCGCGACGGCCTCGACCTCGATCTTCGCCCAATCGTCGGTCTTGTCGACGGACAGGCCGTCGGTGCCGCGCAGGCGCGTGCGCAGGCGGCGCAGGCCGACGTGCGACTCGGCCTCCAAGAGCCAGGGTGCGGCGCGCAGCGGATCGCCAAGCGCTGCGTCGAGCCGGCGCAGGCGCTCGACGCTCCAGGCGCGCGGGGCCGCGTCCGAGGTGCTGACCGTCGGCGGCTCCGCGGAAAGGTCGTCGGTGTCGTAGTCGGCGCGGCCGCGCGAGACGAGCTGGGCCTGCTTGCGCAGGAAGTCGGCCGAGGCGTTTTTATAGGCGTCGTCGAAGATGCGCCACAGCGCGTGGCGCAGGGCGAACTCGTCGTCGGCCATCGCGATCGGCGTGCCCAGATAGTCGCCGCGCGGGGAGACCGGATGATTATCGAGCGCGGGCGAGCCGACGCGCACGTCGGCCAGCGCGATGCGCTGGCGCATGGTCGCCTCCGCGCGCGGCGCGCCCAGCACGCTCCACTCGTCCCAGTCGGCCAGATCCCAGACCGTGAGCTGGGCAAAATAGATCGGCGGATAGCCGTCTTCCTTGAGTTCGCTCTTGGCGCGGCCCAGCTCGGCCTGGATCGCGCGCTCCAACGCCGGGGCTTCGGCCGCCTCCGGCGCCGGGCGCGCGGGAGCCGCAAGCGCCAGCAGGAGGAGGCTAACGGGGATCATGGAGAGGGGAAGGCAGGATCGGCGGCAGCACGCGGTCCTCGGGATTGCGCTGGAGCTCGATCTCGGAGACCAGAAGGCTGGGCGCGATCTGGCTGACCGGCACCCAGCCGGATTCCGCGCCGCAGATGAAACCGTCGGCCAGCGTGTCGTCTTCGCCGGCGGCGACGATGCGGTTGAGGATCACCAGCGGCGTGCCGACGAGCTTGACGCCGCGCACGAGCGTGCGCGCGCCCGTCGCCGCGTCCACGCGGTAGACCAGGCGCGGCCGCACCTCCAACGTCTGCGGCGACTCGCGGTTGGTGGGGTTCTCCCCGCCCGACGAGCCGACCAAGAGAAATCCGTACGGCTTGCCCTGCGCGCGCAGCAAGGCGAGCAGGCGCTTCTGCAGTTCCGCAAGCGGCACAGCATTCTCGGCCTTCACGATCAGGTTCGCCATGCGCCCGGTCGCGTGCGAGCGCCAGTCGGCCCGGCCGTGGCCGTTCGTCTCCGGGAATCCCTTGACCGGCCAGCGCGACATCAGAAAATTCCTCAGCACGCCGTGCTCGACCAGCACGACGCGCCGGGCCGGGGAGCCCTCGGAGTCGTACTCGTAGGAGCCGTGCAGCGGCGCGCCTTTAAACCGCTTCAGCGTGGGATCGTCGATCACGCTGAGAAACGCGGGCAGGATCGGCTTGCCGACCAGGTCGCGGAAAAGCTGGCTTTCGTGCGGGTCGCGCTGGCGCTGGCCTTCCAGCTTGTGGCCCAGCGCCTCATGAAAGAGCACGCCCGACATCTCCGGATCCAGGATGGCGGGCGCGGCGGCGGCGTCCTGCACCGGCGCGCGGCGCAAGGCGACCAACTCGCCGGCGAGCGCGCGCACCATTTTCTCCAGAGCCGCGGTGGACGGCGCCTCGGGAAAATCGCGCAGGGGAAGATACAGGCTGTCTTCCAGGCGCATACCGTCGTCGGCGCGCGTCGCGGCGTTGACGCGCAGCTCGTCGGGCATCTCCTCGGAGCGCGTCAGCAGGCGCGTGCCCTCGCTGGTCACCAGGAAACGGCGCACCCACCACGCCTCGATAGCGACGTTCGATTCCTGAATTTCTGGGTAGTCGCGAAGAATCGCGCTCAGGCGCAGCGCCAGGCCGCGTAAGCGGGAGCGGTTCAGCCTCGGACCCGGCAAGTTCTCGGTTTTCTGCACGGGCGGCTCCGGAGAGAAGTCGTCCAGGCGCTCGGCAACCAACTCGGTCGCGCGCTTCGCCTTCTTCTCCAGCCACCCCGACAAGGCGCCCTTGTAGGCCTGGTCGGTCAATTGCCAGAACGTCTGTCGCAGAACGTCCGGCGAGGTGGGCGAGGGCAGGCTGACGCCTTGATAGCTCAGGTCGACGTTGTCGAACGCGCGGTCGCCGTAACGCGCCTCCGCGTAGGCGACGCGATACTGCTCCAGGTCGTCGGTCGTCAGCGCGCCGAGCGTGGCGACCGCCTCGTAGTGGCGCGCGTCGTGCAGGCGGTAGGCGAGGAAATAGGGCGGACCGAACTGGCCGTCGCGCAGGCGCGCCAAGCTGCGCGCCATCTCGGCCTGGAGCGCTGCGAACACCTGCGCGGCCGGCTGAGGCGAGTCGCCCCAGCGCTCGGCGCGCGCGGGAGAGACGGCCGACGCGAGGGCCAGCGCGAGGGCCGCGCTAGCCCTTGCTCGGAACGACCTCATAGCCGGTAAACCAGGGCCGGCCCGGCTCGGCTTGCGGAGCCGGACCCGAGACGGGCTTCAGGCGCTTTTCCATCTGCGCCAGCCGATAGACGACCTGAAGGTTCTTGCCCGCCTGGTCGTAGGTGGGCACAAAGCTCAGCGCCAGCCGGTAGTCGCGCTCCGCCGATTCCAGATAGCCGGGAGCGTGCGGGTCGGCCTGATGCGCGAGGAACTCCGCGTTGGCCAGGTTCGTGTAGGCCTCCGCCGCGTCGTGCGGCTCCTGCGCGTCGGCGTGGCGGTGCACCCACACCTCATGCCCGGACGCATCCGTCTCGCGCACGTAGGGCTGGTAGGAGAGGATGGTGCGGCGCAGGAAGTCGTGGGTCAGCAGTTTCGGCTCCACCGCGCAGGCCTGCGCGGCGATCAGCTCCTGGTAGGTGCGGATGGCCTGCGGATATTGCTTGCGCATCATGTAGATCTGGGCGATGCGGAAATAGTTCG
>JABEUV010000142.1 GCA_013044195.1 Elusimicrobiota bacterium | reverse complement strand
CTTCCTGCTGCGCGGCGTCGATCATGAGGAACTCGTCGGCTCCGCACAGGCCGCCGGCGTCATCGCCAAGGGCGGGAAGAGCGGCAAGCACAAGAAGCTCTCGGATGGCGCCATCGCAGAAGTGTTCGGGATCGAACTCGAGAATCCGTCCGCGGCGTCGCTATTGCCGCCGCGGAAAATCCGGACGCCCAAGACCGCCGGAAATCCGAAGAATCCCCGATGCGTCGCCGATCGCGGCGGGAAGTCGCGGTCCGACCGGAGCCGGCGCCGTCGGAGAGCCTAGGGCGGAGGGCCCACGCGCCTCATGCTGACGGCTTGGATCGCGGCGCGCAACCTTCTGACGGAGTATCACCCTTTGGTGGATCTGGGCCCAAAGTCCCGGGCGTTGAGGTCCTTTGATTCATCGCGCTCCAGGGTCTTTTATCGCGGTGAGTGCCGCCGGCGTTTCCCGCAGTCTCTGATATAATATGAGCCAATGTACCGTCTCAGTTCGTTGCTTCCTCAGCCGCCCGCGTCCTCCGGCGTTCAGTCGGATTCCCCGACGTTCGATGCGATTCACGAGCGGTATCGGCGTTTGAACCCGACTCAAAGAAAACTGGCGAACTTCATCATTCGCAGAAGCGAAGGCGTGTCGTTGCTGGAAGCGGCGAAGCGAGCCGATTCCCGGACGTTGCAAAGCCTCCGCGACCTGGGCTTGGTTTTCCTTCTGCCGAACACATCGGCTCCCGTCGTTGCGGTTCCTCTTGAATACCGATTTCTTTTCAAGAATTCGGATCTGGAACCGAGAAGTCTCGCTTCCGTTCTGATGAGCTACAGCGATGCGACCCTGAAGAAGATGGCCGGCCTCAGGGGCCTCAAGCCGGCCGCCCGCTGCTTGCTTCAAGCTGATCTTTTCCAAGCGATCCACGCGGATATCCAGAAAATCGATCAGCTTTCCGACGTCGCCGCGGACGTGTTGAACCATGTGCTTTCAAACGGCAATGGGGGCGACTGGTTCGAACTGCAAGAGGAATTCGATCTCAACGGCGATAACCGTGACGATCCGCAGGACGCCATCCTCGAGGCCGACTCCCGGAAGGACGATCCCGTCGCCGTTCTTCTGGCCAAAGGCTTCCTGGCTCCGGATCCGACGACCGGCGAGTGGGACTCGGACTGGAAGTTCTTCATCCCGCTCGAATTGGTTTCGGCGATCAGGCAGGCTCTGGAGTTTCGCGCGACCCGAATGCCAAACATGGAGCTGGGCCCGGCGAGCGCCCCGGGAAAGACTATTTCCTGCGCCGAGAGCCTGTGGCCGGATCTCTGGCGCATCGTCGTGGCCTCGCTGTCCGTGCCGATCGAGCGGACGCAATCCGGCTCTCCCGCCGTCCGTTCGGTCAAAAAGCTCTCCCGCCTTTTGGGTCTTGAGCCGCAAAGCCTCGACTGCTACCTGTCCTTTCTGAACGAATATCAGGCCTTGGCCGGACGGCGCCGCTTGAGTCCCAGCGCGGCGCTGCTCCAGGACCCGCGCCAAGCCTTCGAGGCGCTCGCGGCGGGCTATCCGAGCTGGCTGCGGACGATCGTTTTTTACGAGAACGGCGAATGGCGAATCGAGCGTTACCGGAGCGATTCCCGCATGCCCGCGTTGCGCGCGGCGCTGATTGAGGCCCTGGCCGCGGTGCGGCAGCAGTGGTCTCGGACGGATGATCTTCTCAACGTCATTTTGGCTGATCCAAAGAGGGCCGCAGCCATCAAGCGCGATCATTACGGCTTGGATTACTGCAGCCAATCCGCGGCAAAAAGAAGACTCCGGAAGTCGCTCACCGTCGAGTTGAACTTCCTTTGCCGCTTCGGCGTCGTCGAAACCGACGAGAGCGGAAGCGTCGCGCGTCCCACCTCATGGCTCGATGACACGCTCGCGAAACGCTCTCCTCTGCTTCCCGCCGAGATTCCGGCCGGCGGCGACCGGCCGCGCCTGATCGTTCAGCCCAACCTGGAGGCGCTCGCGCCCCCCGGAACGCCCTTCAAGACCTACAAGGTCCTTAGCGATTTCGGCGAACTGACGTCCGTGGATCGGATGGCCGTTTACGCTTTCAGCCTGCAAAGCCTTCAGCGCGGCATCGAGCGCCATGGCGATACGCGCTTGTTGGAAGACGCCTTGGGCCGAGATTCGCCGCTGCCCCATGCCTTCAGCATGCTGGTGCAGGAGGCCGGATCGCGCGCCGGCGAGTTGCTGTTTTTGCCGTGCTCTTACATCGTACGCGCCCGGCAGCCGCATTTGGGCAAACTGCTGGAAACGCTCTCATCAGCGAAGCCGTTGGAAGGCGCCCCCGGCCATTACCTCCTTGCCGACGACGGCCCCGATGTCGAGGCCTTGATGAAGGCTCTCAAGAAGAAAGGCTACTTCCCCTTGATGCGCCGAGAACCCGCCCCGGATGGAGCCCGACATGACGACGATTAGCGCCGCGCCGGACGGGCCCTGCATCATCCAATCGGATCTGAGCGTGCTCGTCGAGGTCGACCATCACCGGTTCGAGGAGGCGCGCGAGGTCTTGGCTCGCTTCGCGGAACTCGTCAAAAGTCCCGAGCGCATGCACACCTACCGCATCACTCCGTTGTCCCTCTGGAACGCGGCCGCGGCGGGTTTCGGCCCGGACTGGATACTCCCGCGTCTCGAGGCCGTCAGCCGCTACTCTATTCCAACCGCGATCCGCTCCGAGATCATCGAGCAAGCGGCGCGCTATGGCAAGCTCGTCTTGCGCCGCGATGAGAGCGGCGGGCTTCTTCTTGAAGCCGGCGAACCCATGCTGGCGGCGCGTCTCGAGAAGTTCGAGGCCATTCAGTCCTGTCTGGCCGGCCGCAGCGGCTCGGGTTTCGTCGTCCACGAACTTCAGCGCGGCCGCCTCAAGCACGCCATGGTCAAGCTCGGTTATCCGATCCGCGATCTGGCCGGCTATACGAACGGAACTCCGTTTCACTTGTCGTTGCGCGGCGCCGACCGTGCGGGGCGTCCGTTCGGGCTGCGCGACTACCAACGCCGAGCGGTCGAGTCGTTCCTGGGGCCCGCCGAAGGCCCCGGCGCCGGCGAGGGGGGCAGCGGTGTCGTGGCCATGCCTTGCGGCGCGGGGAAGACGATCGTGGGACTTGGCGTCATGGAGCGGCTCGGCTGCCACACGCTCATCTTGGCCGCCAACATCATGGCCTTGCGACAGTGGCGCGAGGAGATTCTCGACAAGACCGGCATTCCGGCGGAGTTGATCGGCGAGTATAGCGGCGAGAAAAAGGAAATCCGACCAGTGACGATCGCCACCTACCAGGTGATCACCTATCGCTCCACCGGTCAGGCGGGGACTTATCCCCACTACGATCTTTTCAACTCGCAAGACTGGGGCCTGATCGTTTACGACGAAGTGCATCTTCTGCCGGCGCCGATTTTCCAGATCACGGCCGCCCTTCAAGCCCGGCGCCGACTGGGGCTGACGGCCACTTTGATCCGCGAGGACGGGCGCGAGGATGAGGTCTTCTCCCTGATCGGCCCCAAACGCTACGACATCCCGTGGCGCACGCTCGAGGAGAACGGTTGGATCGCCCAAGCGCAGTGTTTCGAGGTGCGCGTCCCGTTCTCGGACGACAAGATGCTCGCCTACGCGACCGAAGCCGACGACCACGTCCGCTTCAGACTCGCCGCCGAGAATCCCGCCAAAGAAGAGGCTTTGGCCGCCCTGCTGGCCCGCCATCAGGACGACCGCGTGCTGATCATCGGTCAATACCTCGACCACTTGGAACATTTGGCCGAGCGATTCGGCTTGGCCGTACTGACCGGAAGGAGCGCCTCGGCGACGCGCGAACGGTTGTTCCGCGACTTTCGCGAGGGCCGGCTGCTGAAACTGGTCGTGTCGAGCATCGCTAACATTGCCGTGGACCTGCCGGAGGCCAATTGCGCCATCCAGGTTTCCGGACGCTTCGGGTCGCGCCAGGAGGAGGCCCAGCGGCTCGGCCGCGTCCTGCGTCCCAAGCGCGGAGCGAACAAGGCCTTCTTTTACACGTTGGTCACTCAAGACACCGACGAACAAGCCTATGCGCGCCATCGCCAGCTTTTCCTGGCCGAGCAGGGCTATCGATACACGATCATGCCCGCCGCGTCCTTATCGGACTTATCCCAAGCGCGGAACTGACCGAAGAAAATGTCATTCAGGATCAACAACCTCTTCGGACGGATTATCCGCCGGGACGGAGAAGCTCGCGGCGTGACCGAACCCGCGTCGCTCGATGCGAGCCCTCTGGAATATGGAAAGCTTCCGGACGACCGGCTCATTCAGCTTCTGTTCACCGAGGCCGACCAACTGCCTTTGGCCGCTGCCCGGGAGATTGTCGCCCGGAGTCGGAGGCTCATTCCAGCCCTCGCGGGAATCATTGAGGAGGGCTGCAACTGGCACAAGCACGACGCGGGCTGGTGCGCGGTGGTGCATGCCGCGTACTTGCTGGGCGCCATTGCGGATGAGGCCGCGATCCCGCCTCTTCTTCTCGCCATGGAGGATGCGGGTTACTGGGACAATGAGATGCTCACATATGATCTCCCCGCCATCTTCGGACGCATCGGGCCGAAGGCCCTGTCTCTCCTGAGGGAAATCGCCCATGACGACGAGCAGGAGCCGTCGTTGCGCGACAGCGCCATGATGTCCATGGCGGCCGTGGCTCAGAATCATCCCGAGTACGGCCAAGAGGTGTTTCTTTTCATTGGGAGCATTGCGGCCGATTCCAACGAAAACCGGGAAACGCGCGCCTACGCGGGTTGCATCCTTTTGGACTGTGGCCGCCAGGAGCATGAGGCCCTGCTCCTGTCCCTCGTTCGTTCCGGAGTTGCGGCGAATATGTTCGATGCCGGTGAAGTTCGCCGGGACATTAAGGATCAGCATCTCCATGCTTACTTGCACGATTGGATGGACTTCTATTCCCCGGAGATGATCGCAAGTCGCCGCAAGGGGACGGAAGAGGCGCGGCTCACCGAGGAGGCCGCGCTCAAGGAGGCCTTGACGCGCGACTGGGGCGAAGACCCGGACGTATGCCCGGATGAAGACGCGTCCCTGGACGAGGATGCGGGCGAATCGGAAGAATGCGGACTGAACTCGCCGAGGAAACCTTGGCTCGTCAGGGAACAACTCTCGGCCCACTCCGCCAGGACCATCCATGAGAAAGGCTTCAAGACCGCCGATGAGATGAACGCGTACTT
>JABEUV010000141.1 GCA_013044195.1 Elusimicrobiota bacterium | reverse complement strand
GCTTTTCTCTGGCCTGTCGCCCCGCGGCGCTCTCTCCGGAGCTTTCCCCGGACAACTTCATCGCCGACGTCGTCAATGTCTATCGCCGCGCGGCGCGGGAGGGCCTGCCGATTTTTGTTCTGGGCCACAGCGAGGGCGTCACCTACGTCAATGAGGCCGCCGCACGAAGAGCGATCGAGCCCCGCGGACTGATCCTTCTGGCCGGAGTGGGACGCTACGGGCTTGATGAGACGTTGCTGCGCCAATACGATCAGGGACTGTCGGACATTGACGCCGCGCTGGCCGATCCGAAGACTCCATCCGAGAGACGCTCCGAGTTGGAGAAGGCAAAACGCCAAACGGAGGAATTGAGGCGACAGGGTCGCGACTACTTTCGTCGCCTGGACGCAGGACAAGTCAAGCCGGACGAGCGCTACCTTGGTGCCTACGCGCGCTTTTGGCGCGAGGAGATCGCGATGACCCGAAGCGCGGCGGCCGTGGCTGCGCAGGTATCCGAGCCGGCGTTGATCCTCCGCGGCGATCGCGATCAGAACGTGACTCACGAGGATTGGGAAGCCCTAAAAAACGCGATGCGGGTAGCGGGTTCCGATGCCCACGAGTTGCCGGGTCTCGATCACCTGTTCGTTCCGGAGGGTGGGACGGTAGTGGACCCTGCGGTCGGGCCAATGATTGCGGATTGGATTCTCGCCCGTCTGGGTGTGTTCGTGCCGGCAGCCCCGGCTCGCATCATGGATGATTCATCGGCGCTCAAGACGTTGAAAACGCAAACGGGGGAATCGCGATGAAGGTCGTCGTCGGCAGCGACCACGGCGGCTTCGCGGCCAAGGCCTTCATCAAGAAGACCATTCAGGCGCTCGGCCACGAGGTCGTCGATTTTGGCTGTCACTCCACGGACGCGGTGGACTATCCCGATATCGCCCAACTGGTCGCGGAGGCCGTGGCGCGTGGCGAGTTCGACAAGGGCGTGCTCATCGACGGCTTCGGCGGCGCGGTGTGCATGGCGGCCAACAAGGTCCCCGGCGCGCGCGCCGTGGCCGCCTACGACTCGGTCTCCGCGCGCATGGCCGCCCAGCACGACGACGCGAACGTTTTGTGCATCGGCGGCAAGACGCACGGCGAGCTGATCCATGCCGAGATCCTGAAGGTCTTTTTCTCGACTCCGTTCGAAGGCGGGCGTCACGAGGGCCGGCTTGCCAAGGTCGCGGCCATCGAGAGGAAATACTCTCGATGAGGCGATTTCTTCCGCTCATCCCGCTTGTCGCGGCGTTTTACGCGTGCGCATTCCCGGTGATCTACGCGCCCACCGCCGCGCCCACAGTGCAACTGCCCTCCGCCCAACTGCCGAAACTTTTTCTCGAGGATGTCTCCGACAACGTGGGTCGCGGCGAGGTTTACGCTCCGGGAGAGACAAGGCTCGACATTGATACGGATGTCGTGTGGGCGGATGTGGTGCGCGTTGCGCTCAAGACGGAACTGCAAAGGCTCGGCTGGCAACTGACCGAGGACCCCGCCGAGGCCGGCGCCCGCTTGAAAGCGACGGTTGAGAAGGCGCGCGCGGATTGCCGGGTTTATCGGGCGGACCTTCATATGGACGGAGCCGTCCGGATCGGACTCGTCTTCAAAAACCCCGATGGCCGCGCCGTTTGGGCGGGGCGGCTGGAAGCAGCCAAGACCGCTCCGACGACCTGGCAGTCGGTATCCTGCGATATATCGGCGGGATTCGTGCGCGATGCGTGGAACGTCGCCTTCAATGCGGCCATCCCAAAACTCGGTCCGCTGTTGGCGGAGGATCGTCCGTGGGAACGTCTCGGGAAAGCTGGAACGGCCCGCGCGGTCGCCGACGTCGTGCCCGCGCGCGCGCCGTCTGCGGCGTTGTCCGATATCGACCGGCTGCCGGCGGCCGGCGCGGCGAACCCGCATTCTTACGCCGTCGTCATCGGCGTCGAGCATTACCGCGAAAAGCTTCCCGATGCGGAATTCGCGGCGAGCGACGCGGAGCTTTCGGCGAAGTATTTGGAACGCGTTCTCGGCGTGCCGGAGGCTAACGTCGCGCTGCTGACCGACGGCCGGGCGACGAAGAGCGACTTTGAGAAATACTTTGAGAACTGGCTGCCGAACCACGTCGAGGCGGGCGACACGGTCTACGTCTACTACTCCGGCCACGGCGCGCCGAATCCGGCGAAGGGCGACTCGTATTTGGTGCCTTACGACGGAGATCCGACCTATATCGAGACGACGGGCTACCCCGTCAAGCGCCTCTTCGACCAGCTCGCGAAGCTTCCCGCCAAGCAGGTGTACGTCGCCATGGACTCGTGCTTCTCGGGTGCGGGCGGCCGCTCGGTGATCGCCAAGGGCGCGCGCCCGCTTGTCAGCGTCGTGCAGACCGACGTCCCGGCGAAGCTGACCGTGCTGGCGGCCTCGGCGGGAGACCAGATCAGCAACACTTATCAACAGAAGGGCCACGGGCTGTTCACGTACTTCTTCTTGAAGGGCATCAAGGAGAAGGGCGGCGATTTCCGCGCCGTGTTCGACTACCTGAAGCCCGAGGTCACGCGCGTGGCGCGCCGCGACGACAACGCCGATCAGGTGCCGCAGTGGATGGAAGGACGATGAAAAGGTTCTGCGCCGCGGCGTTGCTGTTTGCCGCGGTCGGCTGCGCGGACGTGCGCTACGCGCCCATGACGCCGGCGCGTCAACTGCCGCCGGCGCGCATCGCGCGCATCGACGTGTCGGACGCCTCCGGCGGCTTGGAGTCCGCCGGCGCGGGAGTGACGCTGCGGCGGCCGTTCTTTGCGGCGTTTGCCGAGGCGGTGCGGGCGCGTCTGGCCGCGCTGGGCGCGCGCGCGCAAGGCGGCGAGGGCGCGCGCGTGGAGGTGGTCCTGACCAAGGCCCGCCTGCGCCGCGGCGCGGGCATGGCGTCGCAGGCGGAGGGCGAGGTGGTCTACGCGGTGCGCGTGTCCAGCGCCTCGGCGGGAAGCTGCGCGCGCGAGATCGTGGGCCGCTCGGCGTTGCGCGAAGGCCCGTTCACGTCCACCGGCGCGCGCGCGCTTGAAATCGCCTTGGGCAAGGCCGTCGACGCGCTGGGGCCCACGCTGGAGTCTTCCTGTCTTTATGGCGCCTCCTCCGCCGCGGCGTCCGCGCCGCCCGTGCGCGTACGCGAGGACGCGCGGCTCTACGCCGTGGTCGTGGGCGTGGGCCGCTACCGGGGCGCTTCGGCGGAGGGATTTGCCGCGCGCGACGCGCGGGACTTCGCCGCCGATGCCCAGGCCTTGCTCGGCGCCGAGGACGACCACGTGGCCGTGCTGACCGACGAGAACGCGACCTTGGCCGATCTGCGCAAACACGTCGAGCGCTGGGCCGTGGACCGAGCCGACGCGGGCGCGGAACTGGTGTTTTATTTCTCCGGAAAAACGGCGGCGCAACCGGGAGGGCCGGTCTATCTCCTGCCCTACGACGCCGACCCGGACGCCTTGCCCGAGACGGGATTTCCGCTGACGCGGCTCTTCCAGGACCTGGGACGCCTGCCCGCGCGCGTCACCGTCGTGCTGGAGGCGACGGCGGCGTCTCTGCCGGCGCATCTGCCCGCCAACATCACGCTTCTCTGCGCCGGCGCTCCGGGACAAGCCGTTCTTGAAGACTCGGCGGCGCGCCACGCGCTATTCACGGGGCGGCTGCTCGACAGCCTGCGCCGCAATTCCGAGCTTTTTGCCGCTTTCGACGATGCGGCGGCGGCCACTTCCACGGCCGCGCGCGCGCGCGGCACGACGCAGACTCCCACGCGGCGAGGCGGCTCATGAAACTGGCGCGCGTGGTCGGCCGCGTGTTCTGCTCCCGCCAGGACCCTGCTGTGGACAAAAAGACCCTGCTTTTGATCCAGCCGCTGAGATGGGAAGATGAGTCACCCGCCGGCGACCCGCTGGTCGCGGCCGACGCGGTCGGCGCGGGGGCTTCGGAAAAAGTATTCTGGGTGGCGTCCCGGGACGCGGCCGTCGCATTTCCGGACGCGCCGCCGGTTGACGCGGCCGTGGTCGGCATCGTGGATGGGCATCAGGTCAATAAATTCCGTTGAAAATTCTAAAGGATTATGAGGGGCGAAGTATTCGTCTTACCGAAGAGCGTTGGGAACATATTCAGGAGCATCCCGAGATGTCTCGAAGTCTTTCGGACATCGGTCGGATTCTTCTTCACCCGGAGCAGGTCGTTCAGTCTCGCGCCGACAGCGAGGCGCGGTTATACTATCGCTACATCTTTGGAAGCCCTGTCGGAGACAAGTATCTCTGCGTGGTCGTCAAGATGCACGGGCAGGACGCCTTCGTTTTGACGGCATATTACACTGACGCGATCAAAAGAGGTCCGCGATTATGGCCAAAGTGAAAACGAGGATGAAGGTCTGGTTCGACCGGGAGGGGGACTACCTTGAAGTTCTTTTTGATTCCAAAACCCCCGGTTTTTTTCAAGAAACCAAACATGATCAAGTCATGCAGAAAGTGGATTCGACCGGTCGGGTCCTTGGATTCTCCGTTCTGAAGATCAGCCAACTGAAGAAAAAGCCTTTCGAGGTTGCTCTCGCCGGTTGAAGAGCACGGAATGTTCATAGCAGAGGTGGTCGGCAACGTCTGGGGCACGCGCAAGCATGCGTCGCTGCGCGACCGCCGCCTGCTGCTCGTGCGGCCCATCGATCCGCTCACCGAAGCGCCCCTGGGCGACGCGACGATGGCCGTCGAATACGGCACGGGTGCCGGCCCCGGTTCGGTGGTGCTGGTCATGGATGAGGGCGGCTCCGCGCGCTCCGTCTTGAAGGACGAGAAAGCCCCGATCCGTGCCGTGGTGGTGGGCATCGTGGACGCGGTCACGTCGGGCGGAAAGGTAAAGAAATATGACTGAGCATGGCGAAGAAATGGTTGCATCGATCGTCGTGGGAGGCAACCATGAATGAAGCGCAACTACGGACCGTCGTCGAGGAAGTGGTCAAGGCGCTGGCGGCCAAGGGATTTCTGAAGTCCGGGCGCTGCGAGTGCGAGGGCGGTCCCAAGGCGCTGAAAGGCGAGGTCAAGGCCACCGTCGGCTCCGCGGGAAAAACCTTCGGCGGCGCGGCCGACTGGGGTGCCGCGCCCGCGCGCGGTCAGTTTTCCGCTTTGCCCGCGAAGGCCGCGCGCGACGAGGACGACGACGACGCGCATGTCGACGAGCACGTGATCAAATCCGCCGGCGCCGACCGCGTGTCCGTGTGCAAGCCCACGAAGAAGGGCACCAACACCGCGCGCTACGTCGACCACACGTTGCTGAAGCCCAACGCCACGCAGGACGAGATCGCCAAGCTGTGCGAGGAAGCCAAGAGCTTCTGCTTCGCCTCCGTCTGCGTCAACCCGTCCTACGTCTCGCTGGCCGCGCAGTATCTGCGCGGCTCCGGCGTGAAGGTGTGCACGGTCGTGGGCTTCCCGCTGGGCTCGACTACGCCCACGGTCAAGGCCATCGAGGCGCGCGACGCCATCGCCAACGGCGCCGATGAGATCGACATGGTCATCAACATCGGCGCGCTGAAGAGCGGCAACGACGTGATGGTCTACGACGACATCAAGGCGGTGCGCGAGGCCACGCGCGGCAAGGTGCTCAAGGTCATTCTGGAGACGTCTTTGCTGTCCAACGAGGAGAAGGTGCGCGCCTGCGCGATGTCCAAGAAGGCCGGCGCGGATTTCGTCAAGACGTCGACGGGTTTCGCGGGCGGCGGGGCGACCGTCGAGGACGTCAAGCTGATGCGCGGGACGGTGGGGCCGCTGATGGGCGTCAAGGCCTCGGGCGGCATTCGCGACGCGAAGATGGCGTCGGACATGATCGCCGCGGGAGCCACGCGCCTGGGCACGTCGGCCTCGGTGGCGATCGTCACCGACGCGAAGTCCGACGGGAAGGGATACTAAGTCCGCGAGAGGTTCGACTATGGCGAAAGAAGAAAAGCCGAAGTATAAGATCACGATCGACCTGCAGTGCGGCGCCTGCTCGGCGATCATGCACACGCACGAGGGCGAGGCCCCGCCGAAGTTCTGCGCCGGCTGCGGCGCGGGGTTGGAGAAGTTCTGCCTCAAGTGCCACCGCAAAGTCGAGATGTTCTTCGAGGAGTGGTGGCCCGAGGACGACGAGTGCGTCAGGACGTACAGCACGCCGCGGCGCTGCACGCGCTGCAACGCGGTGCTCGAGACCGGCGCGGAAGACCGCGACGCCGAGCGCGAAGACGAGTGACGAGGAGGCCGCATGGCTGAAGGAAAGGAAGCGCTGGGACTGGTGGAGACGAAGGGCTTCGTCGGGATGATCGAGGCCTCGGACGCGATGGCCAAGTCGGCGAAGGTGCGCCTGCTGGGCTACGAAAAAGTCGGCAACGGCCTGGTGACCACCTTGTGCCGCGGCGAGGTGGGCGCCGTGCGCGCCGCCGTCGATGCGGCCGCGGCGGCCGCCTCGAAGGTCGGCGAGTTGGTGGCGGTTCACGTGATCCCGCGCCCGCACGACGATCTGGAAAAATATCTGGATAAGATCGCGATTAAGGTCTGAACGTTAGAAGACATTCCATACCGACGTTCGCGTCGGGCCACTCGCGGCCCGACGGCTAACAAGAGTGTTTACTCGAGACGACTTGATCGATATTTTAATCGCGGGCCTGGCCTCCGGCCCCGCGCCGGCGGCCGCGCCCGGACGGCCGGCCGCGGTTCATTCGCGGGCGTTGCCGCCTCCGGGGCCGAAGGGCCGATGTTTCATTTCCGAGTCGGAGATAAAAAAGAGGTTGACGCCCGGGGACAAACGCCTTACAATTGCCGGGAATTCGATCGTCAGCCCGCTGGCGCTCGAATGGTTGACGTTAAGAGGAATAGAAATCGTCCAGGAATGACCGCTGCAATAAAACTATGCCGATCGACATCAAGAACCTGCTGACGTTGATGGTCCAGAAGGACATCTCCGACATTCATTTCAAGGCGGACTCGGTCCCGGCGCTGCGTGTGCGCGGCTCCATGATCTTGGCGACGAACCTACAGAAGATGTCGGCCGAGGAAGTGAAGGCCGTGGCCTATCAGTTGATGACCAAGGACCAGTCCGACCAGTTCGAGCAGACCATGGAGATGGACCTGGCCTACAGTCTGGAGGGGGTGGCGCGCTTTCGCGTCAACATCTACCGGCAAAAGGGAACGATCGGCCTGACCTTGCGCGTGGTGCCGCTGAACGTGCGAAGCTTCGAGGACCTCCACCTGCCTATCGAGTCGCTGACGAGGCTGGGCAAGGAAAGCCGCGGGTTGATTCTGTTCGCCGGAATCACCGGCGCAGGCAAGACCACGACGCTCAACAGCTTCCTGCACCACCTGAACACGAATCATCAATACCGGATCATCACCGTCGAGGATCCGATCGAGTATTACCATTCGGACATCAAGTCGACCATCGTCCAGCGCGAGGTCGGCCTGGACACGCGCTCGTTCCCGAACGCGCTCAAGCACATCCTGCGTCAGGACCCCGACGTGGTGGTCATCGGCGAGATGCGCGACCTGGAGACCATGCAGGCGGCCATCTCCGCGGCCGAGACCGGCCACCTGGTCATCTCCACCATCCATACGCTTGATGCGACGCAGACCGTCGACCGAATCGTCGACAACCATCCCGCGCACCAGCACGGCCAGGTCCGCCAGCAGCTCACCAACTGCCTCAAGGGCGTGGTCGGTCAGCGTCTTGTCGTGTCCAAGGACGGCAAGTCGCGCATTCCCGCGACCGAGGTCATGATCGCCAACAGCCTGGTGCGCCGCCATCTGATGGAAGGCAAGAACGCGGAACTGCGCAAGGCCCTGGAAGGCGGCGCCTACTACGGCATGCACACTTTTGACCAAGATTTGCTGCGCCTTTTCGGCGAGGGCAAGATCTCGGACAAGACGGTCCTCGAAGAAGCGACGAATTCCGAAGACGTCGCGCTGCGCCTGAAGGGACTGGAGAGCGGCGGCATCTGATGGCGGACGAGCCGAAAAATCAGCCCGACGACATCAAGGGCATCCTCTCCGAGCTGGACGCGATTCTCTCCGACCTAGGGACGGCGGCGGGACCGGCCGGCCCGAAGCCGGCCGTGCCTCCGGCTCCGCGGCCGCCCGCGCCCGCTGCGCCGGCCGCGGCGCGCCCGGCTGCGCCGCCTCCGCCGCCGCGCCCGGCTCCGCCCGCCACTCCGGTGGCGCCTGCTCCGGTGGCACCCGCTCCGGCGGCGCCCACTCCGGCGGCGCCCGCTCCGGCGGCGCCCACTCCGGCGGCGCCCGCTCCGGCGGCGCCCGCTCCGGCCGTGCCCGCTCCGGCGGCACCCGCTCCGGCCGCACCCGCACCCGCGGCCGGCGCGCCGCCCGCTTCATCGGGGACCGGTTCCGCGCCCATCATTGGCGTTGAGGTGCCCGCGAACATGCCCAAAGAGCAGGTCCGCCGCGTCGCTTTTCTCTACACGTTCGCCTGCGCCGAGCCGCGGCGCAATTTCGCGGTGTTCCTGGCCCAAGTGGCGAAGACCGTTTCGAAGAAGCCGCTGTACCTGCGCGAGGTGATGAGTGTCGAGGTCGCCGGGGCCAGCGATCCCGACGCGCTCTACGAGGAAGCGGTTCGGCAGAAAGTCGTCGCGATTTTAGCCATCGTCGAAGGCTGGCCTCCCCAGCGCGTCGACGCCATGTCCGAGCTGTGCTCGCGTGCGGGTCTGCTGTTTCGTTCCGTCTCTCCTGGAGACGTGCAGAAGAAATCCGCCGCGGTCGACGTCATCGTGGACATGATGCTTTTGCCGGGCGAGCGCGATGGATAGGTGGGAAATCCGCGCGACCGCCACTGAGGACGATCCCGACCGTCACCTCCTCCTAATACAGGGCGGTCCCGCCGACGTCGCCGCGCTGATTAAAAAGTTCGGCGCGCTGTTCGGGCGTCCGGTCCCTTACCGAGGCGAGGACTTCAATCTCAGCCTCGTGTTGCACCGTCTCGATGGGCCGACGCGAGAGAGGCTGGAATCCTGGCTTCGGCAACGTTCGCCGGCGGCGGAGGCCGGGGCGTCGATTGCGGCTGCGTCGGCGCTCGTCTCCTCGCCGATGGCCGAGCCGCCGCCGATCACGTTGGCCCCGCCGCCCGCGGTTGCCGCCGAACCTACGCCCGACGCCTCCTTGCCCTTTCCCGTGCCGATCCCGCCGGCGCCTCTGCCGACTGTTCCGATGGCCGCCGTGCCGCCGATGCCGGAGCTCAAGCCTCGCGAGCCTGAAATCCCGCCGCTGATCGATTTGAGCGTCGAGCCGGCCGCGGCACCGACTCCCGTCCCGATTCCCGTGCCGACTCCCGAGCCCATTGCGCCG
>JABEUV010000140.1 GCA_013044195.1 Elusimicrobiota bacterium | reverse complement strand
GCGTTTCGCGCCGCGCGCGACAAATCGCCGTTTCCGTTCGAAGCGGTCATGGTCTTGGCCATGGCCTCCTGCTTCTCGCCGAACCCGCGCAATCCGCTGGGCTTCGATTTGCCTTTCGACGCGCGTACGGGCGAACTGATCCCGGCGGTCTGGAAGCGTTGGCAGGCGCACGATCCGATACGCTCCTTGCCCTCGCGCGCCGCGGCCCTGCGCCGTCTTAAGACTCTATGGTTCGACGCGGGCACGCGCGATGAGTTCCATCTGCACCTTGGCGCGCGCCGTCTGTCGGCCGCGCTCAAGAAGGCCAAGGTCGCGCACGTCTATCAAGAGCACGCCCTCGGCCATCGCGATGGCGCCCCGCGCTTCGACGTCTCGCTCGGTTTGCTGACGCGCCGGCTGACGCGCGTCGGCTTCGCGTTCCTGGCCGCGGTTCTGCTGGGCGCGTCCGCCCGCGCGCAGTCTCCCGCGCCCGCCGCCCCTTCGGGGCTCTCCGGCTACGTCTCGGCCTGGCGGCAGGAGTGCGTGGATTCCTGCGGCGTGCCCACGGCGGAAGGCGGCTCCGAAAGCGCGAAGGCGGCGTTGACGGCGCCCACGCGGCCGGGCCAGGCGCAGAGCGCGGTCGTGGAGGAGGACTTCGCGATTGCCGCCGACGCGACGGCGGCGGCGGAACGCGTGCACGCGAAGCTGACGTTCTACTATGTCTGTCCGCGCGGCTCGGCGGCGGACGCGGACTGCCCGTCGCGCTACGTGCAGGTGCAAATCGAGTTGACCGGGGGGGCGCGCGCGTTCTGCGCGGCGTCGCTCAATTCGGCCGACGCGTTTCCGTTTCCGGTGCTGATGTGCGCGGGCGACGACGCGCGCCGTCCCGGCGGGCGCCTGGGCGTCAGCCTGTCGCGCCAGACGCTGGCGCGGGCTCTCCTTCCGTAGTCAAAGGTCCGCGCGATGCTGATGCTGCGGGCCTTGCGGCGGCGCCCCGTGGCCCTGCTGTGGGCCGGACAGGCGCTGTCGGCCATCGGCGACGAGATTTTCCGCGTCGCGCTGATCTGGCTGGCCGTCGGCCTGATCGGCGCGGATGCGGGCTATATCGGCGCCGCGCAGTCCGCGGCGCTGCTCCTGCTCAGCCTGTTCGGCGGGCGCTGGGCCGACCGCTGGGACCACCGTCGCACGATGATCGCCGTCGACTCGGCGCGCGGGCTGATCGTCCTCCTGCCGGTGCTGGCCTTCCGCGCGGGCGCGGTGTCCTTGCCCCTGCTCGTCTTCGTCGCGCTGACTTTGTCGGCTCTGAGCGCCTTTTTCGATCCGGCCTTGCAGGCGTACCTGCCGGCGGTCAGCGGCGACGCGCAGACGCTGGAGGCGGCCAATGGTCTGATGAGCACCATCGCGCGGCTGGCGCGCGCGGTGGGGCCCGGCGTGGTCGGGCTGTTGTCCGGGTTGGTGCCGACCATTTATTTTTTCACGCTCGACGCGCTGAGCTTCGGCGCCTCGGCTCTGTCGGTGGCGGCGGCGCGTCCGGAGCGTCCGGCGGATATTCCGGCCGGCGCGGACAGCGTCGAGCCGGACAGGCTGGGTGCGGCGTGGCGCAGCCTGCGGCGCAGTCCCTTGATGTCGTATCTCCTCTTCGTGAAGTCGGCGGGCGGGGGATTATGGGCGCTGGCCTACGGCCTGGGACTGGCCTTGCTCGTGCAGAGGCTGGCGCCCGGCGACGTGCGCGCCTTCGGGTTGGCGATCGCGTCCTACGGTGCGGGCAACCTGGCGGGCGCGCTGTGGGTCGGCAATATCCGGCGCCAGCGCCCGGCCGAGATCCTCTTCGGCGGCTATGTGTGGATGGGTCTGGGCTTCGTCGCGATGGGGCTTGCGCCGAGCCTTCGGGCTCTGTTCGCGGCTTGCGCGTGGGCGGGCTTCGGCGGACCGGTCAACGATCTTCCTTTCGTCGACATGGTCCAGCGCCTCTACCCGGTGCGCGAGATCCCGCGCGTGTTCCGCTTACGCATGGCCGTGGAGACCGGAGCGGGGTTGATTCTGCTGACGGCGTCGCCGCGGATTTTCCGCGCCTGGACCCCGGGCCCGGTGATCGCCTTCTGCGGCGCGGCGTTCGTCGCCTTCGGAGCGTATGGCTGGGCGCGCTACTGCGCGGTGCGCCAGGCGATGTAGGTCCGCCGCCGCGGCGCGATGTCGATGCCGCTGAAGGTCTGCGAGGAGACGACCACGCCGGCGGAATCCTTGAAGAGCAGCTCGACGTCGTGCTTGCCCGCCTGCACCTTCACGCGCGCCATGCGGAACTGCGCGGGCAGGGCCCCCCAGCAGCGCACGTCGGCGGCCTCCGTGCCCGCGGCCAGACCGTAGGACACGGCGCTGGTGCCCGCCTTGCAGAGGAGGTCCTGCCATGATCCCGAGCCGAACTGCCGGTCGCAGGCCGCCGCGGCGGCGCGGGCGGCGATGGTGGCCAGCACATACTTGACCGTCGCGCGCGCGATGGCGCGCGCGCGGATCATGCCCACGCGGTTCTGCAGTCCGCGCGCGGCGATGGCGGTGACGTCTTCCATCAACTGCGTGGTCGCGGCCGGGCGGCTGTCGATCCAGACCTCGGAGGAGACGATGCGGTAGGGGTCCTGGACGAACTCTGGAAACGCCACGGTGATGGCGTTGCCCATCAGGCCGCCCATGATGGCGTTGCGGGTCTGTTGGTCGGTGGAGTCGTCCTGGCGCGCGATCATCGCCGCCTCGTTCCAGGCGATCTGGTAGGTGCGCGAGATCTTGCGCGGCGCGATGCCGTTGTAGTGGATGAAGACCAGTTCGCCGTTTTTCTTGCTGCGCTTCGGAAAATCGAAGTGTGGAACCGGGGTGCCGTAGAGCGAGACATAGTCCCTGTAGGCCGCGTCGGAGGCCCTCAGAGAGATGCGCGCGTCGTCCATCTGACCCGAGTCGGCGAACAGCAGGGCGTTGAGATAGTGCGCGAACGCGTCGTCCTTATAGACGCCCTTGCCGCCGGTGGTGTCGTTGAGCTCCTGAAGGAAGCGCTCAAGCTTCCGGCTCTCGACCAGCGCGTCCTCGTGATCGCCGAGGAACACGTAGTCGAGCGCGCGGAACACGTTGAGCATGGAGCGTTCGTACGGCTCGCCCGCGTACTCGGCGGTGTTGTCGTTGATCAGAAGCATGCCGCCGGCGCGCGAGAGGCTGACGGTGTAGAGCTGGTCCATGCGCTGCTCGGCCAGGTCCAGCGTGGCGTCGCTCTGCTTGTATTCGCCGGCGAAGCTCTGCACCGCGCCCTTGTCCAGATAGAAGAGCACCGCGTTCGACGCGCCGTACTGGGAATCCCTGTTGGCGTCCAGGTAGGCCTCGGCCTGCGCGTACTGGTGCGAGGCGATGTAGGCGTTGACCACCTGCTTGCTGGAGGCCGAGGGGCCCGTCGCGCAACCGGCCGCGCCCAGGAACGCGACCGCGCAGACAAGAGCCGTCAGCCCGGCGGAATTCGGCAAGTCCGCGCGTGTGCGGTCGATCATGGCCAGTCCAGAGTAAACCATGCGGGCGGGTCTGTCAAGGCCCGATCGCCTCAAAATCCGCGGCGGCGACGTTTGTCAAGAATGTTGCGTGCTCACGCGCTGCGGCCGCTGGCCGTGGGAGGACCTTATGCTCGCCAAGGACATCATGCGCCGGGACGTCGTCACCGTCGCGCCCTATTTGACCCTGACGGAGCTCGTGCACGTCTTTCAGGAATGCTGCATCAGCGGCGCGCCCGTCGTCGATGAGGATGGGGGCATCGTCGGCGTGGTCTCGCAGACGGACATCGTCGGCGCGCGCCGCGAGGAGTCGGCCGTCGCGCCGCCGTTCCACCTGGAGCCCGACCTGACGGCCGAGGATGTCGGCATGCACGTCGAGGAGTCCGACGGCACGCGCGTCGAACAGATCATGACCCCGGGCGCGATCGCGTTCGAGGAGGACACTCCGGTCGTCGTGCTGGCCCGCGCGATGCTGGACCGCCACATCCACCGCGTGCTGATCACCCGCCGCGGACGGCTGGCCGGGATCGTGACCACGATGGACATGCTGCGCGTCGCCGCCGCCGACGCGGGTCGCGGCGCGGAGGCGACGTCCGAGGCGCCGCAACGCAGGCGCGTCTCGGCGCGGAAAAAACCGGCGAAAAAACGCCGCTAGGCGCCGGCGCGCAAGGCCGCGATGCGCTTCTCCAGCGGCGGGTGCGAGGCGAAGAAGGCCATCAGGCCGCCGGAGCGTCCGGCGATCTGCAATGACGAGTAGGCGCTCTTCGGCGTCAGCGGCTGGTAGCGGCGCTGGAGCGCCTCCAGCGCCGCGATCATGTTCTGGCGTCCGGCCAGACGCGCGCCGCCCGCGTCGGCGCGGAACTCGCGCCAGCGCGAGAACGCGGCCACCACGATGGAGCCGAGCAGGCTCAGCAGTATCTCCAGCCCGATGGTCACGCCGAAGCGCACCATCGCGCGGCCGCGCTCCACGTTGCGGCTGACGAAGTAGGCGATCACGCGCGCCAGGAACATCACGAACGCGTTGACCACGCCCTGAATCAAGGTCATCGTGACCATGTCGCCGTTGGCCACGTGCGTGAGCTCGTGGCCCAGCACGCCCTCCAGCTCCCCGCGCCCCATCGCGGAGAGCAGGCCGGTGGACACCGCCACCAGCGCGCGCGACTTCGTCGGACCGGTCGCGAAAGCGTTGAGCTCCGGGCTTTCGTAGACGCCGACTTCCGGCATGGCGGGCAGGCCCGCCGCGGACGCGAGCTGATGCACGGTCTGCACCAGCTCCAGCGCCGCGCCGCGCGCGTTCTGCGGATCGATGACCTTCACGCCCATCATCCACTTCGCCATCACCCGCGACAGCGCCAGCGAGATGAACGCCCCGCCCATGCCCCACAGCAGGCAGAATTCGGCGAGAGCCACGGGGTTCAGGCCGTCGGCGGTCAGGTAAGGCTGTATTCCCAGCAGATTCATCGTGATCGAGATGGTCACGATCACCAGCAGGTTGGTCAGGCAGAACAATACGATGCGCTTCGTCCAGGCCATAGGGGGTTCCTCCGTGGTCGCCCTATTTTAGCTCTTGGCCGCGCGGGCGCGCCAGCGGCGGCCGGAGGGTGGGGAGCGATTGGTTCTTTGCTTTAAGGCCCAAACACCGGACTTCAGACGAATATAATGGTTCAAAATCGTGCCGTTGGGGCTTTAAAGCAAAGAACCAATTTTGACCATGTCCCCTTGCGCTTAAGTCGAACCGGCGTTAAGCTTGACGCAATATCCGATGCACCCAGAATCCGGCCTATTTCGAGGCGAAGCCGGGCGATCCTATTGCGATCCGCTACTTGCCGTCAAATCCTGCGGTCAACGAGCTTCTGGGAAATTCGGCCACCAACGCGCCGCCGCTTATATTATTTCTCATCTTCCCTGTATTCGGTTTTCTCGTATTCGCTCCGATGTTCGTTCCTCAAATCAAACAACTGCTTCAAGCGCGCCGTATTTTCAAGAACGGCCGCATCGCGAAGGGTTCCGTGCTGTTCGTTAAACGGAAACCGACCGGCCTCTGGATGCCTCAGTCCGGTGCGGCAACGATTGGCTTCTGAATCAACTCCCACCCGGAGCGATCGTCAATATCGCGTATATTCCCGAACGTCCCGACGAGTTGATGCTGGTCGACGCCTGCATCCGTTGAGCCCGCGCCGCGACGTCGGGCCGGCCCGATTCGTGCGATAATAGAGGCATCGTGCCCTCCCCGACGAGCTTCGACCCCCGTTTCCCGCCCCTGACGCGCGCCCAGATGGACGCGCGCGGCTGGGATGGCGTCGACGTGGTGTTCGTCAGCGGCGACGCGTTCGTCGATCACTCGTCGTTTGCGGCGGCCATCCTGGCGCGCGCGCTGGAGGCGGAGGGCTTTCGCGTCGCCGTGCTGTGCCAGCCGGATTGGCGCAGCGCCGAGCCGTGGCGGACGTTCGGCCGTCCGCGGTTGTTCTTCGCGGTGTCCGCGGGCAACATGGACTCGATGATCAACCATTACACGGCGGGGCGCAAGGTGCGCAACGACGACGCCTATTCGCCCGGCGGGCGCATCGGCCTGCGCCCGGACCGCGCGACCATTCCCTACTGCCAGCGCGCGCGCGAGGCGTTTGCCGGCGTGCCGGTGATCGCCGGAGGCGTGGAGGCCAGCCTGCGCCGCATGGCGCATTACGACTACTGGTCCGACGCGGTGCGTCCGTCCATCCTGATGGACTCCAAGGCCGACCTGGTGGGCTACGGGATGGGCGAGGAGACCATCGTGGAGATCGCGCGCCGCCTGCGCGACGGCAAGACCGTCAAGGACTGCCGCGACCTGCGCGGCGTGGCCTACGCGCTGGGTGCTCGCGAACCGGTGCCCGCGGGGCCGGACGTGGTCGAGGTGCCCAGCTTCGAGGCGGTCAAAAGCTCGAAAGACGATTTTTTGAAGGCCGCGCATCTTCTGCACCGGGAGACCTCCCCGTTCAACGCCAAAACCGTGGTCCAGCGCCACGGCGCGCGCGCCGTCGTGGTCACGCCGCCGCGCCTGCCGCTGGCGCAGGAACGCATGGATTTCTACTACGGCCTGCCCTTCACGCGCCGCGCGCACCCGGCCTACGGTTCGGACAAAATACCGGCCTGGGAGATGATCAAGGACTCGGTCACGATCATGCGCGGCTGTTTCGGCGGCTGTACGTTCTGTTCCATCACCGCGCACCAGGGCCGCACCATACAGTCGCGCTCGAAAGAGTCCGTGCTGACCGAACTGAACGCGATGGCCGCCGATCCTGAGTTCAAGGGCGTGGTCAGCGACCTGGGCGGGCCGACGGCGAACATGTATAAGATGCGCTGCACCAAGCCCGAGATCGAGAAAATCTGCAAACGCCTGTCCTGCGT
>JABEUV010000139.1 GCA_013044195.1 Elusimicrobiota bacterium | reverse complement strand
TTGGGCCTAACGGCAACGGCTAAGATAACGGCAAGGAAAACAGATCAATACGAAGACGACGGCTTACGTCATGTGTTGCAATAGCTACTGGATGTCGGGTTTTTTGTCAATAGACCGAAATTAATTTACCGGAATTTAATTTTTCGAACGAAAGTGAACGGCTCGCGGCGCCCGGCACGCAAACCGGCGCGCAGACACCGCGCTAAACGTAGCCGTTAGTGGAGAACCAGTCTGCGGCGTCTTTTAAAGCGAGGCGCGCCGCGCGCGATTCGTAGCCGAGGTCGCGCTGGGCTTTGGCGGAGGAAAACCACATGTAGTGTTTGGCCATCTTGATGGCGTCGAGGGGGGCCACGGGTTCGACGCCGCGCATTCGCGCGATCGCGGTGTCGACGGCGCCGAAGGCGTAGGCGACCGCGTACGGAGTTTTGAAGCGCGGGGCGGTGCGGTTGGTGACGGAGGCGAGCTGGTCGAGGACGCCCTTGAGCGTGAGGTTTTCGCCGCCCAGGATGTAGCGTTCCCCAATACGGCCCTTCACGGCCGCCAACCAGTGGCCCATGGCCACGTCGTCGACGTGGACGATGTTCATGCCGGTGTCGATGTAGGACGGCATGCGGCCGTTGAGGAAATCCACCACGATTTTTCCGGTGGGCGTGGGCTTGATGTCCCGCGGGCCGATGGGGGCGGCGGGATTGACCACGACGACGGGCAATTTTTCCTCGCGGGCCAGCCGGCGGGCCAGGACGTCGGCCAGGAATTTGGATTTCTTGTAGACGCCCACGATTTCATCAACGGAAGTATATTCGCTGGTTTCGTCGACGGGGGTGTGATCGTCGGGGACTTTCACGGCGGCCACGGAAGAACAGTGGACGATTTTTTCGGCGCCGGCTTTCGCGGCGGCGCGGAGGACGTTTTCGGTGCCTTCGACGTTGGCGCGGTACATGTCCGCCGGATTCGGAACCCAGATGCGGTAGTCCGCGGCCACGTGAAAGACGTAACGACAATTTTTTACGCCGGCTTCAATGGCGGCCACGTCATTCAGGCCGCCCTCAACGATTTCAACGGATAAACCGTCCAGGTTTCTTCGGTCGGAACCTTTTCGCGCGAGGGCCTTAACGGAGAGACCCTGCTGTAAAAGCAGACGGGCGAGACTGGCTCCCACGAAGCCCGTCCCGCCCGTCAGGAACGCCGAGTCCACTTTAGGACTTGGTTCCGGTGAGCGTCTTGCCCGCCTTCGCCTCTTCGCGCGCGACCTGCTCTTCGTAAGTGCCGGTGCGGTCGTAGGAGGCCTGGACCTTCATCGGCGCCTTGATGGACGCGAAGTCGGCGACCAGTTCGAAGAAGCTGGAGACGCTGGAGAAGGCCTCCGCCACGGAGGTGGGCTCGAAGCCGCAGTGCGTCATGCAGTTGAGGCACTTGGGGTTGCCGGAGGCGTGGCCGTATTTGGACCAGTCCGTCGTTTCCAGAAGCTCGTGATACGTCTTGGCGTAGCCGCCCTCGTTCATCAGGTAGCACGGGCGCTGCCAGCCGAACACGTTGCGCAGGGGGTTGCCCCACGGCGTGCAGTCGTATTGGCGCTTGCCTTCCAGGAAGTCCATGTAGAACGGGGAGTGGTTGAACGCCCAGCCCTTTTTGCGCCAGTCCTTGAGCGCCTCTTTGAACCACGCCTTGGACTGCTCCTGCTTGAGGAAGAGCTGCTGCTCCGGAGCTTTTTCGTAGGCGTAGCCGGGGGAGATCATCATGCCGTCCAGGCCCATGGCCATGTTGTCGTCGAAGAACTGGCGGAATTCGGCCGCGTCCTCGCCCTGGAAGATGGTGGAGTTCGTCATCACGCAGAAGCCTTTGGACTTGGCCAGCTTGATGGCGGAAACCGCGGTCTTATAGACGCCCTTCTGGCAGACCATCCGGTCGTGAGTTTTCTCGACGCCGTCCAAATGCACGGAGAAGATCAAGTAGGGCGACGGCGTGAACTTGTGCAGGTTCTTCTCAAGAAGGATGGCGTTCGTGCACAGATAGACGGGCTTCTTGCGCGCGATCATCCCGTTGACGATCTCCGCGATCTCAGGATGGGTCAGCGGCTCGCCGCCGGCGATGGAGACCACGGGCGCGCCGCACTCCTCCACGGCGTCGAAGCACTCCTGAGGAGACATCCTCTTACGCAGGATGTCCGTGGGATACTGGATCTTGCCGCAGCCGGCGCATTCCAGGTTGCAGGCGAACAGGGGCTCCAGCATCATCACCAGCGGGTATTTCTCGACACCCTTCATCTTCTGCGTGACCAGGAACTTGAACACCGCCAACTGCGCCTGCATCGACATAGCCATGACTTTCTCCTTGCGGCTCGAAATCCCTACGCGCGCGCGCGGCCCGACAGCAGGGCCTTACGATAGTTCCCCAGCGCCTGAAGGGGGAAGTAGTTGCGATACATCGTGTATTCCAGGTAATAGACCTTCGGAAAACCGGTGCCCGTGAACTCCGTCTCGTCCCAGGTGCCGTCCACGCGCTGGGTCCCGGTCAGGTAGGCCACGCCGCGGCGCACGCTCTCGTCGTCCACCCCGGCGGCGATCAGGCCCATCAGCGCCCACGCCGTCTGCGCGGGCGTGGAGGGGCCGCGGCCCTTGGCGGCGGGATTCTCGTACGTCTCGCACGTCTCGCCCCAGCCGCCGTCGGCGTGCTGGACCGACTTGAGCCAGGCCGCGGCGCGCTGCACGTAGGGCTTGCGCATGTCCTCGCCGATGGCGGCCAGACCGCGCAGGGCCTGCCAGGTGCCGTAGATGTAGTTGACGCCCCAGCGTCCATACCAAGAGCCGTCGCTTTCCTGCTCCGCCTTCAGGAACTTGATGGCCTTATTAACGGGGGCATAGCTCCCGTCATAGCCCACGCAGCCCAGCAGTTCCAGCACCCGCGCCGTGATGTCCGACGTGGGCGGGTCGATCATGGCGTTGTGATCGGCGAACGGAATCTTGGTCAGGACGACCTTGGTGTTCTCCTTATCGAAGGCCGCCCAGCCGCCGGTCGACGACTGCATGGAGAGAATCCAGTTGAGCCCGCGCAGGAAAGACTTCTCGCGGATGGTCGCGTTGACGTCTTCCAAATGCACGTGGCGCAAGGCCAGTAGGACCATGGCGGTGTCGTCCACGTCCGGATAGAAAACGTTGTTGAACTGGAAGTGCCAGCCGCCCGTGGGGCCGTTGGGGTTGGTCACCGCCCAGTCGCCGCGGACCTTGATCTCCTTGGAGATCGTCCACTGACAGGCCTGCACCAGCGCCGGGTGCGCGCGGTCAAGCCCGGATTCCGCCAGCGCGATCATGGTGATGGCCGTGTCCCAGACCGGCGAGCGCGAGGGCTGATAGCGCGTGGAGTCCGTGCCCGGATGCTCCAGCCGGTCCAGCTCTTGAAGGAGGGAGACCAGACGCGGGTCCGTGTCCGGGTAGCCCAGGCACTTCATGGCCATGATCGCGTTGGTGATGGGCGGATAGATGGCGCCGGGGCCGTCGGAGTCCTGCAGACGCTCCAGAATCCAATCTTCCGCCAAGCGCAGGGCCCAGACCCGGATCCAATGGCCGCCGCGGCCTTCCATGCCCTTCAGGAAGGAGTCCCACATCAGGAAGAACGTGGTCCAGGAGACCAGGCGGTGGGGACCCACGGCCTCCGACAACGGCACGTGGCGGCGCGTGTCCGGAAACAACTCGTCGATGGTCGCGTGCGCGGGGCACGGCACTGCGGGCTGGAACGCCCAGACGATGGCCAGCGGCACCACGATGGGCCGCGTCCACGCCGACATCTCGTAGAGATTGAAGTAGAACCAGTTCGGGAACAGCATGATCTCCGGCGGAATGGAGGGCACGCCGCGCCAGTCGTATTGGCCGAAGAGGGCGAGGTAGAACTTCGTGTAGGTGTTGACCTTGTGGATGCCGCCCAGGCGCTTGATGCACTTGCGCGCCGATTCCAGGCACGGCTCCTGCGGCGAATGACCGGCGAACTTCAGCGCCCAGTAGGCTTTGACCGTCGCGGATATCTCCGAGGGACCGTTGTCGTAGATGGGCCAACCGCCGTCCGGGTTCTGCTTATTGAGGAGATGATTGGCGATGCGCCGGATTTTAATTGAATTACCTCGACCGAGGAAATTCAACAGCATGATCGTGTCCGAGTCGATGGTGGTGTCGCCGAAGATGGGGCCGCACCAGAAACCGTCCTCGGGGTTCTGCTGGCGCAGGAGCGCCTCCTGCGAACGGCGGATGGTCTGGGTCAGAGCCTCCGGCAGGGGGCCTTCGGCGGCCGCGGCGGCGTCCGGACGGACATGATCGGCCCAATCCTGGGGCTTGCGGTAGCGGCGCCCCTCCGCCAGCCAGCCTGAAACCAGGTTTTTAAGCATGAGGGAAATTATACCACGCCGCGACGCCCCCGCCGACGACACAAAAGGCGCCCCGCGCGGATGTGGCCGCGCGGGGCGTTCAAGACGGAGACGTCAGCGCGCGAAGGCCAACGCCCCGGGCGCGTAGGAGACCTGCGCGGTCTTCAGCTCCGGTGTGAAATCCGCCGAGGAGACCGCGCCGACGCGCTGGACCGAGTACTCCACGTAGTAGCGGCTGCCGGCTACGGGTTTCTGAGAGAACTGGGCGGCGTAGCCGTTGAGGTCCACGTCGTAGGACGCGGCGACGGGCAAAGTGATCGACGACTCAATCAAAGACTCGTCGGGCCAGAAGTCGACGTGCTTCTTGAGCTCGACCTTGACGACGGTTTTTTCGCCCTTGTAATACGAGGACCATTTGTCGGTCAGCTGGAGATGAAGCTGGGCGTTCAGCTCCCCGGTCACGCCCACGGGATCCGGCGCCTCCGGCGTGCGCGCGCCGGCGGAGACCACCACGTTGCCGGTGTCGTAACCATCGGAGACGACCTTGAACGCGTAGGCGGCCTGCATCGCGTCGGTGGTCAGCCACGGGCCCTGCAGGCAGACGCGGAACACGTTCAGCTCCCAGGGCAGCAGGGGCTGGGGGTTGGTGATCGTCACGCTGACCTGCTGGCTCCAGGAATTGCCGGGCACGTCCCAGCACTGCTGGCTTCCGTAAGGCGGAGCGCCCACGTATTGGCACTGCGTGTCCCACTCCTGGCTTCTGAGCCAGGCGCCGCTGGACGTCGGCTTGTCGCCGGCGTGGAAGACGATGTTCGCGCAGGACATGTCGTAGCGCATGCCCAGCATCGACTGGGTCTTGGTCGTGTCCTTCGCGGCGGCCGTTTTCGCCTGGGTCGCCAGGGCGGAGACGTCCACGCCTTGGTCGAAGGACGCGTCGGGTGCTGAGAACGCGGGCGCGGCGGCAAGCAGGAGGGCGGCGAGGGTCGGCGTCAGGGTCATCGGGAGCCTCCGGGGCTTAGGGGTTACGAAGATGATACCCGAAAGTCCCGGTTCATGTCTAGGACTTTTGCGGCGACGGTGCGCGGCGCGGGGCGGCGGGCGGACGCGCGGCGAAAAGGTATCATCGCGCCATGAATTTATTTTCGATGGCGCTTCTGCTGGCCGCGTCGCTCTGTTCCGCGCAGACCTCCGCGCCGCCGAGTCTGGGCGGCTCTTACCGCGCTGCGTTGGCTCTCATCGACGGCGCCTTCGCGACGATGCCGGGCGGGCCGCTGTTCCCGGACGAAAGTATCGGGGGGGAGGTCCCGGAGAGCACCGTCGCGGCGCCGCGCGGCTTTCGCTTGGTGTCGCCGGGGCTTTACCGCTCGGCCCAGCCGTCGCTGGAAAATATCGGTTGGCTGAGCGGCTTTGGGATGGCGACCTTGCTGGACCTGCGCGATCCCATCACCGCGGCTCTGGAGCGTCGCGCGGCGGCGCGCGCGGGCATCGGCGTCAAGAGCGTGCCGATGAGCGGCCTGTGGGCGCCGACGTTCGGGGAGCTGGATCGCGCGCTGGCGGTGCTGACGGACCCCGCCACGCCGCGGCCCATTTTGGTCCATTGCCTGCACGGCCAGGACCGCACCGGCGTGGTGATCGCGGCCTACCGCGTCATCGTGGAGGGCGTCCCGCCGGCGCGGGCCGCCGACGAGGCCCAGGGGTTCGGTTGCTGCCATCTGGTCTCGCGGGATTTGCGCGGACTGCTGGAGCGCTATCGCCGCCACGTGCGGCGCGAGTTGCGCCAGTAGCGACTGATCGGGCCCGCGTGCGCGCAGCGGTTTGACGGGAACGCGGCGGATTGACCGCCGCTGGGCCTCGCTTGCGCGGCGGACGGAGCAATCACGGCCTTGCCGCCGTCGCCGCTCGACATCCCGTCAAACCGCCGCGCGCACGCTCGCTCACTCTTATCAGCCGGCGCCGAAACGCGCTCGCGCCGGCGCGACGTTTTGATCGTCCCGCGAGAATTGTCGCCTTTGAGCCGGGTCGGCGGGCGCTCGC
>JABEUV010000138.1 GCA_013044195.1 Elusimicrobiota bacterium | reverse complement strand
GCGCGCGACCGCGGACGTAGGCCTGCTGGAGGCGACTGCGCCGTTCTTGGAAGCGCCGCCGCTGGCCGCGGGCGTGCAGGAAGTCTATGCCGCGCCGCGCGCCGGCGCTCAAGAGGCTCCGCTCTATGAGCATTGCGTGCGCGCGCTCGACCGCGCCATCACGTCGGGCGCGCACGGGCTGCCGTTGATGGGCGGCGGGGATTGGAACGACGGGATGAACCGCGTGGGAAGAGAAGGCCGAGGCGAAAGCGTCTGGCTGGGATTTTTCTTATACACGGTCCTCAGCGACTTCGCGCCGCTGTGCGCGCAGCGCGGCGATGAGCCGCGCGCGGCGCGCTACCGCGCCGAGTGCGCGCGCCTGTCGGGCGCGCTGGAGCAGGCGTGGGACGGCGAATGGTATCGACGCGCCTACGACGACGCGGGCGCGGCGCTGGGTTCGGCGCAGAACGACGAGTGCAAGATCGACTCGATCTCTCAATCGTGGTCGGTGCTGTCCGGCGCGGCCCCGTCTCGATTGTCTCAGCGTGCGATGGACTCGGCGCGGGCGCGCCTGGTACGGCGCGGCGCGCATCTGGTTCTCCTTCTAGATCCGCCGTTCGATCGTTCGGCTCAAAACCCCGGGTACATCAAGGGCTACCCGCCTGGAATCCGTGAAAATGGGGGGCAATACACGCACGCGGCGGCCTGGCTCGTCATGGCGCTGGCCAAGCTTGGAGGCGGCGATGAGGCCGGGGAATTATTCCATATGATCAACCCGATCAATCGCGCGCGCACTCTTGCGGAGGCGGAGCGCTACAAAGGCGAACCCTACGTGCTGGCCGGCGACGTGCTGGCCCATCCCGCCCACATCGGCCGCGCCGGTTGGACCTGGTACACCGGGTCGGCCGGTTGGATGTATCGGGCCGGATTAGAGAGCATACTGGGCTTGCGGCGGCGCGGCGACGTGTTCTCGATGGATCCCTGCATCCCGGCTTCCTGGCCGAGCTTCTCCGTGCGTTGGAGCTTGGGCAGATCGCGCTATGAAATATCCGTGATGAACCCCGAACGGCTCTGTCGCGGAGTTTTAACGGCGGAGCTGGACGGATCTGCGGCCGACCCGCGCGCGATCTCAATATTCGACGACGGCGGCGTTCACCGCGTGCGGCTGACGCTGGGCGCGGCGCCGCGCGCGTAGCCGGACAAAGCCGCCCGAACCTTGCGTCCCAGACGCGCGTCGACGTCGTCGGCCGAAACGGCGGCGCCCTGAACCGCCGCACCCTCCGCCGCATCCTCGGCCAGCGCGCAGCGGTCGGCCCACTCCGAGGCGCCTGCGGCCAACCCCCGGGCCGCCGTGGCCGCGTCGAAGCCGGACTGGAGCGCGTGCTTGACGAAGGAGTCGGCGGCGTGACGGATCACCGCCAGCGTCCGTTCCGGAGTCTCGTCTGCGCCGCGCATCGCGCCGATCATGAAGCCCTCGGCGACGCCGCCGATGTCCGCGCCGCTGTCGGCGGCGCCGCGCGCCGCGCCGTCGGCCAACGCGGAGATGGTGCTGAGCATGGCCGTCCCTTTAGTCGCCGCGACGCGCAGGTCGCGTGCCACTTCGTCGGCGACCACCCGGACGGCGGCGCGCACGTCGCCGTCGGACCGGCGCACGGCCTCGGCGACGGCGCTCTCGACTTTTCCCAATGACTCGTCCCTGTTCCAGTTCATGCGGCCTCCTTGCGGCGGGTCCGACGCGCGTCCGTGCGCCGCCGCAGGGGCGGCGCACGGCCCATTTAGACGATGTCGGACTCTGTGCGCATCTCCGGCGCCTCGTGCGCCGCGGACGACGTCTTGCGCGGGCGCTGCGCTGAGGCCCAGCGTCCGGTCGCTCTTACCGCGTGAGTCTTCTGCCCGGCGCGGTGGGACGACTTGCGGCTTTTTGATTTCGCGTTCATAACGCCTCCTGTACGTCGTGCTCCGTCAATAGCTTGACTCCGTTGCGCGCGCAACGCCATGCACGTGCTGTAAATCAATTGCCGCCGAATTGTCCGCAAGCATCCGGTGCGGTCACTTCTTGTTCACAATAGAGTGACGCGGCATCAATGGGCGCGTCGTCGCGGCGAATTTATAATGGCGCGTCGCTTAATCGCAGGGAGACAGAGATGAACACGAAGATTCTGGCCGCGGCGCTGGCGTTGGTCGCGTTGGCCCCGTTCGCGGCCGCCGACGACGGCGCCGTGGGACCCCAGCCGGGTATTTCCATCGGTGGCCGCGCGATGTATTTCAAGCCGCGCGATGCGCAGGACGGCACTCTCAGCGGCGGCGCTCAGCTGCGTCTGCACGTCACGTCGGTCCTGGCGCTGGAAGGTTCGGTCGATTACCGTCAAGACAAATTCGGCGGACAAACGACGGACGTGTTTCCGGTTCAAGCCTCTTTGCTGGTCTACCTGATGCCGGGCTTTCGCATTTCTCCGTATCTTCTCGGCGGAGGGGGCTGGTATTTCACCCATGTGCAAGGCGCCAACAACCCGTCGCCGAACCGCTTCGGCCCCCATGCGGGCGCCGGACTGGAGTTCTTCATGAATTCTCATTGGTCCGTGGACGGCTCCTACCGCTATGTCTGGAACGAGGACATCCACTCTCAGAACGCGGCGCACCCGCTCGGTCAGAACTTCAGCGACAGCGGCTCCATGCTGACCGCCGCGCTGAACTATCGCTTCTAGAGGAATGATGACACCGCGCACGAACGTGTTCCAGAAGGCCCTGTTGAGCGTCGCTCTGCTGACGCCGATGGCGCGCGCCGGGACCGTTGATTCAGGGTCGGTTCTCGCCGGCGACTCGGCGGCGGCGGCCGAGCAAAAATGGAATACCCGCCTGGGCCTCAGCGCGGAGCAATCGGCGCGCTATTTCGCCGCTTGCCGATCAAGAGACGCGGATTTGAAGCGGATACGCGATCTATCCCGGGCGGCGCTGCGCAAGCTGCAGTCGCAGTTGACGTCCGGCGCGTCCGAAAACGACCTGCGTGAGACGCTGCGTCAATTCGATCGTGCGCGCAATGCCGCCGCGTCGCGCCACGCGCAGTTCGACGCGGCGCTCGTGGAGTTTCTGGCGCCCAGCCAGAGGGCGAAGCTCCTGATGTGGAGATCCATGGGTGCGTT
>JABEUV010000137.1 GCA_013044195.1 Elusimicrobiota bacterium | reverse complement strand
GAACCCGGAATCACGTATCCCGGGACGCGGCTACGCATGCGCTACGAGGCTACGAATGTTGCATCAATTTCGGCCACGGGTCAGGAGTCCTGAATTTGTCGAAAGTCGTTTTGCAATCTGCGCGGGGATTCAGTTTACGATAGGAGCTGCCGCGGGTGAAGGGCTAAGCTCCGCGCATATGGCCAAAGGCTTTCTCGATGGTCGCCATGGAGATGAAGAGTTTTTGCGGATGCTCGGCCAGTGAAGTGAACTCGTGATGAAGATAGAATTCTCGGGCCGCCGCGTCGATGGCTTCGGCCACGACTCCGACTGAAGCGACTTCCTTGGTGTTCTTCCAGCTTCGGTAGAGCGCGTCCATCAGCAATAGACGTCCAAGCTTTTGTCCCCTATGCTCACGGTTGACTGAGCATGGCGCGTCCTGTGATATCCGCCGTGCGCTTGGCCTCTGTCTTCTTGGAGGAGGCCATGCCGTATCAGGCCAGGACCGGGTGACGCTGCCCGTGCGCCATCGAGATCAGGTAGAGCGCATACTGATTAACCGAAATACCCTCGACCTGCGCCGCTTCCCGAAGGCTCTTCTGGAGCGTTCGAGGCAGGCGCAGGAGCACGCGCCCGTCGTTTTCTTGTCCCGCGGCCGGTTTTGGAATCGAGAGTCCGGCCGAGCGCCGCACGTCGAGATGGAGCTGGATGGCCACGTCCAGTTCCTTCAATGCCTCCGCATCCGTGTCGCCGTGAGCGGCGCACCCCATGAGTTCGGGCGCGACCGCGACCCAGCACTTGTCCTCGGGGCTGAAGAAGACTTTGCGGACGAAGGCGCTTCCCTGTACCGCATGCTTCTTTCTCATGTCGAATCCTCCTGACGGCGTCGCCTATTTTAATGTCAGTCCGTATGCATCGACGGCTTGGAGCAGTTGGACGACCTGGTATGACTTTGCCTCGCCACCCGACTCCTGGATATTGAGAACCGCGCCGCAGGGATGACGATAAGCCCTGTGACTCCCGCGTTGCCGGTCGAACGTGAATCCAAGTGCTTCGATCAGCGCGACGAAATCCGAGAAGCGCACGTTCTGTCTCTTGGTCCGAATCCGCGCCAAGAGCGCGCGCGCTTTCATTTCATTATGATATCACCGGCGGCACCTTCTGTCAATCCCGGTCATCGTGCATCACGGCGCCGGATCACGATCGGCATGTCATTGATTTAGGCCATCGTGAGGGCTATACTTGCGATAGCACGATGAAGTGCGCGGATATCCACCATGACCCTGTTGATTGATGAAGCGGAGTTGAGCCGATTGCCGATCTCGACCGATCCCCAGATCGCGAGCGGGGCTTCCGTATTCAAAGGCGCCCGCGTGCAGGCAGCCGCGCCCTTCATCGCCGCACGACGAGCGTCGACGAAACGAAAATAAAAAAATTCGGGCGGCAACGGCTACGGCCTACGTCTACGCTAACGACATTTCTCTGGATCAAGCCTAACGGCAACGGCCACAACACTACTCAACAAAGGAGAACGGACCCAAAAGCAACGCCAAACCGTCAACGGCCTTCAGGCTCATTTATGGATGAGAAAATGCTGGGGTCACAAATTGGCGCGAGTTGGAGCCTGGCATCGAGGTTAGCGAAGTCATGTTCCAGGCGCACGGTTGGAAGCGCAGTCGGCGCGTGGTGCTGATCCGACAGCGCGCCAAAGATCGGGATTTTGTTCGCGGCAAAGAATTGTTCGATGACCCGGCATACTTGTATCAGGGCATCACGACCAATAGCACCGACGCGCCGGAGGACGTCTGGCGGTTTTACCGCAACCATGCGGAGATCGAGACAAAAATCCGCGAGCTCAAGTGGGACTACGGAATCGACGGCTTTGCCCAGAAGCGGTTCTTCGCCACGGAGGCTGCGTTCCGTCTGGTGTGCGTGACCTACAACCTGATCAGCCTTCTTCAAGAGAAGATCGGCCAGCAGGGTTGGCAGACGCTGGGCACGCTGCGGGCACAGTTGCTGACCTGCGGTGCGGTGGTCGGCGGCGATGGACGCAAGACGGTGTTGCGGCTATCGCTGGCAGGGCCGTGGCGAGAGAGGTTCGAGCGGGCGCTCAGCGTGTTCTTTCCGTCGACAAAAGACAACTGCGCGGCAGTTGGAACGAGCTGAAAGCAACCAGGGTAGGAGGTGCTGATCGCAGGTAAAATCTCGCAAAAAAAGATGGGACGGAATTATCCAGCCGCTTCAGTCGGTGAGAAGTGGCCAACTGACGTTTTCAGGTTAATGTCAAAACGATGGGCAGACCGGCGGCTGGCCAGTGCTAACCTACCGGCGGTAGGGTGCCCGCCATGATGGTGGACTTACCGGCGGCAGCGGCGGCGGTAGCGGGCGCTGCGGCGGGCGCGGGCGCAGCGGCGGGCGCGGTGGCAGCGGGTGCAGTGCCTTCGCCGGGCGCACCGGCACCCAGCTTCGAACTGGCTTCTTGACTGGCATTGGTCTCGGCCTTTGTCGCCCCATCTTTCGCGGTGTTTTTGTCCCCGGAATTGCCGAACGCCATCTTCATGCCCAGGACCACGAAGCCCATCCCCAGCACCATCAGCATGCCGCCCTGCATCATTTGACCATACTGCTTCTGGATGGCGGAGCCGATCGTGACCAAAGCAAGACCCACGGCCGCGATGGCGGCTCCGATAATTTTTTTCGCGTTCGAACCGGGAAGCTTCACATAAGACCCGATGGCCCACAGGCCCAGAGCCAAAACCACCAAGAATGTCGCCGTGTCGATCTGGTTTTGCCACGGAGTCGCGTTGACGGTATTCGGCGTCGGCACATTCTGGTTGGGATACAGGATGTCCGGTCCGTTGTAGGCAGTTGGAAGAGCGCCGGAATTGTAAGAAACCGAGGGACTTCCCCCGGCGTTGACGTTCGATGCCGCGGAGGAATTGTCATAGGTGCGCCCGGCCCCGGCGCTTGTCTGAGCGCTCGCGTTGTCGCCGTAGACGGCCTGGGCTTGCGCCTTGGAGGCGTTGGCCGTTGCCCAGGATCGAGCGCCGGCCGTCATCAGGACGATCACAAACAACAGCGGAGCATTTCGCAGGTATCGCATTTGATGAGCATAAGGCCGTAAACCTTTCCCGCGTTCGACCGGCCATTGCAACACCTGTAGCGTGACGAGTTCACGCGGTAAGCTACGTTCTTCGTGTGACACAACACGAGGGAAACGACATGGCCT
>JABEUV010000136.1 GCA_013044195.1 Elusimicrobiota bacterium | reverse complement strand
GGTAGCATGGTGCTACCCTTCAGGCATGGGACAACCCGTCAAGCTCGCCGACGAACTGATTCTCGACGCCCGCCTGATGGGCAAAGTCGGCCGCCGCTCGATCGCCGGACAGATCGAGTTTTGGGCTCAGCTCGGCGAAGCCCTGGAGCCCCTTCTTCAAGGCATCCAAGTCCTCGCGCTGTTGAAGTCCCGCGGCGCCAAGCCTCTGTCCGTCCTCCTGGATTCGGTCGATTCGTCCGAAGGCCGCCGTCGCGTGATCGACCACTTGAAGAGCCGCCCGTTCCCGCACTACGAGCCGGCGCCGCGCAGACCCGGCCTGCTGCTGCGCACGCAGGCCGACGGCTCCCGCACGATCGGGCGCTTTGTCCGGCGCCATTTCACGCCCGTCTCTTGAAAGTGATCGCCGAGTTGGACCGACGGCCGATTCTTGTCGCCGTGGCGGGTCCGAACGGATCCGGCAAAACCACGTTCTACCATTCCCATATCGCGCACGCCGCCCTGCGCTGGGTCAACGCCGACGAGCTGGCGCGCGAACTGAATCTGGACCCTTACGCGGCGGCGAAAGCCGCGGACGCTCTGCGCCGCGCGCTGGTCAAGCAACGGGAAAGCTTTGCTTTCGAAACAGTTTTCTCCGATCCCGTGGGCGACAAGCTGAATTTTTTAATGGAAGCGGCGGCGTCCGGCTACACGACGGTGCTTTGCTTCATCGGCCTATCGGGTGCCCGGCTTTGCGAGGAGCGCGTCGCCATGCGCGTCTCCCAAGGCGGCCACGACGTCCCGACGGAGAAACTCCAATCGCGCTACCCACGCACGCTGGCGAACCTGCAGAGAGCCGTTCGCGCGCTACCTCTCGTCTATGTCTTCGACAACGGAGATCTGCGCGCGCCTTTCCGTAAAGTCGCCTCATTTGTTCGCGGAAAGCCGCTGGATTGCCCGAAAGAGGTGCCGGCGTGGCTGCGGGCCATAATTGATTGAAGCAGGCATAGCCGCGCCGAAAAGCGAGCGGCTGCGAAACGCTTGATTCCCCGCTACCGAACTAGCAAACTTACCGAAGAGGGACACCCATGACCACCTTGAACGGACTGCTGGACCGCGCGGCGCAGGAAGGCGGGGAGAAAACCGCGTACGTGATGGGCGCGCGCAGGCTCAGTTTCGCGCAGGTTTACGCCGACGTGCTGTCCGTGGCCGAGGGCCTGCGCGCCGAGGGCGTGCAGAAGGGCGACCGCGTGGCCATCGTGCACCGCAACGGGCCGGAGTTCGTGTCCGCCTACTTCGCGCTGAGCCGGCTGGGCGCCATCGCGGTGCCCATCAACTTCATGGTGCAGAAGCCCGACGAGCTGGCCTACATGCTGCGCGACTGCGGGGCGCTGGGCGTGGTCACGCAGGCGGAGTTCCTGCCGGGACTTTTGGGCGCGGCGGCCAAGTGCCCGTCGCTCAAGGCTCTGTGGCTGACCGACGCGTCGCCCAAGGAAATCTCTCAGCCGATCGTGAAGGAGTTCGCGTCCCTACGCCGCCCCGCTCCCGCCCAATTCGGCCAGGACGTGGCCGTGGAAACCGACGTGGCCGCGATCCTCTACACGTCGGGCACCACCGGGTTTCCCAAGGGTGTCATGCTCACGCACCGCAACCTGATGACGAACTGCGAAAGCTCCATCAAGCGCATACTGCTGACGCGCCGCGACGTGACGCTGTGCATACTGCCCATGTTCCACAGCTTCGCGTGGACGGCCCTGGTGCTGACGTCTTTGCGCCTGACGCTCAAGTGCGTGATCTCGTCGGCCATCGCGCCGCCCAAGCCTTGGCTGAAGTTGATGGGAGCCGAGGGCGTGACCTTGTTCGCGGCGGTGCCGCAGGTCTACGCGGCCCTCGGCCGCGAAGCGCGGGACTTCAAGACGCGCCTGTTCCTCAAGCTCTACTCCTTTCGCAAGGTACGCATCGGCGTGTCCGGCGCGGCGCCCTTGGCCGCCGCCACGGCGCAGGCGTTCAAGGACACCGTCGGCGTGTCCATCATCGAGGGCTGGGGCCTCACCGAGACCAGCCCCGTGGCCACGGTCACGCCGCCCGGCGACATCCGCTTCGGCTTTGTCGGCACGCCCATCGACGGCGTGCGCCTGAAGATCGTCGACGACGAGGAAAAGGAACTCGCCCTCGGCCAGGAGGGGGAGGTCTGCGTCCAAGGCGACAACGTGATGAAGGGCTACTGGGGCCTGCCCGAGGCGACCGCCGCCGCATTCACCAAGGACGGGTGGCTTAAGACCGGCGACGTGGGCGTGCTGGACGCCGACGGCTACCTGGCCATCCGCGACCGCAAGAAGGACATGATCATCGTCAAGGGCTTGAAGGTGTTCTCGGCCCAAGTGGAAGCGCTGATCGCCGAGAACCCCAATATCGAGGAATCGGCGATCGTGGGCGTGCCCGACGAGGCCGGAGACGAGACGATCAAGGCCTTCGTCGTGCTCAAGAAGGGCTGCGTCCTGGAAAAGAGCGCGCTGATGCAGTTCTTCCGCGAGAAACTGGACGCCTACAAGCGCCCGCGCGACGTGGAGATCGTCGACAGCCTTCCCAAGAACGCCCTGCAGAAGGTGCTCAAGCGCGAACTGCGCCGGCGCGAGTTGGACAAGTCGCGCGTCCCCGCGGACAAGAAGGACGCGTGAGCCCGCGCCGCATCCGCCTGGGGGCGGAGGCGCGCGAGGCGCTGAGGCGCGTCGCGGCCCTGCGCCGCGAGCCGGTCTGGCTGGTGGGCGGCGCCATCCGCGACGCGGCACTCGGCCGCGCCGCGCCCGACCTGGACCTGGCCGGACGCGACGCGCGCGGCCTGGCCGCGAAGATCGCGCGCGAATTCAAGGGCACGCTCGTGACGCTCGACGCCGAAAACTGCGTCTACCGCCTGGTCCTGCCGCCCGCGCGCGGACGCGCGCTCAAGCAGATCGACGTGGCCGAGCTTCAGGGCGCGGACATCACCGCGGACCTGAAGCGCCGGGACTTCACCGCCAACGCCGTCGCGCTGGAACTGCCCGCGCGCCTGCCGCCGTCACTGCCGGAAAGCGCCTTCCTGGATCCGCGCCGGGGCCTAGCCGACCTGGCCCACGGCGTCCTGCGCTGCGAGGAAGGCCGTCTGTTCGAGGAAGATCCGCTGCGCCTGCTGCGCGCCTTTCGCGTGTCCGCGCAGACGGGACTGGAGCTCGACGCGCCCACTTTGGCGCTGATCCGCAAGCACCGCCGTCTGATCGCGCGCCCGGCCGGCGAGCGCGTGCAGTCAGAACTTCTGGCCCTGCTGGCCGTGCCCGGCTCCTCGGCGTGCCTGCGCGCCATGGACGAGTGCGGCCTGCTCACGGCTTTGTTCGAGGACTTGGAGCCCGCCCGCCGCTGCGCGGAGGACTACTACGGCCCCGGCGGCGTGCTGAAGCACGCGCTCGACGTGTGCGCGCGCCTGGACTTTCTGCTGATGCGCTTTGCCAAGATCTACCCGGACCTGGCCCGAGCCTTCGACGCGCACCTGGCCGCGCGCGCCGCCGGCGGCGCGCCCTGGCGCGCGGTGCTGATGCTGGCGGCACTCCTGCACGACGTCTCCAAGGCCGAGACGGCGCGCACCGTCGATGGGCGTCTGCGATTCTTCCAGCACGACACCCGCGGCGCAGAACGCGCCGGGCGCATACTGCGCGCGCTGCGCTTCTCGCGCGAGCACGTGGACGCCGTCGCCGCGATCGTGCGCCACCACCTGCGCCCCGGCCACCTGGTCGCCTCCGGCGGACCGGTGACCGACAAGGCCGCCTATCGTTTTTTCCGCGACCTGGGTACGGACGCGCCCGGCCTGCTCTGCGTCTGCTGGGCCGATCACGCCGGCTACATGCCGGAGACGCGCCTGCGCCGCCTGCTGAGCGCCGCCTGCGGCGACCCGCCGCGCACCGACCTGTCGCGCATCCGCCCCGAGGAATCGCGCAAGACCGTCCGTCATCTCCAATTGGTCTCCCTGCTCCTGCGCCGCTTCTTCGATCAGGACCGCGCGCCCGTGCCCGCGCGCCTGCTGGACGGCCGCGAGGTCATGAAGCACCTGAAAATACCTCCCGGCCCGCGCGTGGGCGACATTCTGGAGCGCCTGCGCGAGGCGCAGGCCGAGGGCGAGGTCCAGGACCGCGCCCAGGCCCTGGCCTTCGTCGCGCGGCTGAAGT
>JABEUV010000011.1 GCA_013044195.1 Elusimicrobiota bacterium | reverse complement strand
GCCTCGCTTTCCTGGAGCCAGCCGCAGTGCTTTCAGTGCGCCTACGCGCCGTACTGCACGGTCCAGCCCGTGTTCAACCACGAGACTCAGGGCAGTCCTTGGGGACAGATGCCGACCAACGGCTGGTGCGAGAAGATGATGGGAATTTTCGACGTGCTGTTTTCGCGTCTGCAGGATCCGAAGTCGCGCGCCGTTCTGGAATCGTGGCTCGCTTATAAGGACCGTTAGGGGAGGTCGTCATGGCCAAAAAAAATACGAAGAAAGGCGACGGCAAGAAAAATAAGAAGGCGAAGCTCCTCCCTCAGTTGAAGAAGGACGCGTCGGTCTTTCTCAGCTCGGAGGAGGGTAAGATCACGAAAGAGAACGTGGTCAAGACCGCGGCGGCTCTCGGCATCATCGGCGCGGCTCTTTTGAAGGCGTCGCCCGCGCCGGCGGCGCATGGAAACTACCTGCACAATTCCGGCGGCGTGGGCTCGCACACGAGCCACGGCTCGCACGGCTCCCACGGCTCGCACGGCTCCCACGGCTCGCATGGCTCCCACGGGTCTCACGGTTCCCACGGGTCTCACGGGTCCCACTGCCGGGGCGGCTGGTGCAACCCGAGATGTTGAGGCGCTGACGACGCGGCGTCCCGGCTTCGGTTGCGACGCAACGAGGAGAGCGCGGTGCCCCTGGATCATCTGGCCGTCTATTTGAGCAATAGCTGCAACTTGGCCTGCAGCTACTGCTATGTCGCGGTCAACCAGGGTCCGGCGGCGCGCCTCGGCTTCGAGGACATCCGCCGCGCCGTCGATGAGTTCGTCGCGCGCGTCCCGCCGGAGCGCCGGAAGATCACGTTCATCGGAGGCGAGCCCCTGCTCGACTGGCCGTTGTTCGTCAAAGCGGCGACCTACGCGCGCGAGGCGGCCGGGCCAGGAGGCATCCTGCAGACGTTCACCAACGGCACCTTGCTCACGGCCGACAAGGCCGCGTTCTTCGCGGACGTCGGCGTGCACTGCACGGTGAGCCTCGATGGGCGCAAGCAAGACAACGACCTCCATCGCGTGTATTATAAAACGAAGGAGCGCTCGGTCTACGACGACGCGATGGAGCGCCTGAGACCTCTGGACAAATCGAACCTGGGCGTGAGCCTGGTCTTCACCGCGAGCACCGTCGACCGTCTGCTGTCCAACATCGACGCGTTTCACCGCATGGGCTTCGGGCGCGTCACGTTCAATCCCGAGCTGTACGAGAACTGGCCGGAAGATCGGATCGAAATTTTAAGACGCGTTCTGAAAGGCCTGGCGCGGTGGTACCGGGCGCTGCTCGACGCGGGCGCGCGTCCGCCGCAACTACAGATTCTTTTCGCCGTGCTGGAAGCCGTCGAGAACGAGGCCGCCAACCCCGGGTGGTGGCACGACTGCCACAATATGACGCTCGGCCCGGACGGAAAATACTACTCGTGCGACAAGGCGCTGTCCTTCCCGGTCGGCCGGGCGGCCGATCTGCGCTCGGGCGACGCCGCCGGCGGCATGGATTGGGAGGAACGCCAGCGCCAGCTCGACGACCCGACGGCTTTCATCGAATCCGCGGGCGAGGGCGCGGGTCATATCTTCTGCCCGATCGGCGTCGTCGATCATGCGCGCCACGCCGGCCGGGACCCCGGCGCCGCGCTCAAGAACTTCCGCCGCGTCGCGGACGCCTTCGGCGACGGGCTCAAGGAACTGATCGCTCTCTGCCAGGGTCATCCGGTCTACGAGGAGATGTATGGCCGCGCCGACGCCGTCTGAGCTGGACGCCGCCTACGGCCCGGCTGAACTCGCGCGCCTGCGCGCGCAAGGCCTGGCGACGAATAAGGAGATACGGCGCTTCAAGGTCGCCGTCAACACGGCCTGCCCGCTGCGCTGCGACTACTGCTTCATCGATAAAGATTCCGGCGAGGTGATCTCCTGGGACCACGTGACGGGCTTGGTGCGCTTCATGCTGTCCTCGCCGGGCAAGGTCAAGAAGCTTCTGCTGTACGGCGGCGAGCCGTTCTTGAACTTCGAACTGGTGCGCGCGATTTCCCTTTATGCACGGGCGGAGGCGCTGAAGGCCGGCAAGGACCTGGACCTATCGATCTGCACGAGCGCGGCCCTGCCGCTCAAGCGCGAGTGGCTGGAGTTCTTGCGCGACCAGCGCTTCTTTCTTTCAGTCAGCATCGACGGCGACGCGGCCGCGCACGACGCCCATCGCCGCGACAAAAAGGACGCGGGATCCTGGACGCGGATGCAGCCGAATATTTCTTTGATCCTGGACGTGATCGGCCGCAGACGGGCGATGGCGATTCAGTGCGTGCACCCGGACAACGTCGAGAGAATGCTCGACAATTACAAGACGCTGGTCGGGCTCGGCTTCGAGAACATCGAAATCGAGGTGATCCACGGCTTCGGCTGGAAGGACAAGAAGTCGTTGTTCCGGCCGATGATGAGCCAAGTGCTTGCTTGGGTCTGGGGCGAGACGCTCCAGGGCCGGCGCCGCTTCGTCGTGTGCTCTTTGGTGCCGCTGATGCTCAAAGAGGCGGTCGTGCTTGAGGACTGGTGCCCGTTTCATTCGTCGATGGAGACCTACCCCGATGGAGGCTTTTCTTTCTATCCGTTCGCTTTCGTCGATGGGGAGGGGCGCGCTCGCTCGCGGGTCGGCGGCGCCGCTGAAGGCGTCCCGGAGCGCTGGCGCGACTGCACGTTCGACTTGAACAGCGACCGCTGCCGCAACTGCACGTCCGACTACTACCGCAACCCCGCGGTCAACGAGGGCAACGATCCCTACAAGTGGCGCACGGAAATGGCGCGCGCCTTCATGGACCGCGTCGCCCTGGCCGCGCGCGACGAGCCGGCCATGAAAGAGTATCTGAAGGAGGCTCTGATCCGGTGCCGCATCAGCTGACGTTGCTCGGGCCCTCGCGCGGCGCGATCCTGCGGCGCGGCGCGGTCAAGGCCCATCTGATCCATCATCTCGCTCACGCGGGCGGCCCGGCCGTGTTGGCGCGCATCGGCCGCGCCTACGCGCCCTCGCGCGATTGGATCCCGCGCTCCGGCCGCCCGGTGCGCCCCGAAACGGCGCGGGCCTTCGATGCCGCGCTGGCCGTACCCACGGGCAAGCTTCTGCGCGCCCATCCGGCGTTGCGCGCGCTCGACGCGGCGGCCTCGCGCGGCGAGTTTTGGGCGCGCGTCGGCCTGGCCTTCAATCTTCTGCGCGTCTGGGACGGCGGCGCGGCGTTCGGCGAGTCGCTCCAACAATCAAACGCGGCGCTCGCGCTCGAGCCGGAGTGGGCGTGGGGCTATCTTCTTCGCGGGGAGATTCGGCGTTCGCTCATCGACTATGAGGGGGGAGCGGCCGACCTGCGCCGCGCCGCTCAGTTCGACCCCGCGTGGGCGTGGACGCACGCGTTCCTTTCTCGCGCGCTGTTTCAGGCCGGAACCGACGCGACGGGTCTCGACCCTATGGACGAGGCGATGCGCCTATCGCCGCAGGAGGGTTTTCTTCTGTGCTGGCGAGCGGAGGCGTACCGCCGACTCGGCCGCCTCGACGAGGCCGCGCGCGATTTCGAAGCGGGCCTGGCGCTCGATCCGCTCTACGATCAGGGTTACGGCTGGCGCGCGCGGCTGCTGGATGCGCTGGGCCGCCACGATGAAGCCGCCGCATCTCTGAGGCAGGGAATCCGTCTGTGCCCGCAATTCGAAAAAGCGCGCCGCCAACTCGTGCGCTCGCTGCGCGGAGCGGGCCGGACTGCCGAGGCCCTGCGCGAGCTGGACCGCGCCGCACGGCTCAATCATCGCAACAATTGGCTGGGCGTGTGGCGCGCCGAGGGTCAGCCCGACGGCGCGGCCGCTCGTCAAGCCCTTGTGGAGCTGGACGCCCATCTGACGCGCCGGCCGCGCGACGCGCGCGCGCTGGCCTGGAAGGGCGAGACGCTGGCGCAGATCGGGCGACTGCCGCAGGCCGTCGCCGTCCTCGATGCGGCGCTGAAGCTTTCGCCGCGCGACGGTTGGGCGGCGGCGTGGCGCGGGGAGGCGTTGCTGCGCCTGGGTCGGATCACCGAGGCGCGCAATGATTTGGACCGCGCGGCGCGGCTGGCGCCCGAGTACGGGCGCGGCTGGGCCTGGCGGGGACGGGCGCGGCTGCTTGCCGGCGACGCGTCCGGGGCCGAGAGCGATTTCAGCCGCGCTCTTTCGGTTCGCCGCGTTGAATACGCGTGGATTTCCGCGTGGCGCGGCGAGGCGCGTCTGGCGCTCGGCCGCGCGGCGGACGCCGCCGCGGATTTAGACGCGGCCGTCGCTCTCGATCCGGGGCAGGGTTATTTTTCGGTCTTGCTCGCGAAGGCGCGAACGTCTCTGGGCGACGCGGCCGGCGCGCGCGTCGCGTTGGACGAGGCCCGGCGAAATCCCGGTCGCGGCGTCGAACCGGCGGGACCGACGCTTTGGGCGGATCTTCCCTGGCGGCGCATATTGTCGGCGGAGGAGTGCCGCCGTTCCGGCCGAGCCGCACGGGGGCTTGCCCTGCTGGCCCCGGCGCTTGCCGCGCGCGGCGCCGAGGCCCCATGGCTGCACCTTCTTGCCTACCGCCTCAAACGCGACGCCGGTGCACGTGGGGCCCTGCGCGAAGTCGATCGCGCGTTTCGACTGGACCCGAGCGCGGGCTGGCTGGCGGGCCTGGACGAACTTCCGCCGCGAGCGCCGCTTCAGGCGCGCCTTCTGCGCGAAGGGTGGCGCGGTTTCGACGCGGAGGCGTCCTCGGCGCCCCTGCACGCCTACCATGGCCAGGGCCTGCTGCGCCGCGGGGAGGCCGAAGCGGGCCTGCGCGCGCTGGAAAGAGCGGCGGGTCTTGAGCCCGCGGGCTGGATACTGGCGTGGCTCGGCGAGGCTTTGCGCGCGGCCGGCCGCGTGCAGGACGCTCGGCACGCGTTCGACCGGGCCCTGGCGCTCGACGCGCGCTACGACAACGCCTACGCGTGGCGAGGCACGCTGAGGCTCGCGACCGGAGACGCGGCGGGTGCGCTCGCCGACTGCGACCGCGCGCTCCGGCTGAGGCCGACCGCGCGCGCCTGGCACGACCGCGCGCGCGCCCTGCGCGCACTGGGCCGCGTCGGCGATTCGATCGACGCACTGGAGCGGGCGGTCCGGTTGAACGCGGAACTGGGTTGGGGCGGGCCGCGGCCCGAGGCGGCCCAGCAAGCCCTCGAGGAAATTCGCGCCTTGGCCGCGCGCGAGCCGGACTCGCGCCTGCGCGATTGGGAGGGGGAGACCTTGCTGCGCCTGGGGCGTCCCGATCAGGCGCTGACCGCGCTGGCGGACACGTCCTCCGCGTGGGGGCGGGCATGGCGCGGCGAGGCACGCCTGTCCCTTGAAGGTTTGAGCGCCGCGGCGGCGGCCGACATCGCGCATGCCGCGCGCCGCGATCCCCTCTGGGCCAAAGCGCGAGCGCTGGCCGCCGAGGCCGCGTTCCGCTGCGGCCAGCGCACGCAGGCTCTCGCGCACGCGTCCGCGGCGGTGCGCGCCAATCCGCACTCGACGCGTCTGCGCCTTCTGCGCGCGAAAGCCGCGCTTTGGTCGGGACGGCGCGCCGCGGCTTGGCGCGACCTGCGCGAGGCGCTCCGTCTCGTGCCCGCGCACGACGAAGCCGGTCGTATCCTAAAGGCGCTGGAAGATGGGACGGCGCCCGTCGTGACGACGCTTCTGCCGGAGACGCCCTCGGCCCGGCCGGAAACGAAGTCTCTGGAGTTTTTCGTCAACTACGCGTGCAACGCGAAATGTCCATTCTGCTTCAATCCTCCCGACGCGACGCCGGAACTCGACAAAGGCCTGCCGCTGCCGGATTTGGCGCGCCGCTTGCTGGACGGCTGGCGCGAGGGCTACCGCGCGGTCAAGTTCATCGGCGGCGAGGTCACGGTGCGCGAAGATCTTCCGAATATTCTCGCGTTGGCCCGGCGCATCGGCTTTCGTGACGTGCAGTTGACGACCAACGGCATCCGCTTGGCGGACGCGGCCTACGCGCGAAGATTGGTGCGGCTCGGGGTCAACCGCGTGCGCTTCTCGATCCACGGCCACACCCCGGAACTGCACGACCGCCTGGTGGCCGTGCCGGGGGCGCTGGCCAAGATCGAGCGCGCGGCGCGGACGCTCAAGCCTCTGGGAGCCTCGCTGGGGGTCAACTACGTTCTCAACCGCGTCAATGCGTCCGCGTTTGCCGACACTTTGGATTGGCTGTACGGAACCCTCGGAGTCGACGACGTGATCGTGTACCTCATCCGCTACCAGGGCTTCGGCGCGCTGGCGGCGAACAAGGAACTGCTGAAGCTTCGCTTCACGGACGCCGTGGGGCCGGTGCGCGAAGGCTTCGCGCGCCTGCGCGCGCGCGGCGTTAAACGCTTTCCTCAGTTGATTCACTTCGCCCCGTGCATGGCGCCCGAGCTTACCTCATACATGCTCGACTGGACCCAGGATCCGACCGCTTCCGGCGAGGGTAACTCGCGCGAGGACCGCGTCACTTTGCCCGACGGCACCGGCGGACTGATCGCGGAGATCACCAACAGCGGCAAGGCGCACGTCGCGGCGTGCGCGGCGTGCGCGCTCAAGGATCGCTGTCTCGGCGTCGAAGGCAATTACGTCGCCGAGTTTGGCGCGGATGAATTTCGGCCGGTGGAGTCGGCGAAGGCGGCCGCGTGAGGACTCACGACGCCGTCTTTGAGCTGTTCCTCAACTACGCCTGCCAGGCGAAGTGCGCGTTCTGCTACAACCCGCCGATCACCGACGAACTTCTGCGCCGCGAACTGAGCTTCGCCCAAGCCGCCGAGGCCCTGTACTCGGCCGCGCGCGGCGGCGCACGCCGCTTGAACCTTCACGGGGGTGAAGTCACTTTGCGCGACGATCTCCCGAAAATTGTGCGCCTGGCGCGCAAGCTCGGCTTTACGCAGGTCACCTTGGTGACCAACGGCGTGCGCTTGGGCCAGGCGCGCTACGCGCGCACGCTGGTCGCGGCCGGCGTCACCCATGCGCGCCTGTCGATCCACGCCCCGGACGCCGCGCGGCACGACGCGATCGTCGAGGTGCCCGGAGCGTTCGAGCGTTGCCTTCGCGCCGCCGCGCATCTGCACGGGCTCGGCGTTCCCGTCGGCTTCAATTACGTGCTGATCCGGGAGAACGTCGCCCTGCTTCCGGCCTTTCTAAAGCGCTTTGTCGTCGACGGCGGGCACGACGACGTCATCGTCTATTTCCCCCACGAACGCGGCATGATGGCCCTTAACGCCGGGCGCATCGCGATGTCGTACTCCGCGGCCCGCCCCGCGTTGCTGGAAGGCGCGGCCCTATTGGACGCGGCGGGAAAACCGCAGGCCCTGCTCGTGGCCAACGTTCCGCCGTGCGCCGCGCCGGAACTTGCGGACCTGCTGCTGGACTGGCGGCGCGAGGACGGCGCAGAGCGCCACGCGATGATCGGTCCGGAGGGCCGATCGACCGATCTCGAGGCGATGAAGGACGCCCAGCGCCGCGCGCTACCCGCCTGCGGCGCCTGCGCGTTGCGCGACTCTTGCCGCGGCGTGGAGCCGGAGTACGTGAGGCGCTTCGGCGACGGCGAGTTCCGGGCGCTGGCGGCGGTTCCGCCGGGACTGGCGCAGGCGGCGGGCCGATGAATCTCCTTATGTTCTTATCCGACCGCTGCAATATGGCCTGCGATTACTGTTTTCTGGCGCTGAACACCCGTCCGGCGACGATTCTGTCGGAGGACGACGGAGCGCGCGCGGTCGATGCGCATCTGGCGCGCTTCGGCCGCGGCGCGCGCTTCACCTTGCTCGGCGGCGAGCCGCTTTTGCATCCTCAACTGGCCGCCGCCCTGGCGCGCCGGGCCGGAGCGTCCGGCGCGAAAGTGTCTTTGGTGACCAACGGCACGAAAGCCGCCCCGGAGATCATCGGCGAATTCATGGAATGCGGCGCGGAGATTTCTGTGAGCCTGGACGGGCGTGCCGCGTCGCACGACGCCCACCGGCGCGCGCTCGGCGGCGGCCCGACGCACGGGGGGGTGCTGAAGGTTCTGGCGAAACTGGACCTCAGGCGCCTGCGCGCCAACTTGGTGATTTCGGAGGACACCGTCGCCGATTTTCTGGCCAACATCGAATGGTTGCGGCGGCGCGGCTTTGCGCGGCTTTCTTTTCACGCGGACGCGGCCCGGCCGTGGACTCGCCAAGGACTAAGCTCGCTTTCCGCCGCGCTTGCGGGTTTTTCGCGCTACGCGCGTCTGCTCCAATCGGGAGCCTCGTCGCCCTGGCAGCTCGACAGCTACCTTCGTGCTCGAACCGAGCCGCCCGCCGTCGATGAGGAGCTCGTGCTCGGGGCGGACGGGCGCTATTATGCGGGCGACGCGTGGCTGTCGCGGCCGTACGGCGCGGGGCTTGATGGAGCGGTCGGCGGCTTGCGCGACGGCGTGGATTGGGAGAAGCGCGGCGCGATTCTTGCCGGGATCGACCGGGCCGTCGCGCGCGCTCTCGACGGCGCGCCGTACTATACGTGGCCTCGGGAGACTTGGACGCTCGCGGAATTGGCGGGACGCGACGCGTCAGCGGACGTGCGCGCTTTTTGTGAGGCGGACGCTTTGCTGGGCGGCGCGCTATCGGCGCTCGGCCGCGAGCGGGAGACTGCGCGGTGAGACTCGAGCATTGCGATCTTGTCGTGATCGGCGGCGGCCCCGCGGGATCGACGCTGGCGGGGCTGGTGAAGTTGTATGCGCCGGGCAGGCGGGTGCTGCTGCTGGAGAAAGCTACCGGACCGCGCCATCACGTCGGCGAGTCTCTGCTGCCCGGCATGGTTCCCGTACTCCAAGAACTGGGCGTCTTCGAAAAAATAGACGCGGCGGGTTTTCCGCGCAAGATCGGAGCCAATTACCAGTGGGGCATGAGCGGAAAGGTCTGGGAGAACGACTTCAACGATATCAACGTCTCCGAAATGCTTGCGCGCGGAGGTCTGCCGCCGCGCATCGAGTATTCTTGGCAGGTGCGCCGCTCAAAATACGACGAGATTCTCCTGCGGCGGGCCGAAGAGCTGGGCGTGGAGGTCGTTCGCGGCGCGGTGGCGGAGGCGCCGCTTGAAGGCCCGGACGGCCGAATCGTCGGCGTGCGCGCGCGGCGAGGCGGGGAGATTCTCGAGGCGCGCGCGAACCTCACCGCGGACTGCGGCGGCCAGTCGGGATTTCTCTCGCGCTTTCGACGGGTGCGGGACTACAACGCGGGGATCAAGAACGTGGCGGGCTATGCGTATTGGCGGGGAGCCAAGTGGAAGTATGAATACTCGGGGCATCCCGACAAGACCAAGATATTCATCTGCTCCGTTCCCGACGGCTGGCTCTGGTACATACCGATCGACCAGGGCGTCGTCTCCATCGGGTTGGTCACGGGCGTCGAGCGCTTGAAGACCGAGGGCGGCGACCTGCGCGCCCTCTACGACCGGGCGATCGCGGGGTGCGCGGAGATCGCCCCGTTGCTCACGGCGGCGTCCGTCGTTGCGGATTTCGACGGAACGGGCGAGTCGTTTTTCTCGCAAAGCGATTGGTCCTATCTCAGCGCCGCGTCCTCGGGCCCGGGCTGGCTTGCGGCCGGGGACGCGGCGGTGTTCGTCGATCCCATTCTTTCCTCCGGCGTCACGCTGGCGCATCTCTCGGCTCACCGGGCGGCTTATACGGCGCTGGCCGATTGGGGCGAACCGTCGCCGGAAACGCGCCGGCTGCTGTGGGAAGACTATGGCCGCTCGTGCCGCGAGTCGGCCGCGCAGTTCCTGGCGCTCGCGCTGTTTTGGTACGGGCAAGACCGCCACGCGCCGAATTGGTGGCGCAAGGCGAGTGAGGTCCAGCGCGCGTGGCTTCCGGCCCAAATGGGCGACCAGACCGCGTTCATCACGGTCAGCGCGGGGCTCACCCGCTACTATGAGCGCGCGCTGTCGGCCGCGCGCCTGCTTGAGGCGGGCGTTCCGGACCCGCAGGAGTATCCGTTCTATGTGTCCGTGCTCGGCCGCGATAAGGCGCTCGAGTCCCGCGCGGGTGCGGCGCCGGCGCGCACCGCGCGTCCGCGCCTGTTGTTTGCGCGCGCCGTCGAGACGGTGTTTCTTCCAAGGCCGGGCGAAGGCCGGCTCCAGCCTGTCTTGCGCGTACGCTTTCTCAAGAGCGGATCCTCCGACCCGGTCGCGGACGCGGCCAACCCTCGGCTCATCGTCACGCGCTGGCATCTAGCGTTCCTCGACGGACTGGAACACGGCCCGGACTACGCCGCGGCTCTGGCCGCGGCGGCCGCCGCCGGGGCTCCCGAGTGGTGGCTGAAAGGCCCGGCGGATTGGTTCGTGCGGGAGCTGTCTCTCCACGGCGTTCTTGTCTTCGACTCCGAACGGCCGGCGGAGGCGTCGCGATGAGACGCGGCAAGGTCGCGGTGATGGCGGCGATGGCCGCGGGCCGCAAACGCGTCGACGTCGGCGATATCCGTGGCGCGGTCAAGTTCTTCGACCGCGCGGCCGCCGTCGACGCCGATTGCGCGCAGGCATATCTGTATCGCGCGGGTCTGAAGTTGCTCCTGAACGATTACGACGGCGCTCTCGCCGATTTTTACGCGCTTTCGACGCTCAACCACTCATTTTTGCCCGCATATCGGGATCTGACGACCCTGTCGGCCGAGGAGTTTCCCGCGCTGCGCGCCGCGTCGCAGGAGGCGCTGCGCCGCGCTCCGAATTGCGCCTGGGCCTGGCTGTTTCATGCGTTCACCATGCGCAGTCTGATGAAATACGAGGAAGCCGTCGGAGACCTTGACCGTGCGGTCGCGCTCGAGCCGCGTTCGGCGGCGCTTTGGGCGATGCGTTCGCGCGTCAAGCTCACGAACCGGCAGGAACTTTATGCGGGCGTGCACGACATGGAACAGGCGGTCGCGCTCGCTCCGACGCACGGCTGGCTGTGGTGCTGGCTGGGCGAGGCGCTGCGTCACAGGGGTCGCTTCAAGGAGGCGCTGAAGGCGCTCGATCGCGGCTTGGCGATGGAGCCGCGCTACTTACGCGGCTGGGCCTGGCGCGGGGGAGTCGAAGTGGCGCTGGGCGATTTTCACGGCGCACGGCGCGACCTGGATCGTTCACTGGCCTGGGACCCGATCTATTCCTATGACTTTGAGTACACCTACGACCAAAAATCCTGGGCCTATAATCAGCGCCAGCTCGCCGATCGCGGGTTGGGCGACGTCCGGCGGGCGCTGCTTGACTTGGACCGCGCGCATCGTTACGGACCGCGTTACGAGTGGGTGTATAGCGCGACCCGAGATTCGCGCGACTACGCGCGCGGCGTCGCCGAGCTTGATGCCTATATAAAGTCGAATCCCAAGAATTGGCGGGCATGGGCGTGGCGCGGCTGGACTTTGCACCGGTCCGGACGCGACGCGGAGGCTTTGGAGTCTCTGACGCGCACCGTGCGGCTGGCGCCGAAGGCCGCGCGGCCGCGCGCGTGGCGCGGGGCGGTCCTCACCTCCCTCGGCGAAGACGCGCGGGCGGTCGAAGACTTTTCGGCGAGTCTCAAGCGCGATCCATCCTACGCGAACGCGTGGGGCTGGCGTGCGCAGGCGCGCCGCCGACTGGGCGACCGTCGCGGCGCCGTCGCCGACTTCGGCGCCGCCGTCCGCCTCGACCACCGGTCGGCTTGGGCGCTGGCCGGACGCGGCGAGGCGAAATGCGGCCTCGGTGATTTGTCCGGCTCGCTGGCCGATCTTGATCGGGCGCTCGGCATCCTGCCCGACTATCCGGAGGCTCTGGGCTGGCGCGCGGAAACGCGGCGGCGGCTGGACGACCCTGCGGGAGCGCTTGCGGACGCCGACCGGGCCTTGAAAGCAAAGCCGGAGTTGGCCTTAGTGTACGTCACGCGGTCCCTCGTCAAGCGGGCGCTCAAGGATTATTCCGGTCAGCTGAAGGACCTCCGGCGCGCGCGTCGACTCGCGCCGGAATTGTTTCCGGAAAGCGCGCGATGAGTTCAAGGGCGCTTCTCGCCGGCTTCGCGAAATCGGTGATCGTCGGTCGGCATGCATTCGTGCCGTCGCGGGCACGGACGGTCGAGATCGGCCGCACCGCGGACTTCCCGACGTCATTCGACGAGTCTTTCGGCCTGCCCGCGCCCAGGAGCGTCGACGCGGCGATTTCGGCGGGACGCTGGCCGGCGGCGTTGCGCGCGCTGGGGGCTTGGGCCCGGCGCGAGCCCGGGCGCGCGGAACCGCACGTGATTTCCGGAGTGATTCTTCTCTGGGCCGCGCCCGGCGCAGGGACGCGCCCGGGTGCGCTTGAGGGCATGATCGACCGATATGCCGCGCCCGCGGGCCTGCGCGCGCTGAGAAACGCCGTGCGCGCCTGCCCGCGCTGGACTCCGGCAAGGCTGTGGTCGGCGCTGGCGCTGCTGCGCCGCACGGATCTGCCCGCGGCCTGGAGCGAACTTGACGAACTCGTCGCGCGGCGCCGCGATTGGGTCTGGCCGGCGCTCGTCCGTTCGGAACTGGCTCGGGTTGATATCCTGTACGCGAAGTCCCTGCGCGACCTGGACGCGGCCGAGCGCCTCGAGCCGGGCAACGCCTGGGTGCACGCGTTTCGCGCCCGCGTGCTCTTCCAAAGCGACCCCGGCCCCGCGGCGCTGACCGCGATCGATCGGGCGGTGAAGCTCGCGCCCCGTACCGGCTGGATTCGCGCGTGGCGCGCCGATGCGCGCCGCAAATCGGGAGATATGGCCGGCGCCGAGGCGGATTTGAACGCGGCGCTGGCGCTTGAGCCCGCTTACGACAGGATTTATTTGTGGCTGGGAAAAGTCCTGTTGGCGCGGGGCAAGGCGCGCGAGGCGGAGCGCGCGCTGACGCGCGGCTTGCGCGTCTGCCCGCATTTTGAAAAGGCCTTCGCGGCGCGCGCGCGCGCGCGTTTCGAGCTCGGGCAAGTCGACGCGGCATTGTCCGACTTGGAGGCGGCCGCGCGGATCAACCATCGCCACAACTCCCTGCGCAACTGGACCGCGCAGATCGAACCGTTGGATGAAGAAAAGGTTCTTACGATCGAGCGGCTGGCGAGGCACGCGGCCGCCTCGCCGCGCGGCGCGCGCGCGTGGGCGTGGCTGGGCGAGGCGCTGACGCAGTCCGGGTGCTTCGAGCAGGGCCTCGCGGCGCTCGACTACGCGCTCACGCTCCGGCCCCGGCACGCTTGGGCTCGTGCCTGGAAGGGCGAGGCTCTGATGCGCCTGGGCCGGCCGGCTCAGGCGGAGCGGGAATTGGACGCGGCGCTGCGGCTCGATCCTTTCTATGGGCGTGCGAACGCGTTTCGAGGGCGCGTGCGCTTCCTGCGCGGCCGCGCCGAGGGCGCTGCGCGCGATTTGGAACGGTCCGTTTCGGATTCCATGATCGAATACTCATGGCTGTATCTCTGGCGCGCGCAGGCTTACGCGGCCTGCGGCAACGTCCGCAAGTCGCGGGAAGACGAGCGCACGGCGGCGGCGCTGGATCCGTCTCTGCGAGGCGTCGCGTGACAGGGGCGGCGAGCCTGCGGCGTCCGGCACGGATCCGCGCGCCGCTCAAGCGCTTCGACCCGTTCCTGAGGCTTGTGAGGTCTTCGCGCGTTCCGTTGATGATTCAGGGCGTCGAGCACGCCTGGGATCTTTACTGCAGACGCGTTCCCGACCCCGTCTGGTTCGAGCGCTTCCTGACCCCGCAGTTTCGCGCCGCGTTCGCGGCGGTCGACGGCTGCGAGGAGTTCGCCGTCTTTTCCGCCGCGGACGTTCCGCCGTCGAAGCGCTCGCCGCGGTGGAGGCGTCTGCTGAAATCGATGGGGCATTACGCCGACTTCGACCTGCCGCAAAAGACGGCGCTGCTGAGGCTGCTGGGGACTCTGGGCCTCTACGGCGACGTCGAGATTCTGGCCGCGGGAGACCCGCCGCCGGGCGCGGGGGCGTGGTCGGACATGCAATGCCGGCAGCGCCTGATCCTGGAGCGGGTGCGTTTCCTGTTGAGGGAGCCGGAGATGAAGAGGCGCCAGGTCCTGGCGTTCCGCGACATCGCCGAGCGCGCGCCGGCGCGCGCGCCCGTGCGCCTTGAGGCCGCGATCTTCTTTCTGTCGCGGGCGCTGGAACAGGGGCTGCCGCGCGGGGACGTCGCGCGCGGCACGGCGCTCGCCCGGGAGGCGCTCGCGTCCCTGAAGGACGTCCTGGCTCCGTGGGAATACTTGAGATGGGACAGCAAGTATTGGCGCTGCATTTCCTATGAGCCGTACTTGCGGGGGCGGCCGGACGAGGCGCGCCGCCAACTGGCCCGGGCGGAGGAGTCGGCGCGCGACTGCATACGGCGGACGCCTCCGGGAGAGGCGCTTTTCGGCCTTGAGGACCTGTACGGAGTCTTGACGACGACGGTTCTCACCGAGATCAAGCTCGGTCGTCCGGAGCGCTGCCGAGGAATTCTCCAGGAATTGATTTCGATGGATCCGGAAGGTTCGTGGCAGAGGCTGGAGCTGGGCCGGGTGCTGGCGGCCGCGGGAGACGTCGAAGGCGCGATGGACTCGCTTTCCGAGGCCGTCCGGCTGGGTCCGCCGCGCCGGGCGGAGGCGTGCCGGCTATTGGCGCAATGCTGCTCGACTTTAGGTCGACGCGCGCGGGCCGAGGAGTGGCGCCGCGAGAGCGAGCGCTTGAAGAAGGCCGAGGAGTTTCGCGGGGGCGCGCGATGAAGTATGATCGCGATTCGCCGGGTTACGCGCAATTTCGGCCCTACTTGGCGCTCGAGCCGGCCGAAAACTCTCCGATACTGATTGAAGGGATACTGCAGACGTGGCGGCAACTCGACGAGGGCGCGCCCGGGGCGTGGTATGAGCGATCTCTGCCGGCGGCGTTTCGCCGGGAGTTCCTTTGGATCCCGGGCTTGGAATCGTACGCGGTCGCGTCCGCCGACGAGATTGCCGAGCCGCTGCGATCGCCGGCCTGGACGCGTCTGCTGGACTGGAAGCGGCGCTACAAGACCTTGGACCCGCGGCGCAAGGTCGCCTTGCTGAGGCTTCTCGGCATGCTCGGTTTTTATCGGGACAACGACGAACTGCTGCGCGGCGACGCGCCTGCGTCGGCGCGCGGCACGCTCGAGGAGAGACTCTCGGAGCACGCCTACTTGAAGGCGAACAACCGCGTTCTTCTCGACGAGCCGGGCATGAAGGGAGACTACTCGGAGATGTTCGACGTCGCGCGGCGAGCCAAGCCCGGAAGCGAAATCCGTCTGCTGGCCGCGGTCAAGACGATGACGCTCTACGCCGAACACGGCCAAGACCACGAGAATCTTCATGCGGCGCAGAGCATCGCGCGCAAGACCCTGGAGCGTCTGCGCGCCCGCATTTCACCGTCGGCCTTTTTCGCCATGAGCAGCCGCTATTGGCGGACCGTCAGCTATATTCCGTTTCTGCGCGGCGACTACGACGAGGTCGAACGGCGCTTGGACCTGGCCGAGGAATTCGTTCGCCGCGCGATTTCCGCGGGCACGCCGTCCGAGGCCGCCTTCGCGCGCGACATCCTCTACGCGGTCCTGGCGACGCGCTCGACTTCGGATGTGCGGACGGGTCGTCCGGAGCGCGCGCGGCCGAGGCTTGCGGAGATGATCGCGATGGATCCGCTGGGAGCCTGGCAGAGGCTATGGTTGGGGACGGTCGCCTACGAAACGGGGGAATTGGAGGAGGCGAGGTTTAATTATCTGCTGTGCCTGCGCCTGGCTCCGCCGGGCGTCAATAAGGCGTGCGGCCTGTTAAGCCGCTGTCTTAAGCGCCTGGGACGCGCCGAGGAGGCCGCGCGCTGGGCGGCGCGCGCGGAGTTGACGAAGCCGGCCCCGCTTGAGCGCGCGGGCCGCGAGGCCGCGCGGGGGAATGGATGAAGTTCACGAAGGCGCAAAAAACGGCGATTCGCGACAAGGGATTCGTGCGAATTCCCGGGCTTGTCTCCGGGCCGCAGATACGCCGGGCTCTTCGCGAAATCAATAAGGCGCTGGGCCGCTCCTCCAGCTACGGCAAGGACGGCATGCCGCGGGAGGCGGATTGCCAAGGCCCGTGGTCCGAGCTCAAATATAGTCCGGCGATTTCAGGCCTGTTTCTGCGGTCGGCCGTGAAAGCCGCGGTCGAATCTCTGATTGGAAAAGGCCGTCTCGACGCCGACCTCCAGCGCGACGTGCTGATTCGCTTTCCTCAGGAAGCGTCCGGACATGAGCGGACCTCGTTCCACATCGACGGCTTTGAGTATGGCGGGGGCCTCGGCGCGCGCAACGCCCGGAGCCACGGCCACACGATCGCGGCGGCGGTTCTTCTCAGCGACGCGCCTCGCGGGGGCATGGGAAACTTGACGTTGATTCCGGGCTCCCATAGAGTTTTAGAAAAATATTTCCAAGAGCATCCGGAAGGCGTCGAACGCCTCGAAATGCCGTCCGTGGGTCTCGGCGCGCCGGTGAGCGTCACGGGGATGGCCGGAGACGTTATTTTTTACCACTATCAGGTCGCCCATAGCGCCTTCGCGCGTAAGAATCTTTCCCACGACATCCATTATGCGGCGATTTTCTGGGCCAAGCGTATTGGGCACGAGGAGCGCTGGCGTGAGGCCCTGACGAATATTTGGCTGGAATGGCCCGGGATGAGGGACGTCCCATGAAACTGACGAAGAGGCATAAGCTCGATTTCATCAGGAACGGTTATCTAAAAATCCCCGGGGTCGTTTCCCGCGAGAAAATATCGCGGGCGCTGCGCGTGATCAACCGTCATCTGGCCGAAAAGCCCCGCGCGGACGAGACGCCGGACCGCGTGCCGTTTTTTTCGGAGCTTTTCCAGTCGCCCGAATTGATGGGGCTGATTCTCGAAACGCCCTTATGGGCGGTCGTGGAATCCCTGCTCGGGCCCGGCCGGGCGGATCGTCCTCAGGCGGAAGTCACCCTCGGCTTTCCGAACGCGGACGAGCATGTCCCGTTCAACGGCAAGGAACTTCACATCGACGGCTTCCCGGACAAGGGCCGGCAGGAGACGTTCACGCTGAACGTCGGGGTGTTTCTCAGCGATGCGCGGGAGCCGTTCTCGGGCAACTTCAAGGTTTTCCCGGGGTCGCACGTGCTCGTCGCGGAGCATGCGCGCCGGCACGGTCACTGCGGAATCAACAAGTCCCTGCGCGACCTCCGCGCGCCGGAGGAAGAAAAACAAATCCTGGTGAAGGCCGGCGACGCGGTCGTCTGCCATTACAACCTCGTCCACGCCCGCGAGTGGAACTCCACGCCGCGCATCCGTTACGCGGTGTTTTTCCGGGTTTACGCGGCCGGCCACCTCGACCGTTGGCGGGAAGCGCTGCGCGACCTCTGGCTGGAATGGGACGGACTGAAGGATTTGACGGCCGGCGATCCTCGGCGATAAGCGGACTTCAGCTCCAGCGCGCCTTGCAGGGCCAGTTCCTTGATGAAGGCCAGTGAGCGTGAGTCGAGCCAGCCCGTCGGCACTCCGCGCTCCGCCGCCCTTGCGCGTATTTCGTCGAACGTCCTGCGGCCGTCGATGCCTGAGATGAATTCGAGGTGGTGGGCGGAAACGACCCGGCGCGGATTAAAAACGTCGTTCAGCGGGTCCGCGTCCGCGTGCTTCAGGAAACGGATGCGTTTGGCGACGTGCATCACGCCTTTGCCGTAGAGCGGGAGGAACGCGGGTTCGATCTTGTAGGGATAAAGGAATCTCGGAACGAGACGATTCCTCGGGATGGCCTTGCCCGGGTCTTTCTTGACGTCTCCGCGGAGCACCGCGCGGTAGAAATCCTGGTCGTCGAGGATGGTGTAGTCTTCGCGGAGAAGATCGTCGTAGTGCAGGCGGTCGTAGTATTGGCTGAGCCCCGTGGAGATCGTAATGAAGGCCGTTCGATCTGAGAGCTTGACCGGCAGGTGCGCGCGCTGGATTGCCGTCGCTTTTTCCCACCATTTAGGAGCGTTGAGGTCGTTGCCGTACCAGAAGGTCGCCATCGCGAAAAAACGCGCGGAGAACTCCTTGGTGAAGGCGTCGTAATCCCGCCATAAGACCGCCTGCCGATCGGCGTCGGGCTCGATCCAGTGGGTCAGCAGCGTGTAGGCCGCGCGCTGGGCGCCGAGATGGGCGAGGAGGGCCCCCGACGAGAGGATCGGATCGACGAAGACCGCGGCGTCTCCGGCGGCCAGCCAGCCCGAGCCCGAGGCGGCGACATTGAAGTAGGACCAGTCGTTCTGGGTGAAGAAGTCCTGCCCCGAGCCGTCGAAATCCTTGACGCGCTCGGCGTCCTTGAGCAGAGGCCATATTTCCTTGCAGCGCTTGAGTTCGGAGAAGTAGAGTTCGCGCAGGTCAAGCCGGTTCGTCTTCACGAATTGCGTCCCGGTGACGAAGCCGACCGAGACAAGGTCCTGATCAATCGGTATGTACCAGAACCAGCCTCGGGAGGTGCTGCAGATGAATATCTTGGTTTCGTATTTGTAGCCGGTATAGCGGAACTTCCAGCGGGCGTTCTTGAAATAGGCGAAGGCGGCGACGTTCTTCAGCCGGGGATGGGGTTGGCGGATGCGGCGGTATTTCGAGAGGAAGCCGTTCTGGCCGCTGCAGTCCGCCGTGAACTCGCCGCGGTACTCGCGGATTTCCCCGTCGGCCCCGCGGCAGGTCAGTCCCGCGATGCGCCCGTCCTCCTCGATGATGGAGAGAGCCTGGGTGTTCCGTTCCACTCGGACTCCCGTCTTTTCCGCGTTGCGCAGCAAAATCTCGTCGTAGCGCGATCGGCGCACCTGAAAACTGGCGTTGACGACGTTGCGCAGTTCGCTCGCGCGGTCCGTTAAGGCCGTGTTGTTGGCGTCCTTGAAGATGTTTTCCCAAGGCCTGCGGTCCTTCCCCCATATGTAGACCGCCCCTATTTTTCGCGGAAATCCCGCCTTGACGACCTCATCGTAGGCGCCCAGTTCCTTCAGGATCGGGTTGATCCCGGGCTGGAGGGACTCCCCGACGTGATGCCGAGGTCCCGGCGCCTTCTCGATGAGCAGGACCTCGCGTTGCGGGGCGTACTTCTTGACCAAGGTCGCCAGGGTCGTGCCGGCGGGGCCGCCGCCGATGACGATGAGGTCGGATCGGCCGGAAGAGGGCGCCACGATCCGATTCTATGATATTTTGTAAAATCGCGGATGTCGGGCGGGGGAGAGTTTTGGGAAAAAAAACGGCGCTCGTCACCGGCGGCAACAGGGGCCTCGGCTGGGAAGTCTGCCGCCGACTGGCGATGGAAGGCGTCGACGTCGTGCTCGGGTCCAGGAATCTTGCGCAAGGAGTCCAGGCCGCGAAATTGCTCTGGGACCAGGGCCGATGGAAGGTCTCCGTATGCCGGTTGGACGTGCGCGTGCCCGAGAGCGTCGAAAAAGCGCGCGATTTCGCGTTGCGGCGCTTCGGAAGGATCGACATCCTCGTCAACAACGCCGGGGTATTCCTCGACGCTTCTCCCGTCGACGAGGGCGTTGGAGCCAACTCGATCTTCGCGGCAAAACAGAAGACGATCCTGGAAACGTTCGAGACGAACGCTTTGGGGCCGTTGCGGCTTTGCCAGGCCGTCATCCCCGGGATGGTTGAGCGCAATTACGGCCGGGTGGTCAACGTCTCCAGCGGCGACGCCCAACTCTCCGAGATGACGGGCGGGCGGACGGCCTACCGCATTTCCAAAGTTGCTCTCAATGCGGTGACCCGTATTTTCGCCGGCGAACTCCGCGGGACGAACGTTCTGGTCAACTCCGTCTGCCCGGGTTGGATGAAGACGCGGATGGGCGGACCTCTCGCCAAACGAACGGTGGAGAAAGGCGCGGAGACGGTCGTCTGGCTCGCCCTTCACCCGGACGGCGGGCCTCAAGGCGGATTCTTTCGGGATATGAGGCCGTTCCCCTGGTGAAGCGGACCCTCGATCGACTCGGCCACGCCGAGGTTCTGGAGGGGCTCAGCCGCCGGTGGTCCTTGCCGTTCTGCCCCGAGTACGAACTGTTTTATTTCCAGCGCCTTCATCAGGAGAGCCTGCTGGCCGCCCTAAGCGAGTTGAAGGGCGCGTCGGGAGCCGAGCCGGCCGCCTGGCGCGGGCGGGTGCGGCGGCTGCTCGGCGACGTCGTGGGCGCGCGCGCGGACCTTGAGGCGGCCGCTCGCGCGGGCAGCGGCTTGGGCCTCCTATGGCTCGGCGAGCTCGATCTGGGGCTTGCGTCCGCGGAGGAGCGTCTGCGCGCGGCGGCCGCTCGGCTGCCGGAAAGTCCCTGGCCCGCGCTGTATCTAGGGGCGTCGCGGCTTCTGCGCGGCCGCCCGGACGCGGCCGCGGCGCTGGAGGAATTTACGCGCAGGCGTCCCGGCTCGTGCCTGGGGCAGATGCTGTGCGGCGTGGCGCGTGAGCGGAAGGGATGCGTCGGGCCGGCGATTGAAAGCTTCGCGCGCGCCGCGAAGGCCGATGCGACCTGTGCCGCGCCACATCTTCTGCGCGCCCGCGCGCTGCAAGACGACGCCGCGGCGGCCCGCGCCTGCGAGGACGCCTTCGACGCCGATCCCGAGTACGCCCATATCGCGATGTGCCTCCATCGGAAAGGCTCGGATTGGCCCGGCGAACTGCGCAAGCTCGTGCGCTTTGCGTTCGGCGCGCGAAGGTTTCTTTCACTGTCGGCGCGGTTCCTTGAAAACGACAAAAAGATTCTCCCCGGCCATTTCGAAGGCGTGCGCTGGGCCGAGGAGTTCCTGCGCCGGCATCCGGATCGGAGCTGGTCCTGGGGGCTCCTGGGCCGCGCGTATGCGCGCTGCCCGCCGTCGTCGGGCCTGCCGTCGCGTTCGCTCGCGGCTTTCGACCGCGCCGTCCGCCTGGCGCCGCATCAGGGCTGGCCGCTGGGCTGGCGCGGCGTGGCGCGCATCGGGGCCGGCCGTCGGCAGGAGGCGCTGGCGGACTTAAATGCGGGGCTTAAGCGTCAGCCGTATTATTTCTGGGCGTATGAGTGGCGCGGCGGGCTCCTTCAGTCCTTGGGTCGAAACCGCGAGGCATTGCGGGACCTCGATCGAGCCGTCGCGATGAACCCGCATTATCCGTTTTCGCTGAACCGCCGCTCGGCCGCGCGGCGGGCGCTCGGCGATCATGCGGGGGCCGTCCTCGATCTTGACGAGGCGTTCCGGCTGGACGCGCGCTACGCGTGGGTTTTCTCGACGGGCCGCGCTCCGGCCGAGGCGGAACTGAAGGCCGCGGTCGCCGAATTGACGCGGGTTTTGCGCGGTCGACCGTCGATTGCGTCGCTTTGGACGTGGCGGGGGCAGACGCAGCTGCAAAGGCGCGACTTTTCCGCCGCGTTCCGCGATTTTGAGCGCGCGATTGCCCTCGACCCGGCGCACGCCCTGAGCCGGGCCTGGTACGGGCGCGCCCTGAGCGAGGCCGGACGGTTCGAGGCGGCGTGCCGCCAGTTGCGCCGTGCCGTCGAGCTGGCCGGCGACCGCCGGCAGTATCGGATTTGGCTGGCCGCGGCGCTCAGGGCGGGCGGCGACGCGCGCGGAGCGCTCGCGCTGCTCGGGCGGCTGCTGCGCGAAAATCCGCGGTGCGCCCAGGCGTGGCAGGAGCGTTCGCTCGCGGCGCTGGCCGGGGGGCGCGGGCGCGAGGCGCTGCGCTGCGCTCGCCGTGCCGCGGCGCTCGACGGCCGCAACGCGGACGCTCACTGCTTGACGGCGCAAGCGCTGCTGAGGCTCGATCGCGCGCGTGCGGCCGAAAAGGAAATAGAGCTCGTCTTGGCGATCTCCCCGCATCACGGCCGGGCGCGGCTTTTGCGCGCCGAGATCCGCCTGCGCCTCGGACGGCAGGACGAGGCGATCGACGACTATCGACGGGCGCTGAACGAGTCCCCGTTTCTCTTCAACGACGAGCAGCGTCGGCGCGTCGAGAGCCTCGTGAGGGCGTCGTGAGCGGCGGCTGGAGGGCGCTGGAGCGCGCCAAGCATGGAGAGACGGCGGAGGCTCTGGCCGAGAGGCTGGGCATTCCGTATGTCTTGGAGTACGACCTCGGCTATTTCCGGCGGCTGCGGCGCCGCGAGATCGCGGCGGCGGCGGCGGAACTGGTGCCCGCCGCCGAGCGCGGCGAGCCGCTTGCCCTCGCCCGACGCGGCCGCGTGCGCCGTCTCGCCGGGGACGCCGCCGGCGCGCGCGTTGATTTAGAACGAGCCTTGAGACTTCGGCCGGGCCTGAGCGAGGCCAAGGCGTGGCTGGCGGAGCTTGATCTGCGGGCCGCGGGCGCGCGGCGAATACTCGTCGAGGCGGCCGCGGCCCGTCCGGCGGACGCGGCGACGGCGTCGTGGCTGGCCGTCGCGCGGCTGTTGGCCGGACGTCCCGAAGACGCCGCCAACGGTCTGGCCGCCTTCTGCCCGACCTCGCGCTCGGGCCTGCCGTGGCTTCTACTTGGAATCGCGCGTGAGCGCGAGGGCCGCCCCGGGCGCGCGCGCCGCGCCTACGCCCGCGCCGCGGCCCTGGAGCCGTCCTGCTCCGCCGCGCATTGGCTGCTCAGCCGCCTTCAGCGCGGGAGCGCGGCGCTGCGCGCGGCACGAGGGGCGCTCGACGCCCAGCCCGGCTACGCGTTTCTCGCGCAGTTCATGGCGCACGAAGAAGGCGATTGGGCGGCGGCCGCCGCGCGCCTGCGTCGGTTCGCATTCGCCGAACCGGAAAAAGCCTGCTGGTATGATCGTCAAGACGACCTGCTGTATTCGCCGTTCCATGAAGACGAGTACCGCGACGCGCGGATGCTGCTGCGCAAGTTCCCGCGCGCGGCCTGGGCGATCGCGATGACCGGGAGAGCGGCTCTGCGCTGTCCGCCGGGCTCGCCGCGGCGCGCGCAGGGGGAGAGACTGCTTGCGCGCGCCGCGCGCGCGGGCGCGCGCCACGGCTGGCTGACGGCGTGGAACGGCTTGGCGAAGCTGTCCCAAGGCGACGAACGCGGCGCGCTGGCCGACTTCACGCGCGGTCTTGCCCGGCAGCCGTGGTATCATCGCGCCTACGCTTGGCGCGGCGCCCTGCTTGCGCGCATGGGCCGCCTGGCGGAGGCGTCCGCCGACCTGGACTCGTCCATCGCGATCGACGAGGGCTACGTGTTCGCCTACCACCAGCGCTCGCTTGTGCGCCGCGCGGCCGGCGAGTGGTCGGGCGCCGCCGCCGACCTGGAGCGGGCCTTCGAGTTCGATTCGCGCTACGACTGGGCGTTCTCGTCGGGGCGCGACCCGCGCGCGGAGGATTTCGCGCGCGCGCGCCGCGAATTGAGCCGGGCGCTGCGCGCGCGGCCGAACGATTCGGGACTGCGCGCTTGGCGCGGTCAGCTCCGCCTGCGCGAGGACGATATTTCCGGAGCCCTTGCCGACCTTGAGCGGGCCGCGGCTCTTAATCCGGCGAACGCGCTCGCGCAGGCCTGGCTGGGCAAAGCGCTTCTGGCCGCGGGCCGGCCCGTGCGCGCGACTCAAGCGCTGGCGCGCGCGCACGAGCTCCGCCCGAACGTCGAGGCCTATCGTCTGTGGCTTGCCGAGGCCGAGCACGCCTCCGGCGCGCGCGCGCGCGCGCAGGCCCGCCTCGCCTTGATTCCACCGGGGCGGCGCGGCTTTGAGGCGCTCGCGACGCGGGCCCGTCTGCGGCTTGAGGACGGCGACGCGCGCGGCGCATTGCGCGACGTCGACGGCTGCTTGCGGGCGCGTGGACGCAGTTCGGAGGCTTACCATTTGCGCGCGCTCGCCCTGCGCGCCCTCGGGCGCTGGGACGACGCGTTGAAGGCCGCCGATCTGGCATTATACGCGTCGCCGCGGCTGGCCCAGGCGCGGCTGGTTCGGGCCGAGGCCCTGCTTCAGCTGGGCCGCGCGGGAGAGGCCGTGGCGGAATACGGCGAAATTTCAAGGCGGCATCCATTCCTTCTCAACGAGGAGCAACGAAAACGATGGCACGATCTGCTCGCGGCGTGAGTTCCGCTTGGCGCTTATTGGAAGCGTTGGAGCATGAGGAACGCTTGGAGGACTTGAGCCGCCGTCTCGGCCTGCCTCCGACGCCGGAATACGATCTGGAGATATTCAAGTCGCTCTATCTTCAGGAACTCGATGAGGTCCGCGGCCCGCTGGAGACGCTTTCGCTCGCGGCGCTCGGGCCCGGGGGCTTGACCGCGCGCGGCCGCTTGCGCCGCATCCTCGGCGACGTCTCGGGGGCCGAGTCCGATTTCAGGCAGGCTCTCGACGCGCGCCCGGGCCTGGCCGCTGCCCAGGCCTTTCTCGGCGAGCTGGCGCTGGGCGGCCCGCAGGCCGAGCCCGCGCTGCGCGCCGCAACCGGCGCGCCGAGCGCGGCGCTGTATCTCGCCGTGGATCTCCTGATGCGCGGCCGTCCGACGCAGTCCGCCGCCCCGCTGGCGGCGTACCGTCGCGCTCGGCCGCACTCGGCGCTGGCGTTCCTCCTGACGGGTCTGGCGCTGGAGCGTTCGGGCCGGCCCGCGGCGGCCGACAGGGCGTACGCGCGCGCGGCGGCGCTGAAGCCGATTTGCTCGGCGGCGCACCTTCTGCGCGCGCGCTTGGCGCGGTCTTCGCACGGGGCGGCGCGGCGCCTGACGCAGGCGTATGACGTGAGCCCCGTCATGGGCTTCGTGACGCTGCAGCTTCACCGCGAGACGAATCTCGACCGTCCCGCGTACGTCGCCAAGATGATCGATTTCGCTTTTTCCAAGCCTGAGACGCTTTCCGCGTACTACCGCCGCGAGGCCACGCAGACGCATTTTTCGCATTTCCCCGCGGAGGACTACGAGTACGTCTCGCGGCTGATGCGCCGCAACGCGGGCAAGGCCTGGGCGCATGCGTTCTACGGACGCGCGGCCTGCTACGTCCCCTCGGGCGCCGCGGAGGGAATTCGCCACTTGTCGCGCGCGATCGCGTTGTCGCCGCACAGCGGCTGGTGCTACGCGTGGCGGGCGAACGCGCGCCGCCTGGTCGGAGACCTGCGCGGCGCGAAACGCGATTTCGACGCCGCGGTGAAGCTCCAGCCGTTCTATCACCGCGCCTACGTCTGGCGGGGCTCGCTGCTGCGCAAGCTGGGCCGTTTTTCCGAGGCCCTTTCGGACCTTAATCGGGGGTTGGTTCTCGACCCGCACTACAGCCTGACTTATCACGAGCGCTCGCTGGTGCGCCGTCGGCTTGGAGATATCCCTGGCGCCTTGTCGGATCTCGACTGCGCCTTTCTGCTCGACCACCGCTACAGCTGGGTCTTCAAGACGGGAGGAACGCCGGACCCTGGGCAATTGCGCTTGGGCATCGAGGAATTGGAGCGTGCCGAGCGCCGCAATCCGCACCTGCCGTCGCTGTTTATGTGGCGAGGTCAGGCGCGTTTTCAGGCGGGAGACTCCTCCGGCGCCCTCGTCGATTTTCAGACCGCGGCCCTGATGGACCCGCATCACGGCCTCAACCTCGGCTGGCAGGGATTGGTCCTGCTTGAAAGCGGCGAGGCGCGGCGCGCCCTGGAGCCGCTGCGCAAGGCCGTCGTCTTCGAGCCGCGGTTTCAAATCGCCCGGTCGTGGCTGGCGCGCGCCGAGTTCGCGTGCGGTCGCCGCGTCCAAGCGCGTCGGATACTTCTCGACGTGCTGCGCGAAAAGCCGCTGACGCCGTGGGCGCGTTACTGGCTGGCGCACTTTGATCGGGAGGAAGGGCGGCTGGCTTCGGCCGAGCGCGAACTTGGAAAGGCCCTGCTGATCGACGGCAAATCTCCCGAGGCCTATCTTCTGCTCGCGCAGACGCGGCTGGAGCGCGGACGCGCGGCGCAAGCCTTGGCCGCGGCCGAGCAGTGCCTGTCGTTCGCCCCCAACGTGGGACGCGCGCTCGTCGCCAAGGCCGAAGCGCTGGCGCGTCTGGGCCGCGCCGAAGAGGCGGTCGCTTCCTACCGCGCCGTTCTCAAGGACTTCCCGTATCTTCTCAATGAAGAGCAGCGCAAGCGGGCGGAGGCCCTTCTTGGTCCCCAAGCCTGACCCGCTCGACGCATTTTTCGCGGAAGGCTCCGGAACTTTCGCTGCGGAGATCTTTCGCGGCTACATCGCTCACTCTCTCCTTTTTTATCGGCAGAACGATCTGCGCGGCCTCGGCGAACTGCGGCGCATCGGCCGCGAGTTCCGCCTCGGCCCCGGCGGGGAGACCGGCCGGCCCCGCGCGCGGCCGCCGACGGGGCCGGGCTGGTCCGAGGCGGCGCGGGGGCGTCTGGACGAGGCGATCCGCCTCGATCCGCGGCAGCCCGCCTTCCTGATCTTGAGGGGCTTCCTGCGGTCCGAGCGCTGCTGGGGCTCGCGGCGCCTTGGAGCGGCGTCCATCGCGGATTTTGAGGCCGCGCTCGCGCTCGACGGCGATCAGCTCTGGGCGCGCATGGGTTTGGGGATGGCCTGGGAGATGCGGCGTCGCTACGTGCGCGCGATCGCGCAATTCGACGCGGCGAGTTCGCTTGCTGCGGACTGGTCCTGGCCGCTCGTGTTTCGCGGCGTATGCCTGTGGTATCTGGCGGAGTTTCGCGCCTCGGTGTCGGCGTTCGGCCAAGCGGCGCGGCTCGACGCGTCGGGGGAACTGCCCTTGCTCTTCTTGGCGCGCGCGAAGGCGGACCTGCGCGACCGCACGCTCGTGGCCGATCTTGATCGGGCGCTGACGCTCGCGCCGCGCTCGGGCTTCGCCCTCTCCTGGCGCGGCCGGGCCATGTTCGTCCTCAAACGCGCGCCGCGGGCTCTCGCGGATTTGCGGGCGTCGATCAAGCTTCTGCCCGATTACGACCGCGGCTGGTCGTGGCTGGGCGTGTCCTTGGCCGAGCAGGGGCAGACGCGTCGTGCCGCAGCGCTACTGATGAAGGCGCGCGCCCTCAATGCGTACTACCCGACGACGCTGTATCCCTTGGCGGGCGCGCTAATGAGCCTCAAGCGCTGGGACGAGGCGGGGCGGATCATGCGGGAAGCCGCGGCCGTCGACCGCTCCGGCGTCTGGATCGAGCATCGCATCAGCATGTCTCACCCCAATCCCGCGGCTCTGCGCTCGCGGCGGGATCTGGACCGCTACCTGGAGCGGCGGCCGCGGGCCGCGTGGGCCTTGGCCTGGCGGGGCCAGACGGAGCTTCTGCTGCAGAATTATTGGCGCGCGATCGACGATCTTGATCGGGCCGTCGCGCTCGCTCCGCGGGACGCGTGGGCGCGTCTTTGGCGCGGCGAGGCACGCCGGCGCCTAGGCCTCGTCGGCGAGGCTCGGGCCGATTTCGAGTCGGCTCTGCGTCTGGACGCGCGGCTGTCCTGGGCGCACGCGGGACGGGGAGCGTGCCTGCTCGAGCAGGGCCGCGTCCGCGCGGCGCTGGCCGAGCTCGAGCGTTCCCTGCGCCTGCAGCCGCACTGCGGTCCCGCGCACGCGTTTCGAGGGCGGGCCTTGCTGGAGGTCGGTCGTCCAGTCGAGTCCGCGGCGGCCTATTGCGCCGCGCTCGAACTCCACCCGCGGGACCGTTGGATTTCCCTGCGGCTGGCCGAGTCCCTGGCGCGCTGCGGCGCATGGGAGGAGGCTCTGGCCGCGTACGGGCGCGGCGGCCCTTCCGACGCGGACGCGGCCATGGAGGGCTTTCTTCTCGCCCGTGCGGGCCGCGGCCGGCAGGCGTCGCGGGCGCTTGAAGAGGCGCTGCGCCGAAATCCTCGGCAGCCGCTGGCTTTATACGTTCTGGCGTGCCGCCGCGCGGGCCGGAGGCCCGATCCGCGCAGGGCCTTTGCGCTGCGCCGCGTCGAAGATCCGGCGGCGTCCTTCGCGCCGGAGGCCTTGGCGCGGACGGCACGGTCTTGCGGCCTGCGCGGGTGCGCGGCGGCGCTGCTGCGCGCGGACGCGCGCGGAGCCCTGGCGCGCGCGCAGGAAAGGCCGGCCTCCCGTGAGGCCGGATTTTATCGAGTACTCGCGTGGCTGAAGTTGTCCTGCGGCGACGCGCGCGGCGCGCTTGAGGAGACCGCGCGCTCTCTCGACGCGGCGCTGGATCCGGAGGACGCGGCGGGGCGCTGGCTGCGCGCGCGCATTCTCGACCTGGGCGGCGGGACTGCTCTCAAATGACGACAACCTGGGATATGATCGTCGTGGGCGGCGGCCCCGCGGGAAGCACGCTGGCGGGCATCGCGCGCAAGCACGATTCGACGGCGCGAATACTCGTCTTGGAGAAGGACGAGTTTCCCCGCCATCACGTCGGCGAGTCGCTTCTTCCGGGGGCGATCCCCGTCTTGAAGGAACTCGGCGTGCAGGACAAGATCGACGCGGGGGGATTCCCGCGAAAGATGGGCGTCGTTTTCGTCTGGGGCGACGAGCGCGCGCCGTGGGACGCGGACTTCAACAACCTGAATCTGGAGATGGTCAAGAAGTATGGGCGCATGCTCGACGCGGAGTTCTCCTGGCAGGTTCTGCGCTCGAAGTACGATAAAATCCTGCTCGACCACGCCGCCGAGCTTGGCGCGGAAGTCCGCTTCGGCTGGCGCGCGCTCTCCGCCGTCGAGGAGAACGGGCGCTTCGTCGGCGTGGTCGTCGAGAAGGGCGGACGCCGGCGCACGCTGCGGTGCGGCACGCTGGCCGACTGCTCGGGGCAGTCCGGATTTCTGTCGGCGCAGCGCGGCGTGCGCGAGTTCGACCCGGAGCTCAAGAACACGGCCGGTTACGCCTACTACAAGGGCGCGAAGTGGAAGTTCGAGTTCTCGGGACATCCCGACAAGACCAAAATCTTCATCTGCTCCGTGCCGGAGGGCTGGTTCTGGTATATTCCTCTTTCGCGGGAGATGGTCTCGGTCGGACTCGTCTCCAAGGCTTCGTTCGTGAAGTCCCACCCGCGGGGCAAGGATTTCCGCGCGTATTTCTTCGAGGCGCTGGGGCGGTGCACGGAGATCGCGCCGCTGCTTGACGGCGCGCAACTGCTGGCCGGCGTGGACCCTCGCGCTCCGGGCAAGGATTTTTTCACGGCCGCCGACTGGTCCTACCGCAACGCACGCGCCTGCGGCGAGGGCTGGCTGGCCGCGGGCGACGCGGCGTTCTTTCTCGACCCGCTGCTGTCGTCGGGCGTCATGATGGCGCATCTGTCGGGGCATCGCGCGGCCTACACGTGGCTGTCCTCGCGCCGCGAGGCCGACGCGGAGGTTCGCGGATTGCTGTGGAACGACTACGACCGCTTCTGTGGGGAGGTCGCGGGTTCTTTCTCGACGCTCGTACGCTTTTGGTACCGTCACGATCCGAACGCGCGCGCATGGCGGGCCGAGGCGCGCAAAGCGCTGGGCGCGGCGTCGCCGATCGATCTTGATGACAAAACCGCCTTCGTGGCCGTCGCGGCCGGGCTGACCTACTATTTCGAGCGCGCCTACACCTCCCAGACCCTGCTCTTCGGCTCCAGCGGAACCGAGCATTCCTGGCAGTGGGAAGGCACCAAGCTGGAACTGAAGAACTGGACGCGGCAGATTCTCGCCGTCGTCGAGACCGGGTTCTTGAAGGCCGAGCCGTCGCGCGACGAGGGGTTGCGCCGCGCCGAGGACGAGGCCGCGCGCCGTGAAATCCCGGATTCCTGGATCCCTCGCTTGGCCAAGAGAATCGAGGAGCAGACGACGTTTCTGCCGGTCTCCGGGGACGGTCGGCTATTGCCCGCGCGACGCTACCGCATCGTCAAGGCCGAAGGCCTCGACGCCGACGGCGACGCGGCCAATCCGCGCCGGATATTGCCTCGTTCGTATGCCCTCGCGCTCGCGCTGACGGACGGCAAACGTTCGGTCGGCGCGATCAAGCGCGAGTTGTCGCGGCGCTCACCGTTGCCCCGCGACGTCCTGGACGCGCAGGTTTTTCGCCTTCTCAAGGACCTGGCCGTGCTCGGCGCGGTCGAATGGACTCAGGCCCTCGACGTTCCGACGCCTCCTGGGCCCGTTCCAAGGGCGGACGACGCGTGGGGGCACTTCCGCCGCGGAGAGGCCGAACTGCGCAGCGGCGATCCGGCCGCCGCGCAAGCCTCGCTTGATCGCGCGATTTCCGCGGGAGCTCCGGGACCGTGGACCTACGCGCTGCGCGGCGAGGCCCGGCGCCACCTCGGCCGCCCAGCCGACGCCGCGGCGGATCTCGACAAGGCCTTGCGTCTGTGCGCCCTGTCGAGGAGCCCGGCCGAGGGCTCGCGCCTTGAGGCGCTGCGCGAGGAGTTCGAGTCCGGCGTGGAGCGCGCCATGATCGAGGATCGCGTGCGGCTGCTGCGGGCCAAGCTTCGCCTCGCCAGCGGCGACGCGTTTGGCGCGCGCGCCGACGCCGCGGCCGCGCTGCGGATCAATCCGCGGCAATCCGAGGCGCTGATCGTGCGCGCGAAGGCGGCCATGCTTCTGGGGGCTTTGGCGGACGCGAAGGCGGACCTCCTGGCGGCGCGGGCCATCGAGGATTCCGGCGCGCGCGGGGAAGGTTGATATTCGCGGAGCGCGCGCCAAGATTTTGTACTATTTCCGAAAGGCTTGCAACGGAGATGCCATGAAAGGGAAGAAGAGAGTCGTCGCGGCGCTGGTCGCGGCATTTTGGGCGGCGTGCTCCTGCCCGGCGGAAGCGGTCAGCCTGAAAAAAATGGACGTGATGATCGCTTCGGCGGCGGCTCATGTCGCCGCCATGGAGGCTCAGGCTCGGGAGTTGAAGTCGGCAAAAATGACGAAAGCCGGCTGCCTTCGCTCCTTCACCGTCGAGGCCATGCTCACGAGCCCCCGCTATGTCGCTAATTTATATTCCGAGCTGGACGAAGCGGCCTCGCAGACCGCGGCGAAATATCTGGTGTGCCGGGCCCTTTTGACCGGCGACTCCGCCGTTTGCGACGAGTCGAAGCCGCTGAGCGGCTCCTGCACGCCGATTCTCCAGCACCTGACCCTCGGCAAGGTCCTGGCGACGGCGGCGTCCGACCCGGCCGGCGCCAAGCGGCTCTGTTCGTCCGTGGCCCGGTTCGAGGCTCCCGGCTTCTGCGATGTTTACGTCGACAACGCGGGCGATCCCCGCAAGCGAGCGGCGAAGCTTTCGCCGCTGACGGGCTGGGAGGAAGCGAAGATTCTGGCGCAAGACAGCGTGAACATGGGCCGGGAGAGCAAGACGGAGTGCGTCGCGCTGGGCAAGCCGGATTGGGCTCTGGGGTTCAGTTGCATGACGCTGCGCGCCTATTGGGCGGCAGTGAAGAATGGAGATTCGTCGCAGTGCCGCGCCTCCGGCTTGTGTCTTGCGCTGCGGGGCCAAAAAGCGGGGAGTTGCGAGCGCTATTCCGCCCCGCTGCGCGACGGCTATTGCAGCAAGATGACCCAGGAAACGGCGACGAATCGCGCCGGCTTGATCGCCGCTCTCGATCAAACGCGAGAGGATCTGCGGTCGATTCTCTCCGGGCTCGCCGGCTTGGAGGATTCGGACGAGGCCGTGAGCCGACGACGGAAGATCGAGGCCTTGTCGAAGCGATGCGCCGAATTACGGGCGAGCTTCGGCCCGCTGGTTCGAGCCGGCGCGCGCTCCTCCCGCTGAACGCCGTGCCTTCCGAGGTTTCGCGGGCGGGCCGATCTCGGCCGCGTCCCGAAGGGAATATCTTTCTCGCGTTCGTTCAGCCGGCGATGGATCGCGCGTTCTCGGGGGCGCCGGAATTCCTGCCGCCCGCCCGCGAGCGGGCCGCCCGCCGGGCTCTCGTGAAGCGCGCGGAGGCCGGCGACGCCGCGGCGCAGTTGCGTCTCGGTTATCTCGGCGACGAGGGGCTGGGCGGGCCCCTGGACCGGAGTGCTGCGGCGGCGTGGTATCGCCGGTCCGCCGAGGGCGGAAACGGGCGCGCCGCGCTCTGTCTCGGCCGGATGTCCTATTTCGGCCAGGATGGCGGCCCCGATTACCTTGAGGCGGCGCGCTGGTATCGGCTTGCCGCGGAGCGCGGCGAGTCGGCGGCCCTGGCCAATCTCGGCTACATGTACGCGCACGGGCTGGGCGTCGCTTGCGACTACGGCCTGTCCTTGCGCTGCCTGCTTCGCGCCGCGCAACTGGGGGACTCGAAAGCTCAGAGCAACCTGGGACTGCTTTATTTCCACCGCCACGAGTTTTCCGAATCGGTCCGCTGGCATCGCGCCGCGGCCGAACAGGGAAACGGCCCATCCATGTGCAATCTCGGCCATATATACTCCGTGGGCGCCGGCGTGCCTCGGGACTTGTTCGAGGCGGCCAAGTGGTACATTCTCGGAGCCCTTTATCGCAAGGAGCAGGCAAGCGACAATTTAGCGGCCCTTATTGGGCGCGTGAGCGACGCGGATTGGGCGAAGCTGACGCGCTGGTGTCGGCGGTCGGCCGCGGCGGGCAAGCCGCGGGCTCAACTGCTGTTGGGCGCCCTGTATCACGAGGGGCTTGGGGTGCCGAAAGACGATGAGGCGGCGGTCAAATGGCTGAGGCTGGCCGCGCTGCGTGGAAACACAAAAAGCCAATGGCGCCTGGGCTACATGTATTACAACGGGATTGGAGTTCCTCGCGACTACGACGAGGCCTTCCGCCTGTATTGGCAGGCGGCGTGGAAGAACGACACGCACTCACAGATCATGATCGGCGAAAGCTATCTTCACGGGCACGGCGTCCGGCGCAGCATCGGCGAGGCCGCCAAATGGTTCCGGCGCGTCGCCGAGCGCGGCTCGCCGCCGGCGCAGTCAAGGCTGGCCGCGTTGCTTGAGTCCGGTCGAGGGACGCGCCGCAACTTGCGGGAGGCGGCCTTGTGGTCTTTGCTGTCGAGCGCCCAGGACGCCCCGGGGTCGCGTGAGCGCTGGGACCGCTTGAGCCGGCTGCTCACGCCGGCCGAGGCGGACGGCGTGCGGCGAGAGGCGGTCATGCGGTGGCCGGCTTTGGCGTGGAAGACGCCGGTTCCCGCGCTGCGTCGCCTGCTGGCCGCGGCCAACGAGAAGATCGCGGCCGGCCGGCCGGTTCTGAAGGAGAACGCCTTGACGCGCTTTTGGTCGCCGACGGTCCGGAGCGATGCGCCCGCCGAGCTTGCGCAAAAAAAGTCATGACCGAACGGATGCTTCTATTCGCCCGCAACGGTGATTTTGAGCGCAGTTTGGGCTGCGTGCTTGATGTCGCCGGTGTTGCCGATCATTCCGCGGCGAAGCATGCGGTTCGCTTCGATCCCTTGCGGCACTTCCAATCCGGAGGTTCGCCGGACGCAAGGCTTTACCTGAAGCTGAGTAAGGTTCTGGATTCGGTCGGACGGGCGAGTCGCCGACGGGCGGAGTATTGGGGCTTGAAGGCCGCCGTGGAGCTGCTGTTTTTCCGTACAAGGCGCGCCCTGGCGGCCGGAGAGCGCGCCGTGAGTCTCGATCCCGGCTGGGCTTGGGGATTTCTCTGGAGAGCCCGCGCCCGCGGGGCGTTGCTCGTGTCTTTGCGTCAAGCGAGGCATCGATCCTCGATCTTTCCGCTGGCGCCGGAATTCCGCGCTGTGTTGTCCGATTTTGCGGCCGCGGAGATTCTCGATGCGGGAAATAGAGACGTCTACGCATGGCGGTCGCAATTCTTGAACAGCTTGGACCAGGAAGAGGCGGGCATGAAGGATCTTCAAAGAACGCTGGAGATCGACCCCTCGTACGACTGGGCCTATTCGCTTCTCGGAGATACGTTCTCGGAACTTCAGCGCGGCGACGAGGCCCTGAAAGTCTGCCGGGAGATGGTCGAGAGATTCTCCTCGAGCGCTTGGGCGTATGCTTGCCGCGGGCGCGAGCGCGGCAAGGCCGGTCTTTTCCAGTCCGCCTGCGACGATATGAAAAGGGCGATGCGCATGGATTCGCGCTTGTCCGTCCTGAATGCCTGGATTGGAGAGACGATACGCAAGCGGGGCGATTATGCCGGGGCTCTCGGCTGGATGGATCGGACGTTGCGGTCGCAGCCCGGAAACTATAACGCTCTCGTGTGGAAGGCGCGGCTCTTGAACGCCCAATGGCGAGTCGGCGAGGCTTTGGCGTGCCTGCGGCGGGCGGCGAGGGGCAGAAAGTTCTTTGACGAGCACTTTTATCTTCTACGCGCGGAGGCGCTTCTGAAGTCCGGACGCTTCGCGCGGGCGGCCGAGGATTTCGACAAAGCCTTCCCAGCTTCTCCCGCGACGCTGTGGAGCCCGACGCTGAAAAATGGAAGGCGTGCTTGCGCCGCGGGAGAAAAAACGGCGCTGCATGAGGACATGGAGCGCCTGGTCGAGACGTATCCCGGCAACGCGTGGGCTCTTGCTTTCCGCGGCGCGACGTCGTCGCAGGGAGATCAAAGCCGTGCGGCCGACGGCTTGCGAGACTTGGATGAGGCCGTCCGAATTTCACCGGATCACGCGTGGGCGCGCAGCCGGCGGGCGCGCGCTCGGCTGAAAATGGGCTGGAAGAAAGAGGCCTTGCAGGATATGGATTTGTGTTTGGCGCTAAAAAAAGAGAAGGCCACTTTTTGGGCATGGAGCGGCGTTCTGCGGCTCGAGGTCAACGATCTGGAAAGAGCCGACTATGATTTTACCAGGGCGCTGAGGATCGGCCCCGGTCTGGGGGGCTTTTTCTCATACCGGGGCAGGGTTCGTTTTCTCGCGGGCAACTATGATGACGGGCTGGCCGATTTGGAGGAAGGATTCCTGCGCGGGCCGCGTACGGCGCAGTGGCTTGCCTGGAGGCGGGAGGCCCGCAGCGCGGCGTCCGGCGGCCGGATGGAAGACCCTTGCAATTCGGCCGACGTAGGCGCACACTATGTTGGTTCGCGGCCAAGCGGCGGCGAGCGGGCGCCATGAACGAGAAAATCGGCGACGGCGGCGGAACTCGGGGCCCGCTTGAGCATGTCGAGCGCTGTGTTCCCCTCGACGAGTCGGGCGGGAAACCGGATTGGTATTATCCGGAGACCGACCCGAACATTTACCTGAACACGCATTGCAATATCGATTGCGTTTTCTGCTCCTCGGTCAATGAATACCGGCTCACCTCGGACGACGACATCCGCCGGTTGATACTGGCCAACAAGCACACGATCTCCTTCGAGGGGGGCGAGCCGACGCTTTCGAAGGACCTGCCGAAATGGGTGCGCTTTGCGAAGGAAAACGGCGTGCGCGAGACCGTTCTGTGCACGAACGCGGCGGTGTTCGAGAACACGGATCGCATCGAAGAGCTCGTCACGGCCGGCCTTGACGTCTTTAACGTGAATTTCCCGGCGCACATAGACCGTCTCTACGACGCGATCACCCAGACGCGGGGATACTTTCACCGGCGCGTGAAGGCGGTCAAGAATCTGATCGAAACGGCGGGCGGCGCGAAGGTCCGCCTGCACGTCGTCGTCAATAAGTTCAATTACAAGATCATGCCCGACTACGCGCGGTTCGTTCGGGAGGAGTTCCCGGGCATTTTCTTCGTCGAATTCAACATCGTGAAGGTCCTCGGCTACGTCAAGCAGAGAAAATTCCTGGTGCCGACGCTGACCGACATGGAGCCTTATCTTCTGGAGTCGTGGGCCCGGCTGCGCCGCTGCGGCATCCGCTTCATGACCGACGGTTTCCCGCTGTGCGCGACCCCGGGTTTCGAGGAGGACTCGATCGACGCATGGAAGCTTGCGCGCCTCGAGCGGCGCTACATCAACGAGAAGGCCCAGACCCCGCGCTGCACGGGCTGTACGCTTGTGGAACTCTGCCCGGGGCCGCGGCGCGACTACGTACTTCTCCACGGCGACGGCGAGCTGCGTCCCAGTCGGAAGTCGGCCGACGCCCTGCGGCGGCGCCTTCTGCGGGACGGCTGATAGGCGCGATGGCTGAAATGGGATCGAGTGCTGCGGCGCTCCTGCGCGAGCTGGGGGCTGATCGCCTCATCGCGCTCTGGCAGTCGAAGCTGGTGTCGCGCTCCTCGCGCTATATTCTGCGGCGTCACGGGGTCCGCTATCGACCGCGCTATGAGCGCGCCCTCGAGCGTTCGCGCGGATCGTCCGCGGAGGAATGCGTCGCGCGAGCGCGGATCCTTCATTATTTGGGACGCGCCCGCGAAGCCCGGAGGGAATTCGACGCGGCGTTGCGCTTGGATCGCGGCTGCGACGCGGCGTGGGCATGGCGTTGGACCGCGGAGCCGTGCGAACCTGGAGCCTCTCGGTCGTACGACGGCATAGACCGGGCGATCGCGCTGGCGCCCCGCCGGGCTCTGTGGCGGGCTTTCCGAGGAATCGCGAAAACCGTGGAATTCATGGACGCCCGTTCCGCAGACGTCCGCCGGCCGCTGGCTGATTTGCAGAAGGCCCTGGAAATTGATTCGCGCTGCGTTCCGGCCCTGGTCGCCGCGGGCATGGCGCTTTACAACGCGGGCGAGAGAAAACAGGCGGAGGGCTATTTCGACCGGGCGCTCGCCGAGGAGCCCGACACCGCGTTCTTGCTTGCGTTTCGAAGCGCCTGCCGCATCGAGCGCGGCGATCTGCGCGGATATCTTTCCGATTGCGAAAGCGCCGTTTATGCCGACGAAGGAGTCGGTTATTTTCAGAACGCCGGAGGCCGAAGCTCCGGAGCGGTCACCGTCGCGGAGAAAATCATGGCGGTGTCGCGCTATTTGGCGCGGCATCCGCGCGCATATTGGATGTATGTGTACCGCGGCGATTACAAGCGCGCGCCGGAGGTCAACGACCAAAACGGCGGGCGACGGGATCTGGAGAAGGCGGTGGAGCTCAAGCCGGACTGCGCCTACGGCTGGGCGTATCTTTCGCGCTCGCGGTTGATGCAGGGCGACTCGTCGGCGGCGATGGAAGCGGTGAACAGGGCGGTGTTGCTGAAGCCTTCATGCGGCTGGATACTCTGTTGGCGCGGCGAGATCAAGCGGCTGCGGGGCGATCAGAAGGGAGCACTTTGCGATTTGAATCGAGGCTTGCGGCTTGACCCGGACTACGAACTGGGTTATGCGTGGCGCGGCGGCGCAAAAAGGGGTTTGGGCCGGCCCGCGCAGGCGCTGGTCGACTTTGCGCTGGCTTCGTCTTTGGACCCCCGGCATGCTTGGACGCTCCAAGAACAATCCCTCGCGCTTCGCCAGCTCGGCGACGTCGGCGCGGCTCTGGAAAAATTAGAGGCGGCCCATCGCCTTGATCCGAAATATTCTTGGTGCGGCGGCACGCCCGATCAGTTCGCAGCCGCGTCGGCGCAATTGGACGAGGAAATACGAGCCCACCCGCGAAACTCGTGGGCGTGGGCATGGCGAGGCGAGGCTAAACTCCGGAAAGCCGATTACGCGGGCGCCGTCGCGGATATGGATCGAGCGCTCGCGCTTGACGGAGGACTGGGCTGGGTGCGGGCTTGGCGAGGCGGCGCGTTGCTGGAATTGGGATCGATAAGACGCGCTCTCAAGGATTGCGATCGAGCGTTGAGGCTTGAGCCTTCGTATGCCTACGCTTATGCGTGGCGCGGCCGCGCTCGCCATCTTTTAGGGGACTCGGCCGGCGCGCTGACGGACTTGAGGCGCGCCGTCGAATTGAATCGAATGACGTCATGGATTTTCCTTTGGAAAGGGGAAGCCGAAGATCGCCTGGGCTTGGCAAAAGAGGCCGAGGAGGACTTCGGGGCTTCATTGGCCATCGACCGCAATCATGTCGCCGCCATGCTTGCGCGCGCGGCTCTGCGGCAGCGATGCAATAACGACGTCGGTGTTCGAGAGGATTTGGAGCGGGCGCTCGCGGCGCAACGAGACGATCCGCGCGTCAACTTCCGGCTTGGAGTCCTGAACGAACGCGAGGGACGATGGGGAGAGGCGCGTTCGAATTTCGCGCAGGCATTGAGCGGGGCGGATCGCTTGACGCGGGAGGAACTGCGCGTCGCGCGGAGGTTCGCCAAGCTGGGCGCGGCGGCGTCTGCCGATTTGGTCTTGAAAGCCCTGCGGCACGTTCGCCGGTCGGCGGAAAATGGGCTTCATTTGGAGGCGGCGGCGACCTGCGATGAAATCCTTCGCGTCGACGGTAGTTGCGAAGAAGCCCTGCGCTTTCGCGCGGAGGCCTACCGCTGCTCGGGCGACTATGACAAGCATGTCGCCGATCTTGATCGCCTGCTCGAACTTTCGCCGCGACGGCCCGATCTTTGGTGCAAGCGCGGGGCGGGCCGCCGTATTTCAGGCGATTTCAGTGGCGCCTTGGATGACGCGCTGTCGGCCTTGAAACTGAGACCGGATGACCCCGCGCCCGCCCACATGCTCGCGAGCGAAGCGCTTCGTAATCTCGGACGCCTTCCCGAGGCGGTTGCCTCGGCGACGGACGCCATCGCGGCGCAGCCGGAGCTTGCGTGGGCCTATGTCGTTCGGGGGAAGGCGCACCGGCAGAATGGGGACAGCGCGGGCGCATTGTTGGATTTTCGTCGGGCAGCGCGTCTCGACCCGAGCGACGCCAAAGCCCGCGGCTGGGAGGCCGACGCGCTGCGCAGGGACGGGCGTCTGCGGGAGGCCGAGGCGGCCGCGCGCGCGGCGATCGATCTTGAGCCGACGTGCGCCTGGGCCGTCGCGCTTTGCGGGGAGATCAACCGCGAACTGGGACGAATCAAAGCCGGTTTCGACCTGGTGCGGCGCGCCGTCAAACTTGATGGGAACTGCTCCTGCGCTTATGATTTTCTCGGAGCGGATCCGCCTCATGTTTGGCGAGATTCCCGCTACGCCTGGGTTTATGCGTGGCGCGGAGGAATTCATCGAAAGAGAGAACGCTGGGAGGCCGCGCGGCGCGATTTGGATCATGCCGTCGAGCTCGACGCCGACTGTTACTGGGCGCGCGCGTGGCTGGGCGAACTGAAGCTGGTTCGTGGGGACGTCCGCGGAGCGCTCGCGGAATTCGCGCAAGTCCTCGGCGCCCATGACGCTTATCAAGATGCGTGGACGTGGCAAGGGCGGGCCTACTGCGAACAAAAGCGTTGGCGGCCGGCCTTATCGTCGTTTATGAAGGCGCTGTCGCTGGACGCCGCGGATCCGTGGGCGCTGATCGGCGCGTCGGCGTGCCTGGAGAAGCTGCGGCGCGCAAGCGCCGCCGCAAAATACAGGGAGCGGGCGATGAGCGTCGCTCCAGGCCTCTTTGCAGGCGAGTCGCGTTTGGCCGCATGAGCGCCGCATTGACGGCCGTACAGGCCGCGATGGCCGCCTTTTTCTTTTATCTTTGGATCGTGGTGGGTTGGAACGACTACACCCATCAAAAAATACGCAATCAATTCCTGCGTTCCAGCGCCAGGATCATCGCGTGCGCGTATTTGATCCTGCTGGTGATGAGCATCCTCGGCGGATTGCGCTGGATCGAGGTGTTCCCCCGAGGAATATTTTACCGGGAGGCCTTGTCGAATGTTTTTCTATGCGCGACGGCGGCGGGCGCTTTATGGTGGTTCGGCGTCTGGCCCGCGGGCGATGCGAAATTATTTCTTCTGCTTGCCGCCTTGTACCCGCTGACGACTTTGGGGGGGCCTAGTTATGGGCGGCGGTTGTTTCTGATCGCGCTGATCAACACGTTTATCCCGGCGAGCATCGCGGTCTTCCTGAGGGCGCTGCATTATGTTTATTCAACGCGCCTGAGCCATCGACGCCATTTTTTTATTCAGTTGGGATGGGGAAAAGCAGTTCATTTTATTTACGACAGCCTGCGCGAAGCAATCGGTACGCCCGAGTCCTGGCGCATAAAAGCGGCTCGATCCATTCGTTCGATCGCGGCACAGCCGGGCGCTTTCGCGGGCTTTGCGGCTCTGCAGGGGCTGCAGATGCTCGCCCTGTCGCTGTTTTCCTATTACTTAAAAGGCTTCTTTAGCTCGCCGATACTCTTCACCATGTTTTGGGGGGTCGTATTCGTCTTATGGAACCGACTTTCCGTAGTGATCGGGGCCAATTATTGCCGGTTGCTCCTCGGGGTCTTGGGCGTCGCGTTGGTCGTTATTCGTCCGCCGACGCATTGGATGGATGTGTGGCGGATATTACTCGATCTCTCGATATTCAGCATGTTCATCCAATTGGGCACGCGGTGGACGATGCTGGTCTTGACGGGCAGCGTCGGCGCCGCTTCCGTCTTGACGATCGCGCTGCCGCTTCTGGGCGGGGCGTGCGCGGCGGTGATGCGGGTCATCGCCGTTCCTTATGCCGTCGAGCGCACGATTCTGGCGCTTGCCGCGATGGGGGTATTTTTTGGATTGAGCTTGGTCCTGGTCCGCCTTTGGGACCATGAAGTTCTCCCGAGCGCCATCGGCGAAGTCTCGTCGTATTCCGTGTTGGCGCCCGGCTTTATCGAACGTCTGCGGCAGGACGCCGAATTCTTCGAGGAGCATTTTTCGCGCCTCTATGCGGATGGATTGACGCCCAGCCAAGCGCAGGCGCTCCAGGAATGGTGCGCCCGTAACGGCGTCGAAATGATACCGTTGACTCCGACTATTTCGTTCGCTTTTTGGATTTTTCTTGGATTTTTTCTGGCGTGGGTCATGAAGGGAGAGAACGTCATGGGGTTTCTGCTGTGAGTCGGCGAGTGCGCGCGTCCAATCCGAAGGCGGCGGTCGCGGGCGGATGTTTGACCGTATGCGGCGTGGGAATTGATCGGCCTCAAGATGTCACGTTGGGGACGATCCAGGCGCTCAAGGACAGCGAGATTCTTTTCTATATGCACGGAGACGGAGAGCGGTTGCTGCCGTTTCTTCGGACTTTCTGCGTCGACGTTCGTTTGTTCCATGGCGCGAAATTCGAGTCCCTCGGCAACGAGGAGAAGATCAAAAGCGTCGCTCGCGACATCTGCGTCGAATTGAAGAAGGGCAAGAAAGTGACATATGTGACCTATGGACACCCGGCCGTCTTCAGCGACGGCTTGCATGTCCTGAATTACTGCCGAAAGAACGGTTACGAGTGCCGCGTTCTTCCCGGGGTGTCGGCCGTCGACCATATTCTCGTGGAGGCCAGCGACTTGATGGGGGTCTTATCGAATGGATTTCTCGTCTGCAACGCCGACGAAACCGTCAACAATCCGAAAGTTCTTGCTCCAGAAATGCCCGTCATCCTCTTCGGCGTAGACACAATAGTTTCCCGAGGCAGGTTCGGTGAGTTTTGCGGGCGTATCGAGGCGAGCTATCCGGCCGAGCAGCCGATTTACGCCATCAAGTGCCGCGACAGCTACGGCGAGCCCGTGCGTCTTGTCGGCCGCGTTCTGGATTTACGGGGCTGGGAGAGCCGAATCATCCATATGATGTCGATCATCCTGCCTGGAGTTCCGAGGTGGGAACGGCGCGGCCCTCGACGCCGGGCAGTTTCGCGCCGTCCTCGCCGATCAACTGCTCCGCCAGCCAGGTCACGGGCTGGGGTTTGAAGGACACCTCGACGAAGTTTCGGCATCCCGCGGCGTAGGCCGCGCGTACCGCGTCGAGATGCCGTTCGCAGGCGACGGTTTGCTCGGCCAGCAGTTCCTTGATGCGCGCCGGGTCCGTCTCCGCGCTGCCGGAGGTGCCCATGAACACGGGGACCTTCGGCGGCCGGACGTCCAGTCGCGCCAGCACGGCGCCCAGGGGGACCTGCGCGGGCGCGAAGGCGGCGGTGTGATAGGGGCCTTCCACCTTCAATATCTTGACCTTGACCGGCCAGTCCTCGTCGCGCGCCTTGGCGGCATAGGCCTCCAGCGCCGCGAGCGTGCCTCCGAGCGTGCCTCGGCCCACGGTGTTCCACAGAGCGACGGAAACCCCGGGGACCTCATTGACGGACTGCGCGACCTCGTTGAAGTCGTCGGCGCTCACCGCGGCCAGGCCCATGGGCTCGGAGAACGCCGCACAGCAGTCCGCGAAGGCCTTCGCGCGGGCGGCGATGAAGACGCCGGAGTCCTCGACGGTGAGCGCCTCGGCGGCGACCAGGGCCGCGACCACGCCCATCGAATGCCCGATCGCGCCGTCAAGCTCCGCTTCCGGATGAGCCGCGCGCCAAGTCAGCCAATGCGCCACGTGGGAGGCGTGAATGGCGCGCTGGGCGTTGAAGGTCTTGGCCAGGTCGTCGTCGGGCGTCGTCGTCAGCAAGGCCTCCAGGTCTTGGCCGAGGGAGGGCTTCAGGCGCTCGATGACGGCGCGCGCGGTGGGGCGCTTGAGCAATTCGACGCCCATGCCGGTTTCTTGGACGGACTGGCCGGCGAACAGCGCGCAGACTTTTTGGCTCATGGAGTTCCTGCGTCGAAGGACTCAAGCGCGGAGCGCACCAGTCCCGGATGGGCGAGAGCGTCGAGGTGGTCGCCGGGCCAATGCGCGACGCTGACGTGCGCGCCCTGGGATTCCAGCCGTCCGACGCGGCTTTGGACGGCCGCCGGGGGCACGACAAGGTCATTCTCGGCGTAGCCGACGAACACCGGCACGCCGGGGTTGGGCGTAAAGCCGTGAGTCTGGGCGTATGCCCAGAGAGACTCCTCGGTGTAGAGGTTGAGAAAATCGGGCGAAGCCGCATCGGCGGTCACCTCGTCGGCGGCCGTCGAGAGGCCCAGCCCGCGCGCGGTCGTCGCCAGTTCCAGGACTCCCGGTGCGACGACCGACATGAGCCAGGAATCCCGCGCGGCCGTTCCGCCGGCGCTCGCCACTCCATACCAGTAGCGCGTCTGCGCGGCCAGGGCCTGTTCGGCCGCCGGCAGGTCGGCGGCCATGCCCGGCACGCCCGGGCAGACCAGCGCCAGCCAGCGCACGCGCGCGGGGTCCGGCGCGGTCAGCAGGAGCGCGCCCAGCGAGTAACCGAGCACGCCGACGGGTTGGCCGCCGTCCAGACGCAGAGCCTCGTCGACGGCCGCGGAGACGTCGGCCTGGTTGACGGCGCCCACGTCGGTCGCGTCGACCAAGCCCATGGGCGAGCCGTAGCCGCGCCGCTCCAAGATCATCAGCGGCCGCCCCGCGAAGAAGCCGCGCCAGCCGTCGAAGCCGTCCGCGCCGATGCCGAGCCCGTGCACCAGCACCACGGCCGGGCCGCTGCCGGGACGGTATTCGTAGTTCAGCGGCGTGCCGTCTTCGGCCGCGAACGTGCCCTGGACCCACGCCGGCGGCAAGGGCGGCGGATCGGGCAAGGCCATATTCCGGTCCGCGCCCGGGAAAACCGCCAGCGCCGCGGCCAGGAATGCCTCATTCATGGCGATATTCTACCTCAATCCCAGGGTCCGCGCTTTTCGTAATATCGCGGCTCCCTCAGACGTTCGAGTTCGCGCTCCGCCAGCGCCTGCGTCGGTTTTTTGCGCGGCTTAGGGATGACCAGAAGGTCGCAAAACATCGCGTCGAAGACCTTGCGCAGCGTTTCGACGCCGACGTTCGCGGTACCGGCTTCGATGAGCGCCACGTGCGATTTGGCTACCCCGGCTCGCCGCGCAAGCTGTGCTTGCGTCATCCTCAGCGCGGCCCGGAGCGCGCGCACATACACCCGCGCCGGCTGCCCCGCAGCGGTAGGCGCGTCTTTGGCGAACAGCAGCGTCTTGTTGAGCGCCTGCCTGTCCGGCAGCGCGACGTAAGTCTGTCGTCCCATCCCTGTATATTTAGTCTATTTTAGAGGTCTGAATATACAGGGATATTCGGCATCGACACAGAGGAGGCGTGGGGGATATACTGCCTCAATGGTTCGGACGAAAGGGATGCGCGACGGCCTGGCAAATCATTTCCCGTATAAATATCGTCTCAATGGGGTCATCCGTGCGTTGATTTGGCGGGAGGGCGATCGGCTTTCCGCGGACGGCGTCGTTATGCCGCGAAGCACGGACTCAAAGTTTCTGCGCAGGCCAATCGTAAGCCGCTGGACATTGACGCGCTCGTTTCTTGGCTAAATCGTCCCCGCAAGAGCTCGTTGAATTGCGTGACCTTCCTGGACGCGTGGAACCTGTTCAGCGACGTATTATCCTCTCGTAAAGGCCGTCGGGCGCATATCGATGGAAGAAGAGCCCGGCGCATCTCGCGCGGCTATCGGGTTTTCACGGAGGCCGTAGCGCCTACGAGACCATGAAGGCGCAGGCGGCGTAGCGGCCCGAGTGCGACAGCGTCAAGCTCCAGTCCTGGGGCTTGCCGCGCCAGAGGACGGTCGGCAGGCCGCCGTCCTCGGACAGGGCAAGGGCGGTGGGGCCGCCCAGCTCGTCGTTGCAGGAGGCGATGAACTCCAGCGCGCGCTCGCGGGCGAAGGCGCCGGGGGCAACGCCGGGCGGCGCCTCGCAGACGTCCCAGACGGCGTCGCCCTCGGCGGTCTCGTCGCCGATGAAGCCGCCGCGCAGGACGGCCAAGCAGTGAAGCTTGTCCTCGTCGTCGTCGGTGAAGCGCAGGTCCAGCTGGAGGCCGGTGGGGACGTGCGCGGCCTTGCGGCGGAACAAGTCGACCTCCAGTTCGCAAAATGCGCCGTTGGGTATGGTCAGTCCCGCGCGCGCCAAGGCCTTGTGGCAGGCTTCCTTGGCGGCGAACACGCGCCAAAAGGTCCGGAAGAACTCCACGCCGGACTTGGCGCGCAGGCCCGCCAGCTCGCGGGGCGTCAGGTGGCGTTCCAGCCACTCGGGGTCGGCGTCGGACAGGTCCTCGGAAAAATTTTCCTGGAGAAGGGGGGCTTTCAGGTCGACGACGTCGTTGCCGGCGCAGTTCTTGGGCAAGGGGCAGTCGCGCCACCACTCGTTCTGAAGTGCTGCGATGCGGTCGAACAGGCGCTGGGAGACTTCGCGCGGGTTCGTCTCGCCGGGACGCGTGCCGTCGATCAGGTCGCAGCGCACGCGGAACACGGAGCCTTCGGGCGGCCGCACGGTGGTGGCCAACTGTCCATCGGCGCGCAGGTAGACGCACAGAATTTTCGCGTTGGGGACGTCGATGGCCATGCGGCCGAGAAAATCCTTCGGGCGGCGCGCCTCGAACCAGCCGGAGCGCGAGCGGCCGGCCTCCGGGTAGACGAACACGGAGCCGCCTTGGCGCAGGAGCCAGACGCATTTGTCGTAGGCTTTCTGACGCCAGGCCTCGGAGGCCGCGTCCTCGCCGCCGCGCAGGAACGGCACGCAGCGGCAGCAGTAGAGCAGCGCGCGGATGAAGGCCGCCTTGAAGGGGCCGCCCAGCTTGTAGTAGTTCGTGTACTCGGGCGTGGACCAGGGAATCAGGCGGTCTTCCAGCACGCGCGACAGGGGGAAGATCGCCCAGTAGACCAGGAAGGAATCGATCAAGGTCAGGTGGTTGGCCGCCCAGATGACCGGTCCGTCGTGAGCGTCGAGCTTGGCCCAGATCTCCGCGCGCAGGCGCGCGGCGTCGGCCAGGCCGTAGCGAAAGCGAAGCCGCGCGGTCACCGCCACGAACAACGACAGCGGAACGGCGACCGCGCGGCTGATCAGGCGCTGTCGCCGGAGGCTTTGGATGTCCTCGGGCGTCAGCGCCATCTTAGGCGAGCGTCTGGGCCGCGGCGACGGCCTCCTGGAGGGCCTTGCGGACCTCGGCGACTTTCTGGTCCTCAATGGGTCGGCGCCGACCGGCGGCCTCGGCCACGTCCTTGGAGACGCGCAGCTTCGCCGCGGACATCTTGAGGCGGGTGCGGACTTCGGCTTCCTCGGTGCGCAGCTTGGCGATCGCGGCGGCGTCGCCGCCGGAGTGGCCCTTGATCTTGTCGAGCACGACGTTGAGTTCGTTGTCGAGCGCGTCGCAGGAGGCCTTGTCGCTCAGGTAGGTCTTCTGCTTGGCGGCGGAGAGCTTGGCCGCGTCGGCCAGCAGAGTGTCGTAGTCCTTGGCCTGTGCGGCGAGGGTCTTGACGTTGGACAGCGCGTCGGCGCGCTCAGCACCTGCCAGCTTCTCGGCTTTCGCGGTCATCTTCTTGAGCGCGTCGGCCATCTTCCAGCCGTCGCCGCAGGCCATGATGTAGGCGAACGAGACGACTTTATCGAGATACGACGCAGAGGACGGCATATGGCCCAGGTCCATGAGCATCTTGACCGACAGGCCCGGGGTCGCGGCCAGCGCGTCCTGGCCGTCGAGGATGCGCAGCTTGCCCAGTTCGCCGGGGGCCAGCTTGTACTCGGCCGAGCCGTCGGCGAGGGGGACCTTCGTGGTGAGCTTGGTCAGGAACTGGCGCTCGATGGACATGGTGATGTCGGCCAGGTTGGACGACTCGATGCCCATGCCGACGATCTGGCCCAGGTAGGGCGTGTTGCCGTCGGCCTTGGCGAAGTTCGCCTCGTTGGTTGCGTATTTCTTGACGCCGGCCGTGATCCGCTTCTCCACCTCGTCGGGGGGCAAAGTGTTGATGTCCGTCGCCTCGACGACCGCCTGTTTGCGCATGAATGCCATGATGGTTTCTCCTGGGTGCGGGCTAGAACCGGAATTATATCACTTGCCGTCCCAGCGTTTGAAGAGCAGGCAGCCGTTGACGTCGCCGAAGCCGAAGCTGGCCTTGACCACGTACTCGAGCTCCTTGATCTTCATTTCGTGGGGAATGCTCGCGCCGATCGGGATCTGGGGATGAACGTTCTCGGAGTTGATCGACGGATGCACGTAGCCGTGGACCAACTGGTCGATCGCGGCGACGGACTCCAGCGCCCCGGCCGCACCCAACGTGTGTCCGATCATGGACTTCGTGGACTGGATCAGCGGGAACTTGTCCAAAGGCAGTTCCAGCGCCTTGATCCAAGAGCCGACCTCGCGCGGGTCCGCGCCGGTGGAGGTCAGATGGCCGTTGATGAGGGAGATGCGCTTGGGGTCCACGCCGGAGTCCTTGAGCACGCGCCGGATGCAGCGCGCGACTCCGTCCGGGTTGGGGAAGGTCATGGTGCCGCCGTCGCGCTGGCCGCCGGAGTTGCAATAGGCGGCGACCAGCTCGACCAAGATCTTGGCGCCGCGCTTCTGCGCGTGCTCCAAGGTCTCCAGGCGCACCACGCCCGCGCCGCCGGCCGGAACGAAGCCGCAGGCGCCGGCGCCCATGGGCTGGGAGCCCTTCTCGGGCATGTCGTTGAACTTGGAGCACAGCACGTCGCGCATGGCGTCGAAGCCCGACCAGGTGCCCGCGTGCGTGCCCTCGGCGCCGCCGGCGTACATGGATTCGCCGTAGCCCATCTGGAGGTGCTTGAAGGCCTCGAAGATGGCTTCGGTTCCCGTGTTGCAGGCGGAGGAGTTCGTCGTCGTCTGTCCGCCCAGTCCCAGGAACTTGCCGACCGCGACGGAGACCGAGCTCTCCATGATCTTGGGCACGATATCGGTGCCCATCGGACGGCAGCCCATGCCGGGTTCTCCGTCCGCGGCTTGGCTCATCACCGGACCAAGTTCATCAAGCATCGTGTCCATGCCGCCGATGCCGCAGCCGATGATAGCACCCGTGTCCCAGTCCACGGGCGTGTCTTGATAGCCTTTCTTCAGGTCGATGCTGACGCCCGACATGCGCGCGGCCTCGACGGCGGCCATGGTCGCGTAGACCATGGCCTCGTTGAGCTTGGCGAGGTCCGCCTCGGGAATCAGCGCCTCGGCCTCGTCGGGGCCGACCGGCGGCTTGCCGCCGATCTGGCAGGCGAAGTTCAAGGCCTTGAGCTCCTCGTGATGGGAGATGCCGGACTTGCCGGCCTTCAGTGCGGCGCGGTAGGCCTCCAGGCCCAGCCCGTTGGGTGCGACGACGCCCAGACCGGTGACGACGATTCGTTTCGGAAAGCTCAATTTCCCTCCGTGTTCTTCGGCACGAACATGCCGGCGGTGGTGCCGAGGAATACGGTCTCCCCGTCCTTCGGTCCGCCGTGGAACTGAATCTCGACTTCGCTGACCAGCTTGTTGCCGCGGAAATAGCCGGCGTCGCCGAAGCTCGCCTGCGCGATTACGCGCTCGCCGGGGCGCACGGGCTTTTTAAAGACGGCTTTCTCCACCGAGGTGAAAAAGCCCACCAGCTGGCTGATCTCCGCGGGGCTCACGGTCTTGGCGATATGGTAGATGCACCAGCCCACCGAGCCCACCTGCGCGGCCATCTCGATGAGCTTGACGCCGGGCACCACCGGGTAGCCGGGAAAGTGGCCTTCGCAGTCCTCGTCCTTCCACGTGTAGGTGCCGAGGATGTGCTCGTCGTCGAGCTCCAGAATGTCGTCGACGAAGCGCATGGGGCGCTGCTGCGGAATCATCTTCAAGACTTCGGCGGGGTTCAAGATCGTCATTAGAGGTGCATTCCTCCGTCCACGGCGATCACGGCACCGTTGAGGTATTGGTTTTCGACGGCGTGCCACACGGTCTCGGCCACGGCGTCGGGCGAGCCGAAGGCGCCGAGCGCCACGTCCTTCTTGATGCCCGCGCGCTGGTCCTCAGGGATGCCCGCGGTCATGGCGGTCTCGATGAAGCCGGGGGCCACGGCGACCACGCGCAGGCCCTTGGGGCCCAGTTCGGCGGCGAACTGCATGGTCAGCGCCTCCAGCGCGGCCTTGGAGGCGCGATACAGCGCGGAGCCGATCACGGCCTTGCGCGCCAGCACCGAGGAGATGTTGACGATGACGCCCGCCTCGTTGCGCGCCATTTCCTTGGCGAAGTCGCGCATCAGAAACAACGGCGCGCGCAGATTGGTGTTGATGATCTTGTCGAACGACGCCTCGTCGACCATCAGCGCCGGTTCGTGCGGCTTGTCGATGCCGGCGTTGTTGATCAAACAAAACGGCGTGCCTTTCGCCAGCACGGCGTCCAAAAGGGCCTTGCGGCCTTCGCCGGTGGAGAGATCGGCCTTCACGATGAACGAGCCCGGGATTTCGGCCGCGACCGCCTTGGCCGCGGCCTCGTTGCCGTTGTAGTGAATGCAGACGGTCAATTGGCCGTCGGACTTGGCGTGGATCATCTTCGCGATCGCCGCCCCGATCCCGCCCGAGCCTCCCGTCACCACCGCGATATCGGCCATGGTTATTCCTTGATCTTGAGTTTGCCGCCGAAGCCCATCTCGGAGGCGACCGGATAGTCCGCATAGCGGATGTTCTTGTGACAGCCCACGTTGGCGTTCGCGCAGGACAGTATCCGGCGTCCGCCGGCGAAAATCTCCGCGTCGGCGCGCACGAACACGTCGCCGTTGGGCGCGCGCACGGACTTGAGTATGCGCAGGCGGTAGTCCAGGCGCGCGTCGCGCGGCGTCACCTCGCCGAAGAAGTCGACGCGCTCGAAGCCCAGCGCGCGGCCGGTGCCCGCGGAGCCGATCCACGCGTGAAACACGCCCATCAACTGCCACACGCCGTCGACCAGCAAGGCCGCGGGCTTGACCCCCGCGTTCATGGGGAAGAACCATTCGTCGGGCCCGTTGGCGCGCGTGGCCAGCACCTCGCCCTCGCCGGAGGCGGGATCGGCGACGATGCGGCGCACGTCGGTGACCTCCAGCATCAGCGAATCGGGCAGAAGCGGCATCTCGCCGGGGGGGTCTTTGACGAGCGTGCCGCGCGACAGCGCGGTCACTTCTGGGGCGGAAAACGCGCCGCGGCGCGAGAACTCGTCCCAGCTCAGCGGGGCGCGATACGGCTCCGTCCGCGCGTCGGGCAGGCTGGGCGCGGCGGCGGGCTCGCTGTCCCAGAACGCCGTGCCTACCTGGGCCGAATCGATCGTGTAGACCGGCGTGCCGTCGACGCACACGCAGGCCTTGGCCGTGATCAGAGCCTCGTTTCCGTCGCGCTCGATCGACAGCACGTCGACCGTATACACGACGTTTTTGTCGTGGGGCCGAATTTGTCCGAAGAAGGACACGCCTTCCATGCTCAGCGGCTTGAAGTTGCCGGACAGGCCGCGCCACGCCGCGAACAAACGCAAGGCCTGCCACACGCCGTCAAGCCCCCAGCATCCCGGCATCACCGGATCGCCCAAGAAATGGCAGGCATAAAACCAATCGTCGTAACGGTTGCGCCGCACCACCTCGATGCGTCCCGTGCCGGAAGCCTCGTCCCAGCGCACCAGCCGGACCTCATGAAACGGACGCAGCAACCCGGTCGGCAGACTGGAGAGGTCGGGGACGGATTCGACCGTCACAGCACCTCCATGTACCCGCCGCCCCACGCCAGGCCCGCGCCCAGGACCGCGTAGACGATCTGGTCGCCCTTTTTGAACTTGTCCCAGTTCTGGGCGATGACCGAGGGCGCGCCGGCGGCGGCGATGTTGCCTTGGCTTTGGACGTTGCGCAGGTGGCGCTCGGGGGGCAGGTGCAGGTGGCCTAAAATGGAGTCCTGCATCACGTAGTTGGCTTGGTGGCTGACGGTGTAGACGTCCTCGGCGTAGAGCTTCTTGGCCGCGGCGATGGTCTCGAACATCTCGACGGTTTTGCGGATGGAGAACTCGCGCACGGCAGCACCGTCCTGCCGGAAGAGGCCGCAGGTGTCGACGGTGATGGCGTTGGCGTCCTTGGGGCTGGTGCCGAAGATCAGAGGCTCGACGCGCAGGCGGCCGGGATGGCGCTGGGAGCTGATCTGGGCGGCGGCGCCGTCGCCCCAGATGTAGCCGTCGATGCTTTTGGGCGAATAGTCGGTGCGGGTGGTGTAGGCGGAGCTCTGGATGGTCAGCACGTAGTCGGGCCAGTCGGCGGCGTTGGTGTCGCCTAGAAGCTTCATGTGGCGCGCAAAAGAGGAGCAGGCGGAGTTCACGTCGATGTGCGGGCCGCCGTCGATGCCCAGGGCCTTGGCCACCGAGTTGGCCATGGTCGGCAGAAGATCGAACGGGGTGTCGTTGTTGGCGACGACCATGCCGATCTGCTCCGGCTTGACGCCGGCGCGCGCCAGCGCGCCTTGGGCGGCGCGCACGGCCATGGTGACCGGCGTGTCGCCGAGAGCGCGCGCGTGGGCGATGGCCGCCAGCGGGTCCCTGTTCTTGGTGGACTTGATGTAGTCGCGCGAGAGCACCGAGTAGCGCTGGTGGATGCCCAGCCGCGAGCGGTTCCAGTCCAGGCCTTTTTCCAGGCCGACTTCTTTATGGAGGAAGTCGTCGTCGAGCACGTTCTGGGGCAGGGCCCAGCCCATCCCGTGTACGTAGAAGGGTTGGCTCATCAGAGGCCGGAGATGGCCTCACCGCCGTCGATCCTCAGGATCGTGCCGTTGGCCCAGCGCAAAGTCGGGCCGCACAATCCCAGGATCGTCTCGGCGATGTCTTCGGGCGTGGTCAGGCGGTGGAACGGGTTGCGGATGCGCGCCTGCGCCTTCATCAAGTCGAAGTTCGGAATTGCGTTGCCGGCGGGCGTGTCCGTGATGCCGGCCTGCACAATATAGGAGGACACGCCGTAAGGCGCCAGCTCCACGGCCATCGCGCGGCAGGACGCCTCCAGCGCCGTCTTCGCGGCGGAGACGGCGGCGTAGCCCTTCCACGCCACCTCGTTGCCCTCGGACGTCATCGCCACCACGCGCGCGTCCTTGGTGAACAAGCCTTCCTTACATAGCTCGCGGCTCCACAGCAGGTAGTCGTAGCCCATCATGAAGATGGTCTTGGCCAGGTCGTCCTGCGTGAGCAGTTCCTCACGGTAGGGGATGCGGCTGTCGGCAAGCGTGTGCAGGGCGTCGCAGCCCTTGTCGTGGAACGCGGCGTTCACCGCGGCCTTGACCTTTTCGGCGGGAAGCCCCAGCGCGTCGGCCAGCCCTTGGATGGCGCGGCCGCGGAAATCCGGCGTCTTGTCCTCGATCATCAGGCGGCAGGAGCCGGCCGCGATCGACTGCATGAACAGGTGGACCTTGCCCAAGCCGGCGTTGGTCATGATGCTCTCGAAGACCTCGCCGCGCCCTTCGTCGTCGAACAGGTTGACGTTGTGCGTGACCAGCTTGACGCCCGTCTTTCGGATCTCGTCGAAGTGGGGCTTGATGACGCTCTCGACCGTGCCTTCCTTGTCTTTATGGCCGATCAGGATGTTGAAGCCGGCGCGCGCCAAGCGCTTGGCCGTGGCCAGGCCGAAGCCGGACGACCCGCCCAAGATGACGGCCCAGCGGTCCGAACCGTGGAAATCCAAAGGGTTGCTGTCGTTCATTCCCGCATTCTACCTTAGTTGACGCCCGCGGCAATATTGACCCGCGTCAAAAATCGGCGATCCTGTGGCATAATATCGCCAACGCCGTCCTGGAGGCCTCATGATCTCGACTTGCACCCGCCGCGCCGTCGCCGTTTTCGCCGCGCTCGCGCTGTCGTCTTCGGCGTCGGCCGCGCCTCACGCGCTGTGGATCAATCGCCCCCGCACGTCCAGCCCGTTTTTGGCTGAGGCCGTGAATGATGTCCTCTATTACGGCGGCCCGGTCATTTCCAACGCGAAGGTGTATGCCGTGTTCTGGGGTCCGAACGTCGATGCCCAGACCCAGTCCCAGGTCGGCCCGTTTTTCTCCAACATCCTGGGCAGCACCTACATGGACTGGCTGTCGGAATACGCCACGAACGTCAAGGCCGTCGACGGGCGCCCGGGGACGAACCAGACCATCGGGCGCGGGACCTTCGCCGGCAGCGTGACGATCACCCCGGCCAACGCGTCGACCAACCTCACCGACGCGATGATCCAGTCCGAGCTCGACGCGCAGATCGCGGCGGGCAAGCTGGCCAAGCCGGACGCGAACTCGCTTTATATGATCTTCTTCCCGGCGGGGGTCAGCATCTCCTTGGGCAGCGGAAGCACGGGCGGCGGGTCGTGCTCGGACTTCTGCGCCTACCACGAGGGCTTCAAGTCTCCGCGCGACGGCTCCTCGATCTACTACGGCGTGATGCCCACGTGCGGCGGCGTCGGCTGCGGCGCGGGATTCGACGGCTTGTCGTCGACGACGTCTCACGAACTCATCGAGGCCGTCACCGATCCTTTCCCGACGGATGGGTCGAACCCCTCCTATCCGCAGGCTTGGAACGACAACCAGGGCAACGAAGTCGCCGACCTCTGCGTCGGAGGCTCCTCCACCGTGACCGGCTCCGGACTGACCAGCACGGTGCAGTGGATTTGGTCGAACACTTTGGGCGCCTGCAACCAGGGTCCGTGGACGCACGGCCCGGCGGCCGCCGTGGCGTCGGCCGTGGCCGGCCTGCCGGCGCGGCCGTTCGTGGCGCCGTTGCTTGAGAAGCTGAGCGCGTCTCCGGCCGACGCGTTCGGGCGTTGACCGCGCTCAATAGGACTTTCCCGGGCCCTTTGCCTCGCGGGTGAGGCGAAGGGCCCAGAGCGGAGCTTCGGGCGCGTGGGATAATATCCATGCGCCATGAAGATATGCTTCGTCGTCTTGCTCCTGAGCGGGATGCTTGCATCGCGGGCCTTCGCGGCCGCTTCGGCGTCGCGTCGTGCCTCGGCCGTGCCCAAGAGTCCGAGCGTCCAGCTGGCGCGCTTATTCTCCCGTTACCTCAAGGAGGACGGCTCGGGCAAAGAGGCCCTGCTGTCGGCGATCCGGCGCCTGCCTTATTACGCGGCCATGGATAAGTTTCCCGAGCGTGCCGTCGAGTACCGCAAGCTGGAGTTGGGCGTGCGCCTGGCTCCGGACATCGTGCGTGCCCGCGTCGCCGCCGCGGCCGCGGCCCAGTTCTGCTATAAATAGAGGCCGTCGCGGCTGTTTTTTTAGGAGGAGCCCGTGCTCGCGATGATCCTGCTGTCGCTGCTGTTGAGTCCGTGCGCGCGCGCGCAGGACCTGCCGGCGCATGCGCGGCTGACCGACGAGTTGGCCGCGTCGCTGGCGCTTTCGCGCAGTCCCGAAGTGCGCGCGGCGCGCGCGCGGGCGGCGGCGGCGCAGGCCGCGGCGCGGCTTGACTCGCGGCCCCAGGATCCGCGCTTGACGGCGATGGATCTGTCCGGTCCCGGCGGGCGCAACGAGCAGATCGGCGTGGATTTCGACTTGTGGAGCCTCATCGGCTACGCGTCGCGGCGGCGCGCGGGCCAAGCGCAAAGCGCGCGTGCCGCCGCGGAGCTGGCCGAGAGCGCGCTCGATCTGGAGGCCGAGGCCAAGTCCGCGTTCTACGAGGTGCAGGCGGCCAGCGCCAGCGTGGCGCTGTGCCGCGACCGGCGGCGGGAGGCGCTGGCGTCGGCGCAGTGGGCCGACGCTCAAAGCGGGGCGGGCGACGTCGCCCGCCTCGACGCGCAGAGACTGCGCGCGGACGCCGAGGAGAGCGCGCTTGCCGTCGACGACGGCGAGGCCCGCCTCGAAATGGCGCGCGCGCGTCTGGCGCGGTTGATGCGCGTGCCGGCGGAGGCGGACTGGGGGGACGTCGGAGCGCCGCAGCCCCCGGCCGGCGTCGTGCCCGACGCGGCCGCGCTGACGACGATGGCGCGCGCGCGCCGACCGCGGCGCGCGGCGGCACTGGCCGCGGCGCGCGCGGCGCGCGCGGCCGCGTTCGACCGCGGCAACCGCGCGTTCGGCGATTTTCGCGGCGGGGTCGCCTACGAATACGACTTGGGCGCGAGGCTGGTCGGACCGTCCCTGCAGATGAACGTGCCCGCGACCGGGCGCGGTTCGTTGGGCATGGACCAGGCCCGCGCGCAGGCCGAGGAGGCCGACGCCCGGGCCGACGAGGACGACGCGGAGATCGAGGAGGACGTGCGCGCGTTGAGCTCCCGGCTGGACTCCGCGGCGCGGCGCGCGCGGCGGCTTGACGCGGCGGTGCTTCCTCTGCGGGAGTCGATCGTCGCCGAGCTTTCGACGCGCCCCGGCGCGCGGCCGACCTCCCGGCGCGAGCTGTCGGCGGCCAAGGACCAGGAGATATCCTCGCGGTTGCGGTTGATCGAGGCGCGGCGCGACTACTGGACGGCGCGCGCGGAACTGGAGCGGGCCGTCGGCGGCTCTCTGGACGCAACGGAGGTCCAGCCGTGACTTGCAATCCAACGACATAAAAGACGATGATGGGAAACGACGGCTTGGGGGAGGAGAATCAAAAAATGAAGAACTGGACATTCGCGCTGGTCGCGGCGGCGCTGCTGTGCGGCGTGGCGGCGCGGGCGCACGAGGGTCATGACGACGACATGGCGGCCAAGGGCGGAGTCGTGGCGACGATGTCGGGAGAACTGGTGGACATGGCCTGCTACCTGGGCCACGGCGGCGCGGGAGAGAAGCACGCGAAGTGCGCGAAGATGTGCGTGATGAAGGACGGAGCGCCGCTGGGTCTGCTCGACAAGAGCGGGTCGTTGTATTTGGTCGTCGCCGACCACGCCAACGAGAAGCCCTACCAGGCCGCCAAGGAACTGGCGGGCGAGCACGCGACCTTGACCGGGCGGGTGGTGCATAAGGGCGGCCTGCCGGCGCTGATCGTCAGCAAGGCACAGAAGCAGTAGACGTGCCCATCGAGCCTTATCATCTGCACCCGGCGGCCGTCCATTTCCCGATCGCCTTGCTGGCGACGGGATTGGCGGTCGCCGGACTGCGGTTGAGGCGGGACGCGCCGCAGTGGCTTGCGCGTGCGGAGACCTGGCTGTTGGTCCTGGGCGTTCTCGCGGCCTGGACCACGCTGGGTCTGGGTTTTCTGGCCGAGAACACCGCGCCGCACAAGCCCCTGGCGTGGGAGGTCCTGGCCGATCATAAGACGTTGGCCTGGTGGACGTGCGGCGCCTTCAGCGCGCTGGCGGTCCTGCGCGCTTTCGTGCTGGCGCGGCGGCGCGACGCGGGCGCGTGGCGCGCCGCCCAACTGGCGCTGTGGGTTCTAGGCTTTGCGTTGCTGGCCGCCACGGCCCAGCACGGCGGCGAGCTGGTCTACGGCTTCGGGATGGGCGTGGCTCAGTCCGAATAGGTAAACGAGATCTCGGTGCGCACGTCCGGGTGCAGGCTCTTGTGCACGGGGCAGGTGCGCGCGGCGTTCTCGAGCTTGGCGCGGTAGTCCGCAGGGATGCGCGCGGGCAAAGTGACGCGCAGAGGAAGAGCGCCGATGCGCCGCGTGGGCTGGGAGGTCATTTCTTTTTCCACCTCCGCGCGCGCCCCGTCCAGCTCCACGCCGTCGCGCTTGGCGACGATGGCCATGGTGGTCAGCACGCAGGCCGACAGCGCCGCGCCGATCAGGTCGGTGGGGGAGAACAGCGCGCCTTCGCCCATGTTGTCCTTCGGCGCGTCGGTTTCGATCTTGGAGCCCGAAGGCTCATGAACCAACGTGCAACGCAGGCGGCCGGTGTAGACGGCGTTCATGTGTACCATACGCGCCAATGGTAGTAAAATATCCCCAATGAAAGAGAGCGTCGATCCGAAATCCCTGACGGTGCTGGTGACCGGAGCCACGTCGGGCTTCGGGGAGGCTGCGTGCCGCCGCTTCATCAAAGAAGGCGCGCGCGTGGTGGCGACCGGACGGCGCGAGGACCGGTTGGCGGCGCTCAAGAATGAGTTGGGAGCACGCTGTCTCACCGCGGTTTTGGACGTGCGCGACCGCGCGGCGGTGGACGCGCTGGCCACGGGCCTGCCGCCGGAATTTGCCGGCGTGAACGTGGTGATCGCCAACGCGGGCCTGGCGCTGGGCCTGTCGCCCGCGCCGCAGGCCGATCCCGAAGACTGGAAGACGATGATCGACACCAATATCTCGGGCCTGGTCCACACGGTGCGCGCGTTCCTGCCGGGCCTGACCGCGCGCGGCGCGGGGCACGTGGTTCTGCTGGGCTCGGTGGCGGGGGACTTTCCGTATCCGGGCGGCAACGTCTACGGCGCGACGAAGGCGTTCGTGTCCCAGTTCGCGCTGAACCTGCGCGCGGACCTGCTGGGCGCCGACGTGCGCGTGACCTGTGTTGAGCCGGGGCTGGCGGAGACGGAGTTTTCTCTGGTGCGCTTCAAGGGCGACGCCGCGAGGGCGCACGGCCCTTACGAGGGGCTGAGGCCGTTGACGGGGGAAGACGTGGCCGAGACCATCTTCTGGGCCTGCACCTTGCCGCGCCACGTCAACGTCAACCGCCTTCAGGTGATGCCGACGACGCAGGCGTTCGGCCCTTTCGCGTTCAAGCGCGGCTCATAACTGGTATCGTTGTCCATGACGATAAAATCCGAGGCCGCCGACTGCGACGCGCGCATACTCAAGTCGATGCGCCAGTGGGAGTTGATCGACGCGAAAGGCCGGGAACTGGGCCGCGGTTTGGGCCGCCGTCAGATGGTCGAGCGCGTCGCGCTCGAAACGGGCACCTCCGCCCGCCGCGTCCTCTCCGTGTTGAAGCTCGACGCTAAAATGTGACGGGCGCCGGAACCGTTCCAAGACCCGGGGTTAGGCTGGAACGTATTCCGACGCCCGCCGAATCGTCTAGCGCAGGGAGGCCAGGACCGTCACGCCGGAAGACGGAGCGGCTGAGGCGAACGTCGCGCCTCCCGCCATCCCGCCGAGGTTTCCGGCGAGGACCAGGCCGTTGCCCTCGTCGTCGGGCGTCAGACCGTTGATCGGACGGGCGGCGCGGGTGAGGGCGGCGCGCAGGGACTGCGGATCACGCACGCCCAGCGACCAGGCCAGCGCGGCCAGGCCGGCCATGTGCGGCGTGGCCATCGACGTGCCCGACATGGTGATGTAGCCGCCGCCCATTTTCGCCGACAGGATGTTGACGCCGGGCGCGATGAAGGACACCTGCGGGCCGCGGCTGGAGAAGGGGGCGATGTGATCGGCGGAGTCGGACGCGCCCACGGCGATGACCTCGGGGTAGGCGCCGGGGTAGCCCACCGAGCCACCGGTGTTGCCGGCCGCGGCGATGATGGTCACTCCGGCCTTCTGCGCGGCGATGATGGCGGCGTGCAGGGGGTCGCTGCCTTCCGGCGCGCCCAGGCTCATGTTCAGGATCTTGATGCCGTGGTTCATCGCCCACTGGATGCCCGCGATCACGCCGGAGTAGTCGCCGTTGCCGTCCTTGTCGAGGACCTTTACCGCGTAGAGCTTCGCCTTCGGCGCAACGCCGAACAGGCCCGCGCCCTTGGCGGCGATGGTGCCGGAGACGTGCGTGCCGTGGCCCTCGTCGTCGGCCCAGTTGTCGGGGTGCGCGGCGTCCAGAATGTTCACGCCGCCGGCGACCTGGCCCTGGAGGTCGGGGTGCGTGGCGTCGATGCCGGTGTCGATGACGGCGACGACCGCGCCGTCGCCTTGCGCGGCCTTCCACTCTTGAGGAGCGCCGACGCGGGCCACGCCCCAGGGGATGCGCGGGTCGGACTGGACGGAGAGCGCCTGCAGCGCGTGCATCCGGACCTGAACGGCGGAGAGGTCCGGAGCGGTGAAATCGGCGGAGCCGATGTCGTTGAGCCAGTGGACCGTCTTGTCCTCGTCGATGCGGGCGATGTTGGCGACCCCGCCCGAGATGCTCGCCACGGCGAAGGCGCGCACGACGGGAGCGTCGACGACGACCGCGTGGATCAGCGGCAGGGAGCGCACCACCACGCCGATATGCTCGGCGGCGGCGCTGCACTGCGCCATCGAGGCCTCGCCCACGCAACTGACGATGCGGCGCCGGGTCGGGTTCGTCGCGTCGGACTGCGCGGCCGCGGACGTGGCGGCCAGCGCGACGATCAGGGCGAGGAGTCGGGAGCGGTTCATGGGTTTCTCCGGGTCCGTCTGTCCTAGTCTAGTCTGGGCCCTTGGGTCCGTAAGAGGGTCCGAAGGCCTAGATGCCTCTAGGCCTAAAGTCCTAGGGCCAATGCCCGTGCCTCATGCCCCGCAGGCCTAGAGCCGGCTCGGGTCCGGCTGGTATCATGAGGGCAGACGCCCGACCGGAATCTTGGGAGAGACCATGACCCGCCTCTTGGCCCGACGCCTTCGCGCCGTTCTTGCCTCCGCCGTGTCCTTGGCGCTTATCGTTCTGTCGCCGGGCCTCGAGGCTTCGCGCGTCTTCGCGCAGGAACTGCGCGCGACCCCCGTCGAGGGCGTCGCTCCCGCCGTTCCCCTCGCCCCGGCGCTGTCCGTCTTTGCCGTCACGCCGTCGGCTGCGACCGTTGCCTACTTGCCGTCCGTCGCCGCGGCGCTGACGCCGCGCCTGGCCGCCGCCGCGGACGCCGCCGCCGGCGCTTCGGCCGCCTACGACGCGGGTCGCGGCATCGAAGACGAACTCACCGGCGCGCGCTCCGTCGCGGCGTCCGCCGCCGCGCCCGCGTTGAATCCCGGCGTCGACGCCGCGCCGCTGGCCGCCGCGGTCGGCAAGGCGGGCTCCGGGGGCTTCGATGGCGGCCGCGTGCCCGCCGCCGGCCCGGCGCTTGAACCGGGCGTCGACTCCGCCGCGGCCTACAAGGTTCGCCGCATGATTCTGGCCACGGCCGCCGCGCTGACCGGCGGCGTCTATTCGCTTCCCACCGCCGGGCCCGCGCTGACCGACGCGCTGATCGCCCGCGCCGCCGACCGCCGCGCGGTGCTGTCCGACTACGACGACACCCTGGCTCCCTACAATCAGCGCCTGCCCGAGGACATGGTTGAGGCCGTGCAGGCCGTGCGCGCCGCCGGCAAGACTTTCGACGTGATCAGCGACCGCGGCGACGAGCCGCGTCCCAACCAGCTCACCGTGTTCGACTCCCTGGACACCTTGCCCGTCGCCACGCGCGCGGGCATGTATGTGGCGGCGAATTCCGGCGGACGCGTCTATCTCTACGGAGAGGACGGCGTGCCGACGAAGGTCTATGAAGCTCCGGCGATGAGCGACGCGGTCAAGGCCGACGTGGCCGCCGCGGCCGAAGCGACGAAACGGCGGCTGGCCGAGGTCGGCGCTGAGCAGCATGACGGTGCGATCCGGGGTCCGGCCGAATCTTGGGGCCCCTACGGGTATGCGTTGATGCTGAAGCCGGGATCATCGGAGGCCTCCGTGCGGGGTGCGGCGGCGATTCTTCAGCAGGAGCTGGACCGGCGCGGAGTCGAGGTGGAGGTCATGCCCCGCTTCGCCAAGGACCCCGCCAATCCTCCATATATAACGTTCTCCATGATTACGAAGGCCAAGGCCGCGGCGTATATCGCCAAGGCCCGCGGCGCGGCGGCCGAGGACGTGCTGATCCTGGGCGACAGCCAATTTTCGCCCGTGGCGCCCAAGCGGCTGGCCCGGCTGGCGCGCCTGGCCGCGCGCGCGGGTGACCGCGTCGCGCACGCGTTCGGCAATCGCACCGACGCGAATATGGAGAAGGGCGTGCCGGGCGCGCTGACTTTGTCGGTGGGCGGCGCCGGCGATCCCCGGACGAAGAACCTCTACGTGCTGTCCGGCAAAGGTCCGTCCGTCACGCTCCGGGTCCTGCGGGCGGTCGCCTCGAAGCCCGCCGGCGCGCCGCGCGTGATGAGCCGCGCCCGTTCCGCGCTGGATGTCGCCGCTGTCGTCGCCCTACTGGCGACCGTCGGCGGCGCTTATGTCCTATTGGCTCACGGCTTCGTTGCTCTTCTGCAGGGGTGGGAGAACACGCTTCAGGACTTGATGAGCCGAACGCCCGATTTTGTGGGCGTCGGGATGTTGGGCGCGTTCGCCTCCGCTCCTGCGACGCGCGAGTTCGCGCCGTCGCTGGCGGAGTCGATCTCCCGGCAAAGCCCGGTGGACGGTTTCTCGACTTTCGTCTACGCGCGCGCGCTGGAATCGGCGCGGGAACTGGCGGCGAAGGCCGGTTACCGGCCGGACAATCTGCGCTTCACCGACGCCGTCCTTTATCCGCGGGCGTGGGGCGAGGATTGGCGCTTCTTCTTCGTCTCGCCTCGACAGGACGCGCTGAAGGGGCCGCGCGAGTTCGGCGTAACGGTGCGGCGCACTATGGTGTCGGAGACCCAGCTCGACGCGATCGCCGAAGACGACCTGGGTCCGGTGAGCCTGTTTTCGGGCGTGCCGGCCGCCGCGGCGCCGGAACTGCTGAAGCTTACTCCCATGGAGGCGGTCGCCAAGACCGGTGCCGACGCGCGCACGCTTTCGGTCGAGGCGCGCTGGCGGAACGGCGAAGGCCCGGCTCAGCTCTGGTACGTCGCGCGCGGCGAGAAAGGCCGGGAACTGATGTCCATTCACGCCGGCACCGGCGAGGTCCTCGTGCCCCGGCCATACGCGGCGCTCAAACGCGCGCTGGCCGTCGCGGGCCTGTTCGCGCTCACTTTCGGGATCTACGCGCTGATCTACTACGGCCTCCTGCACGCGCCGGCGGCGGTCGACCCGAACGCTCTGCCCAACGGCGGGGACTGGAACTGGAACTGACGCCGCCGACGCGGAAATGGTAGAATCACTTCCGTGATCGCGCAGAGCGCGCTGTCCTGGTCCGCTTTCGTGCTCTACACCGCGGCGGCGTTCGCGGCGCTGGGCTATCTGTTCTCCAAGGACGCGCGCGCCAGCCGCGCGATGCTCGTTCTGCTGACGCTGGGCGTGGTCCTGCACGCGTTGGCCGTCGCCGTTCACGTGGCGGCGTTTTGGGCCTATCCGGAGAACCGCTGGTTTTTGCCGCTCAACAACTTCTACGGCGCGCTCTCGTATATGGCCTTCGCGCTGGCCGCGGCGTTTCTGGCCGTGGAGGCGCGCAACCGGCTGGGCATCCTCGGCGCGTTCGTTCTGCCCTGGGCCGCGCTGGCGCTGGGCGCGGCCGTGGCGCTGGCCAATCCTCAGGCCCAGCCGCTGGCGCCGGCTTTGCGCTCCTACTGGCTGAACCTGCACCCGGTTCTCCTGATGACCGCCTACGCGGCGTTCGCCAACGCCGCGGGCGTGGCGGTGGCCTTGCTGATCCAGGAGCGCCAGATTAAGTCGCGCAAGCCCACCGAGCTGTGCTACCGCTTGCCCTCGCTCGACGAACTGGACGGGCTCAACGCGAAAATCGTGGCCAGCGCCTATCCGGTGCTGATCGTCGGACTGGTCATGGGTTTTGTCTGGGCCTATCGGGATTGGGGCCGGGTGTGGACGGGAGACCCGAAGTTGACGTTGGCGGTGCTGACCGCGGTCGTGTATGGCGCCTTCCTGTGGCAGCATTTCGTCGGCGGGCGGCGCGGCCGCAGGCCCGTCTACGTGTCGCTGGCGGGCTTCGCGTCGGCGCTGGTGACCTTCTTCGGCGCGGAACTGCTCAGCGGCCGCCACGCGTATCTGGGAGGGGGGCGGTGAAGCTTCTCCAATTGGGCTGGAGCCATCGCGCCTCGGCGGCGGCGTCGCGCGAGGCGTTGGCGGCGGTGCCGGTGGAGCGCGTGTTGGCCGAGCTCAAGAGCCGCGGCGTGACCGAAGCCGTCGCGATCTCCACCTGCAACCGCTTCGAGCTGTACGCGGCCTCCGCCCTTGACTCGCCGCCGGCGTGCGAGCGCCTGCTGGAGGCGTTGAGCGAGTTGGCGGGCGCCGACGTCCGCGCGAACGCCGAGGCGCGCGAAGACGCCGCCGCAGTCGAGCATCTTTTCGGCGTTTCGGCGGGCATGGACTCGCTCGTCGTCGGAGAGACCGAAATCCTGGGTCAGCTCAAGACGTCCTACGAGACGGCGAAAGCCGCGGGCATGACCGGCAAGCGCTTGAACGTTCTGTTTCAGCGCGCGCTCTACGTCGGTAAGCGCGCGCGCTCCGAGACCGGCATCGCCGCGGGCGCTTCGTCGGTGCCCTCGGTGGCCGTGCAACTGGCCGAGAGCATCTTCGGCCGGCTGGAGGGAAAATCCGCGCTGATCCTGGGCGCGGGCGCCATGGCGGAGCTCGCCGTCAAGCACCTGGTCGCCCGGGGGGCCGCCCGCATCTCGGTGGCCAACCGCACCTGGGAGCGCGCCTATGCGCTGGCCGCGCGCTTCCACGGCGAGGCCGTGCGCTGGGAGGCGGCCGCGGAAGCCTTGGTCGACGCGGACGTGGTGATCGCGTCCACCGGCGCGCCGAGCGCGGTGGTCACGCGCGCGATGGTCGCCTCCGCCCTGCGCCGCCGCGGCGGGCGCTCCTTGTTTTTCATCGACATCGCCATGCCGCGCGACGTGGAGGAATCGGTGCACGAGCTCGACGGCGTCTACCTCTACCGCCTGGAAGACCTGGAGTCGATCGTGGCCAAGAATCTGTCCGAGCGCGCCGGGGCGATCGCCGCCGCGCGCGCCATCGTCCAGGCGAAAGCCGCGGAGTTCGACGCCTGGGCGCGCTCGCTGTCCAGCGGACGCGAGTTGAGCCTGCGTCACGCGCCGCGTCCCGTTCAGGCTTAAGAAACGACGAGCGCGCGCTCGGCGCACTTGTTGCAGTCGCCGCACGCGCGCAATCCGCGCGGATTGAGGCAGGAGAAGGTCAATTCCAGCGGCAGGCCGGGCGTGCGGGCCAGCACTCTTTCCTTGCTCAGCCGCAGATACGGCGCGAAGACCTCCACGCGCCTGTCGACGGCCAGGCTGATCGCGCGCGACATCGCGGCGAACGCCGCGGGACGCGCGTCGGCAAACGGATTGCCGCGGAGCACCGCCGTCGCGATCGCCGGCAGTCCCTTGAGGCCGCACAGCACTCCGGCCTGGGACAGCAGGATCAGGTTGCGGCCGGGAAGATAGACGCTGTCGGCGGCGCTGCGCGCATCGGGCACCGCGCGCCCGGACAGGCTCCAGTGTCCGGCAAGCGCGCCGTTCATCGGGGCCGCCATCACCGTCAGCGGCTTGAGCCCGGGCCGCGCCAGGCGGCGCAGAAGGCGCCTCAGGCAAAACAGCTCCGCGCGCTCCCAGCGAAAGCCGCAGCGCACGTAGAGCGGATGCACCTCGAAGCCGCGGCTCAAGAGCTCCCAGGCGAGCGCGGAGCTGTCCGCGCCCGCGCCGGCCAGCAGGCAGACTCGGCGCATGCGTCCGGACGCCATCCGACGGAACGCGGACTCGGGGGAGAATCTCACGGCGCCAGGTCCTTCGGCGCAGCGGCGAAGACGTAGCTCGGTCCGTAGTCCAGGAGGAACTGCTCGCCGAGGGAGATCGGCCGCGAGACGACGAACAGAACCCGCGGCAGGCCGTCGTGCACCAGGAGAGCGCGCGCGACGTTGGCGCGGCGCGCGGAATGATTGACGAAGCGCAGTTCGTTGCCCTGGGCCTCCGCGTCGACGGCGAACGGGGACTCGAACGGATATTTGAGCAGGTAGGGATTGAAGCGGCCCTGGCCGAGCGGCCGCCAAGCGCGCGTGAGAAGTCCCGCGTATTCCCCGACGGGATCTCCCGGCGCGAGCGCGCGCGCGGCGAACAGCCCGAACCCGACCGAGTCTTGGGCGCGCGCGATCCAACCGGGGACGGACGCGCCGTCGCGCAGGAAGCGCCGGAAGGCTTGCGTCGCCAATGGGCCCCAGGTCCGGGCAGACTCGGCCGCGGATGCGTCGGCCGCGGCGGCCAGCGACGCCGGCGCGGGTTCGTCGAGGTACAGCGTCGGCCGGTAGGCCGCGCCGAACCGGCGCGCAAAGCCGTCGGCGTCAAGCGTTCGAAGGGAGTTGTTCTCGAGAATTTGCGCGATCATTTGATCTCTGCGCCCGTATTATATACAAGGTTGTCGCGCGGACGGCGAAACCGCCGCGCAAATCGGACGGAGCGGAGGCGATAGCATGAAGAAAGTGCGGATTGTGGCGGTCGTGACGGCGTTGCTGGCGGGTGCCGTGTTCGGCGCCGCGCCGCGGGCCGCGGCGCAGATTTTTCCCAACGACGCGGGCCCGACCAAGATCGACGTCTCTTCTTATCCGAAGGAAATGCAGAAGACGTACGCAGAGTTCCAGAAGAAGTGCTCGAACTGCCACACGATCGCCCGCCCGATCAACGCTCAGTTCGTGGAGTTGAACGCGGAGGAAGAGGCCAAGGCGCGCAAGGATCAGCCCGATCTGTTCACCGACACGCGCCTGATCGACGTCAGCGAGCACGCCTGGAACCGCCTGGTCAAGCGCATGATGGCCAAGCCCGGCTGCCCGGTCAACAAGATGAGCGGCAAGCGCATCTGGGAGTTCCTGGTCTACGACTCGAAAGCGCGCAAGACCGGAGCGAAGGCCGCCGCGTGGAAGGCCGCGCGTCTCAAGCTCGTCGAGGACTTCGAAAAGAAGCACCCCGACGATTACAAGCGCCTGTTCCCGAAATAAACGGACGCAGACACGGCGCTCGGCCGCGGCGCGTCTAAGCGTTGCGGTCGAGCGCCGGAGCCGCCCCGTCGTGATTTTTGACAACGGCTCGGACATGAACTAAAATGGCCTTAGAAATTTTGTTGCTTGAGGAGTGGGCCGCATGATCGAATCGAAAAAGTCCGCCGCGAAAACTCGAAGACAGTTCATCGGGGGGGCGCTGGTCGGATTGGCGGGCGGAATGTTCGTTCTGCCGCGTCTGCGCCGGTCGTCGCGCTCTGCGGCGCCACGCTCCCGCCCGAACGGTCCGATGGATACCATTTTTGAGCCCATGCCCGCGGACGCGGTGAAGGCCGCAAGGGCGAAGCGGTGAGGGAGATTCCGACCATGAAAAAAATTCTAGTGGCCGTCTTCGTTTTGGCGGCCTTCCTGGTCTGCGCGCCTTCGTACGCGGCCGACCAGACGTTCCCGGCCGACAGCGGCCCCGCCACCATCGATGTTTCGAAGTATCCCAAGGAACAACAGGCCGCCTACAAACTGTTCCTGGACAAGTGCTCGACCTGCCACACGACGGCGCGCGCGATCAATTCGGACTACGCGACTCCCGCCGAGTGGCAGGCTCTCGTCGATAAGATGCGCCACAAGCGCTACTCGGGCATCCACGGCGCCGCGCAGAAGACGATCACCGACTTCCTGATCTACGACTCGTCGGTGCGCAAGAAAGACCTGTTGGCCGCCAAGTTGAAGGCCGCGGCGGGCCAGGGCGAGTCCAAGGCGGCTTCGGCGACTGTGTCGTCGTCTTCGATGACGACGCCTGCGGCTCCGGCCAAGAACTGAGAATCGGAGAATGAAAAGGATGAGCCAGCGGACATCGCGATCGAGTTTTGGGGTGCCCGCGCGTGCGGTCGCGGCGTTCGTTCTGTTGCTGGCGGCCGTGTCCGCACATGCGGAGGCCTCCTCCGGTTCTTTGCACGACAGCGCGATGCTTTTCATCCATCGCTGCGCGCAATGCCACACTGTCGGCGGCGGACGCGGCGTCGGCCCCGACCTGGCGGGCGTGACTTCCCGCCGCGACAAGGATTGGCTCGTCGGCTTTATTCAGAACCCGGATCCCTATTTGGACAAGGATGCGCAGGCCAAGAAGCTGTTGGCCGAGTACGGCGACCTGCGCATGGAAAACGTCCATGTCACCAAGGCCCAGGCCGAAGGCCTGATTGCGTTCATTCAGTCCGCGTCCCAGACGCCTTCCCCAGAACTGCGCTCTCCGGACGAGGGCTGGCACGGGTTCTCCGTCCCGGGCCTGCTAATTTTCGCGGTGTTGGCGGCCGGGACTTTGATCGTTTCGGTTTTCGGCGCACGGCGCGACGCCGCGGTGCTGGCGGTGTTCTGTGCGGCGTCCGCCTACTGGGCGTTCGGCGGCTGGCGTTATTTCCGCCTCCCCGGCGACCAGCAGGGCCACATACCGCCTCAGCCCATCGCGTTCTCTCATGAGCTTCACGCCGGTCGTCTGACCATCTCCTGCCTGTATTGCCACGGCGGCGCCCAGCGCAGCGACTCGGCGGGCGTTCCGCCGCTCAGCGTGTGCATGAACTGCCATGTGGCCGTGCGCTCCGTCTCCGGCGCCAAGGAGCCTTCGCCCGAGATCGCCAAGATCGTCGCGGCTTACGATGCGAGCGTGAGCTCCCCGACCGCACGGGGCTTTGCGTGGAACCGGGTCCATCACCTGCCCGACTACGTGCACTTCAGCCATCGCGCGCACATCGCCAATAACCTGCAGTGCCAGGAGTGCCATGGGCCCGTGCAGACGATGACGCGGATGCGTCAGGCCGCGCCGCTGACCATGGGCTGGTGCATCAATTGCCATCGCTTGACGCCGAAGGACGCGCCCAGCCACTGGAAGCGTGTCGGCGGACCGCTTGATTGCGCGTCCTGCCATTTTTGACACTTTGAGGAACCCATGACCGAAGACGAGCGCCGCGCGTACGAAGAGCAGGACGGCCGGGAAGGCGTGGAGCGCCGCGACTTCCTAAAAATTCTCGGCGGCAGCTTTGCTGCGATGGCCTCCGGCTGCGACCTGCACGCCCCGCGCGAGAAGATCGTGCCGTATGCCCGCCAAATCGAAGGTCAGACGCCGGGCCTGGCGCGCTGGTATGCGTCCACCTGCGCGGGCTGTGCGGCGGCGTGCGGCGTTCTGGTCAAGAGCCGCGACGGCCGTCCGATCAAGATGGAAGGCAATCCCGATCATCCGCTTTCGCGCGGCGGCCTGTGCGCGCGCGGTCAAGCGACGGTTCTGGACCTTTACGATTCAGAGCGTCTCAAAAATCCTTTGTCCGCGGGAGCTGCGGCCTCGTGGGCGTCCTTGGACGCAGGTGTGGAGAAGGCGTTGGCCGAGGCGAAGCGCCAGGGGCGCAAAGTGCGCGTGCTTTCGCAGACCGTGCCCAGCCCGGCGCTGGACGCCGCGGTCGCGGAGTTCTGCGCGCGCCACGGCGCGGAGCGCGTGATCTACGACGAGCCGTCCTTCGCCGCGATCCTGGAGGCGCACCGCCTCACGCGCGGCCGGGCCGTCCTGCCCCGTTATCGCTTCGAGAATGCGCGCGCGATCGCCTCTTTCGACGCGGATTTCCTGGGCGCGTGGCTTTCGCCCGTGGAGTTCACCAAGTCCTGGTCCGCCCGACGCAAGCCCGACGGCAAGATGTCCTGGCATGCGCAATTTGAGTCGCGCATGTCCGTCACCGGAGCCAACGCCGACCTGCGCGCGGCCGTCAAGCCTTCGGACATGCTGGCGACCGTCGTCGAACTGTCCCGGTTGGTCGCCGAACGCTTGGGCCGCGCCGCGCCGGCGCACGTGGCGGGCAAGACGCCCGTCGCGCACGAGGTTCTGCGCCGGACCGCGGAGGCCTTGGCCGCCGCTCACGGCGAGGCCTTGGTCGTCAGCGGTTCCTCCGATTCGGCCGTTCAGCGCGCGGTCAACGGACTCAACGAGACGCTGGGCGCCTATGGCCGCACCGTGGACGTCGCGCATCCTTCCTACCAGCGCCGTGGCGAGACGGGTGCTTTGGACCGCCTGATCGCGGAGATGGAGCGCGGCGAAGTCGGCGCGCTGATCGTTTTCGAGGCCAACCCGTGCTACGACCACTCCCGGGCGGAGGCGTTCACCGCCGCGTTGGCGAAGGTCGGGGCGCTCGTGTCCTTGACGCAGCGCCGCGACGAGACCGCGACGCACGCGGCTTTCGTGGCGACGACGCCGCACGCCCTGGAAACCTGGGGCGACGCGCGGCCCGCGGCCGGCGTGCACAGCTTGGTCCAGCCGCTCATCGAGCCGCTTTACGATTCGCGCTCGATCATCGAAAGCCTGCTGGCGTGGTCGGGCCAGGCGGTCACGGCCCACGATTACGTGCGCGGCCAGTGGCTTAAGACCGTCTATCCCCGTCACAAGGGCGGCGGCTCCTTCGACGCGTTCTGGGACCAAGCATTGGAGCGCGGCGTGGTATCGATCGACGCTCCGGCCGAGGCGCACGGCGCCCTGCGCGCCGAGGCTCTGTCCGGGCTTAAATCCGCGCGCGCGGCGGCGGCGGCGGGCGAGTTCGAGCTGGACGCCTACGCCAGCGTGGCGATGTTCGACGGACGCCAGGCCAACAATCCGTGGTTGCAGGAACTACCGGACCCGGTGACGAAAGTCACGTGGGGCAATGTCGCTTTGTTCTCTCCGGCCGACGCCAAGCGCCTGGGCGTGGAAGACGGGCGCATGGTGCGGTTGAGCGCCGGCACCCGCGCGATCGACCTGCCCGCGTGCGTCCAGCCCGGCCAGGCCGACGGCGTGGTGGCGGCGGCTCTGGGCTACGGACGCCCGTCCGCGGGCCCGATCGCGGCGAACCTGCCGACGCGCAAGCTTCTGCCCATCGAGGTGGATCCGCCGGGCGGCGCGGACATCTTCCCGCTGGCGTCCGGTTCGGCGCTGTCGGTGGCCGTGCTGGAGCAGACCTCCGCGTTGGCGCGCACTCAGCTCATGGATTCGCTGACGGAGCCGTTCACCGGCCGCGAACGCCCGATTATTCAAGAAGCGAGCCTGGAGGAATACCGCAAGCTTGCTCCGGCCGAGGGCGTGCCGGAAAATGAGGCGGGGATGTGGCCCAAGCACGACTACAAGGGCCACAAGTGGGGGATGGCCATCAATTTGACCTCCTGCACGGGCTGCGCCGGCTGCGTGGTCGCCTGCACGGCGGAAAACAACGTGCCGGTCGTGGGCAAGGCCGAGGTGCGCAAGAGCCGCGAGATGCACTGGATCCGTCTGGACCGCTACTACGGCGGCGACGAGCCCGAGACGAATCCGACCGTGGCGTTCCAGCCGATGCTCTGCCAGCACTGCGACGACGCGCCCTGTGAGACCGTGTGCCCCGTGGCCGCGACCACGCACTCGACGGAAGGCCTGAACATGCAGGTCTACAACCGTTGCGTGGGCACGCGCTACTGCGCCAACAACTGCCCCTATAAGGTCCGTCGCTTCAACTGGTTCGATTACGCGCATGACGATCTGACTCAGAATATGGTCTTGAACCCGGACGTCACGGTGCGCACGCGCGGCGTCATGGAGAAGTGCTCGTTCTGCGTCCAGCGCATCAACTCCGCCAAGTTCCAAGCGGCCGAGGACGGCCGCGCGGTGGTGGACGGCGACGTCACGCCCGCCTGCGCGCAGAGCTGTCCGGCGGACGCGATCGTGTTCGGCGACATGAACGACCCGAAGAGCCGGGTCGCTCGGACGGCACGCGAGAATCACAGTTTCCGCGTGCTCGAGGAATTGGGCGTGGGCCCCTCGGTGTTCTACGGGATTAAGGTGCGCAACGCGCAGGTGAGGAAGTCATGAGCGAACACGCCGTCTCGACATTGCGCCGGCCGTTGATCGACGGGGGCAAGGATTACGCTCGCGTTTCCGAGGACGTGTGTTCCCCGATCGAGCGGGGCCCGACGTCCGCCTGGTACTACTCGATCGCCGCGTCGTCGACGGTCTTGATGATCGGCGTTTTTCTGGTCGTTGATCAGATCTGGACCGGCATCGGGACCTGGGGCCTCAACAAGACCGTGGGCTGGGCGTTCGACATCACGAACTTCGTGTTCTGGGTCGGCATCGGCCACGCCGGAACGCTGATCTCGGCGATTCTGTTCCTGTTCCGCCAGCGTTGGCGCACGTCGGTCAACCGCTCGGCCGAGGCCATGACGTTGTTTGCGGTCATGTGCGCGGGCGTGTTCCCGCTGATCCATATGGGCCGGCCCTGGTTGGCCTATTGGGTGTTCCCCTATCCGAACACGATGGGTCCGTTGTGGGTCAACTTCCGCTCGCCCCTGCTCTGGGACGTGTTCGCGATCAGCACCTACTTCACCGTCTCGGCGATATTCTGGTACATGGGCCTTCTTCCCGACCTGGCGCTGGTCGCGGAGCGGGCCAATGGCTGGCGTCGGAAGATCTTCCGGGCGGTGAGCCTGGGTTGGGACGGGTCCATGCGCACTTGGACGCACTATGAGGCGCTGTATCTTCTGCTGGCGGGCTTGGCCACGCCGCTGGTGCTCTCGGTGCACACCATCGTCAGCTTCGACTTCGCCACCGCGGTCCTGCCCGGCTGGCACACGACGATCTTCCCGCCCTACTTCGTGGACGGCGCCATCTTCTCGGGATTTGCGATGGTCATGACCTTGATGATCATCGCGCGCAAGGTGATGAACTTCGAGGAATACATCACGCTGCGCCACATCGACGCGATGTGCAAGATCACCCTGGCGACGGGGATGATCCTCACGCTCGGCTACTGCACGGAGTTGTTCTTCGCCTGGTACGGCAGCAACCCCTACGAGCGCTTCACTTTCCTCAACCGCCTCTTCGGGCCCTACCGGTGGTGCTACTACACGATGTTTCTCTGCAACGCCTTCATCCCTCAGGCGCTGTGGTCCAAGCGCGTGCGCACGACGCCCTGGCTCGTCTTCATCATCTCGATCTGCATCAACATCGGGATGTGGCTGGAGCGCTTCAACATCATCGTGATCTCCCTGCACCGGGACTTCCTGCCGTCGAGTTGGACGATGTATCACCCGACGTATATCGAGGTCGGCACGCTGTGCGGCAGCTTCGGTCTGTTCTTTACGGCATTTCTGCTGTTCTGTCGCGTTCTGCCGATGATCGCGATCAGCGAGGTCAAAGGGGTGCTCCACTACGCCCGGCGGCCCGAGGAGGGCGCGCATGGCCACTGAGCTCGTCGTCGGAATTTTTCGCACCGAGCACGACATCGTCGCCGCCGCCAGGAATGCGCGCGCGGCCGGGTTCACGATCCAGGACGCCTACACGCCGTTCGCCGTGCACGGCCTGGATACGGCCATGGGCTTGTCGCCGTCGTTTCTGCCGTTGGCGTGTCTGGGCTTCGGCGCGGCGGGCTTGGCCACCGCGCTGAGCTTCGAGTATTGGGCCACGCGCATCGATTGGCCGATGATCATCGGCGGCAAGTCCTACTCGGCCATCCCGGCGCTGATCCCGATCGGCTTCGAACTGACCGTTCTGTTCGCGTCCGTGGGGTCCGTGCTCACGTTCCTGCTCACGCGCGGGCTGATTCCGAATCCGGAGAAGGTCCCGGCCTTGTCGAACCTGGGCGGCCTCAACGACCGCTTCGTCCTGGCGCTGAGGCGCGGCGGCGACGGTGAGGCTTTGCGTCGTTTGTTGAGCGACGCCGGTGCCGTTGAAGTCAAAGAGGAGTCCCTGCAATGAGCCGCCGCAGTCTGCTTCCCGCCGCGATTTTGGCCGTCTTGGTTTCCGTCGTGATCCTGGCCACGCGTCAAGACCTGACCCGCTTCAACCCCCGCATTTTCACCGACTTGTACCGCACGCCGGCGGTGCACAGCCAGGAGTCCAGCACTCTTTTCTCGGACGGGCGGGCGATGCGCCCGGCGCCGGAAGGCGCGGTCGCGCGCGGACAGGAGCCTTTGCACTACGGTCCCGGCCTGCGTGAGATGGCTCGCGCCGGCCGCGAGCTCAAGAACCCGTTTCCGCCCACCGCGGAGAACCTCGCCCGCGGCCGCAAGGTCTTCGAGTCGTACTGCCAGCACTGCCACGGCTATACCGGGCTCGGCGACGGCGCGGTGGCGCGAGCCTTCAAGCGCTTTTCGTTTCCGGTCGCGTCGCCGTCGGTGTATGCGATGCCCGACGGCGCGCTGTTCCACGTCATCACCTTCGGCCATGGCCTGAACCTGATGCCGGCGCACGGCGCGCTGGTGAGTGCCGACGACCGCTGGAAGGTCATCGATTATCTGCGCACGCTCCAGGTCCGTGAGCTCGTCCGTCTGGGCAATGACCCGCGCCGCAACGAGCCTGCGACGGTGGACTACGGACGAGAACTCTTCGCTCAGAACTGCGCGTCGTGCCACGGAGAGGAAGGGCTCACCCCCACCGCCGGCGTACCGACCTTGCACCTGCCCCCGGTCATTTCGATCGCCGAAGATTCCTACTACATGGATATTATCGCCAACGGCCGGCTCATCGCGGGCATGCCGTCCTGGAAGACCGCGCTGACGCCCTCTCAGCGCCAGAGCGTTCTGCTCTACATCCGTAGCTGGGCGTGGCCCACGCCGCGCATCGTGCCCTACGCCGTCGTCAAGGCCGATCCCGCGCGCGGCAAGGCTTTGTTCCTGACTCACTGCATCGGCTGTCACGGTCCCGAGGGCGCGGGCGGCATCGGCAACATGCTGAACTCGCCGCAGTTCCTGTCGCTGGCCTCCGACGACTTCCTGCGGCGCACGATTTCTTTGGGACGCCATCGCACCGCGATGCCCGCGCCCTACGACCTGACCGAGGGAGACGTCAACGCCCTGATCGCCTACATCCGCTCCTGGCACGCTCCGGCGCCGGCCTACGATGCGGTGGCGGCGCTGTCGGCGAAGGCGTCTTCTTCGAACGGCGCGAAGTTGTTTTCCGCCAAGTGCGCGGCCTGCCACGGCGCCAAGGGCGAGGGCCTGGTCGGCTCCTCCTTGTCGGCGCCCTCGTTCCTGGCGATGGCCGACGACCGCTTCCTGTATAACGTGATCACGCAGGGCCGCCCCGGCACCGCGATGCCGGCCTGGCGCCAGCTCAGCGCGCAGGAGATTGCCGATGTGATCTCCTTCATCGGCACCTGGCGCACGAGTCCCGCCGTTCAGATGACGACGGCCCTGCGCCGTGGCAACGCCGATCACGGCGCCGTCCTCTATCAGAATAACTGCCGCAAGTGTCATGGCGACCTGGGCGCCGGCGACATGGGCACCCAGATCGGCAACCCGGCCCTGCTCGCTCAGGAGTCCGACGATTTCCTGTGGCGGACCATCGCTGGAGGAAAAACCGGCACCGAGATGCAGGGATTCTTGAAGCGCGCGCGCGATCCTCTGGCGCCCAAGGACATCGACGACCTGGTCGCCTACCTGCGTCGCCTGCAGTCTCATCCTCCGGCCGACGGCCTCAAGCGCAACTACTCGTGGGCGTCCGCCTCCGACGGCAAAAAGGTGTACGTGGCCAACTGTGCGCGCTGCCACGGCGATCAGGGCGAAGGCGGCATTGGCCCGGGCATCGGCAACACGGCGTTCCTCCAGGTCGCCAGCAACGGATTCCTTGAGGGAACCGTGATCCTTGGCCGCGAGGGCTCGATGATGCCTTCGTTCCACGACGGGCTTGAAAACGGCTCGGCCGTGCCGGCGCTGTCCTCGGACGATATCGACAACGTCGTCGCCTATGTAAGAAGCTTCGAGACGCATCCGCCGACGGCCTACCGCGAGGTTGACCGCTCCTCGGACAACGCCTCGGACGGCAAGGCCTTGTTCCTCGTCAACTGCGCGCGCTGCCACGGCGCCGACGGCCGCGGCAACCACGGCGGCAAGCCCGGCGTCTACGCCCCGTCCCTCGATCCCGAGTTCTTGAAGGCGGTCGACGACAACTTCCTCGAGGCGACGATCGCCCTGGGCCGTCCGGGCACGGCGATGCCCACCTTCGGCGACGGCATGAACGGCAAGCCGGGCTTGGCGGCCTCGGACATCCAATCGATCATCGCCTACCTGCGATCCTGGGAGAAGCATAAATGAAGGAAAACCGGCGTCTGCTGACCCCGTCCGAATCTTCCGCAGCCTTCGTGGCCCTGCTCGCGGGTGCCGCGTTGTTTGTTCTCGGCGCGAAGTTCTCCGTTTCACGCGCGGGAGCAGGGCTCCTGCTGGCGAACTTCTACTTTTCCTCGCTGGCGCTGACCGCGCTGTTTTTTATCGCGATCCAGAACGTCTCCTCCGCGGGCTGGCCGGCGCTGTTCCGGCGCGCGCCGGAGGCGATGACGTCCTACCTGCCGCTCGGCGCGGCGTTGACGATGCTGACGGCGTTCCTGGCGCGCGATATTTACCCGTGGGCCGTTCCCGGAGTCGCGCAGACGCTGGGGACGGGCAAGGCCGTTTATTTCAGCGTCGGCTGGTTTGCCGCGCGCGCGGCCGTCTGCTGGCTGGTGTGGCTTGCCTACGCGCGCGTGCTGGTGGGATCCTCACGCGCGCAGGACGGCGCGCACGGCGAAGCGTTGCGTCTGCCCGTCGCCGCGTCGGCGACGTTTCTGCTCGCCTTCGGACTGACGTTCAGCCTGGCGTCCGTGGACTGGCTGATGTCGCTGGAACCGCGCTGGACCAGCACGCTCTATCCCTGGTTCGTTTTCGCGGGCGCTTTCGAGGGCGGTTTGGCGGCGGTGACAGCGCTGGTCATCGTCTTGCGCCGGCGCGGCTTCTTTTCCGAACTCAATGAGAACCACCTGCACGACCTCGGAAAATATCTGTTCGCCTTCAGCTGCTTCTGGGCGTATCTGTGGTTCTGCCAGTACCTGCTGATCTGGTATACGAACATCCCCGATGAGGCCGTCCACTACATGATGCGCTCGTCGCCGGCGTGGTCGTGCCTGTTCTGGACGAATCCGGTCGTCAACTTCGTCGTTCCTTTCGGATTGCTTCTGCCCGCCAGCCGCAAGAGGAAGGAGGGCGTCTTGTTCTTCGCGGCCCTGCTTCTCTTGGCCGGCCATGCGCTCGACCTCTTCATGCTGATCGAGCCGTCGCAGGGTCCTGGCCCGCGTTTGGGCTTGGCGGAAGCGGCGGCCTTCGTCGCCGTAGGCGCGGCGTTCGTTCTTCTTCTCGACCGCGCGTTCGCCGCGGTCCCCGCCGAGCCCGAGCGCGACCCGTTCATCGAGGAAAGCCGAACCTTCGCGGGCGTTTAGGCTGCGGCGTCGCCGTAGCTTAAATCCTGCCGCGCGTTCGTTCAACGCGGGATGGCAGGATCGTTTCGACACGGATAGGCGATGGACTCCCGATCCCGTCAATCCGCCCTGCTTCCGGCTATTTGCGCCCGATCAGACCCGGGCGGACGGTGCGCTTTTAGCGGTTGGGCCTGCGCGAGGGGGTTGCCGCAGGCGGCATACGCACGAATGTCCGTGATGTGGCGCGCGAACCGCTACCGCCGGGGAGACGTTCTCTTCTACGAAGGGAACATGCCGTCGAGCGTCTACTTTCTCTGCAAGGGAAGAGTTAAGCTCGTGCGCGATGATCGCGCGGAGCGCTGTCATATCCTGCGAGTGTTCTGCGGTCCCGACATATTCGGGGAGAGGGCGCTGCTCGCCGAGCAGCCTTATGCCGCGTCGGCGCAGGTCATGGAAGACTCTCTGATCTGCGCCCTCGACGCGGAAAGTTTCTTCGAGCTGTGGCGCGTCGAGCCGGAACTTTCGCGCATGTTCTCCCGGCATCTGGCCCGTAAACTAGCCGAGGCCGACGGGGCCACTTTTAATCTGGCGCAGCGCACGATTCTTGAACGGCTTGCGGGGCTCATTGTAAGCCGGCTTGAGTCGTCCGGCGGAGCGATGGTGCGGTTCTCCGAATCGCGCCGGGAATTGGCCGATTTGCTCGGCACGTCCGCGGAGGCCGTCAGCCGCGGGCTTTCCGAACTTGCCCGCAAAAATCTTGTCTCCATCGAGGGGCGCCGACTCCGCGTCCTCGACGAGGCCCGCCTGCGCTACGTCGGGCACCTCCCGCCGCAGAGACATGATTTTTATCATGGCCCCGCCTGCGTTCCGGCAATACGGGCGGCGCGCAGCGAGCCTATAATAGCTCTCAAGCAGAGGAGGAAGGAATGAACACACTGATGACGTTGTTGCTGACCGTGAACGTCGCTGCCCAGACGCCCACCGCGCCGGCGAAGGTGGACGGCGCAAAGCTCTTTGCGCAGAAGTGCGCGATCTGCCATTCGAAGAGTGGGACCGGAAAAGCATCCATGGCCGATGCGTTTAAGGCGGATATCAATATCATGAACCTCGCGGGCGGCGCCGCGGTCAAGACTCCGGACGCCGACTTGATCAAGGTCATCAATTCGGGCCGCAAGAATATGCCCTCGTTCAAGGGCAAGCTCCAGGATGACGAGATCAAAGGGATCCTCGCCTATGTGCGCTCGCTTCAGGCGAAGCTTGCCGCGCCGAAAGGGAAAAAGTAAGCCATGAGGCGAGCGGCACTCGCGGGCGCCTTTCTGGCCGCCGTGGTCGGCGCGCTCTGGTTGGCGCGCCGGCTTCAGGCGGCGGAGCAGCCGATCGCTTTTAATCACAAGAAGCATATCGGGGCGGGGCTGGAGTGCGGAGTCTGCCACGAGGGCATCGCCGAGGGGCGCGTTCATGCGCAATTTCCGCGCACCGAGGTCTGCATGACCTGCCACAGCTCCGAGGACAATCCGAAGACCCAGGCGATCCGCGATTACGCGGCCCAGAAGCGCGAGATCCCGTGGCAGCGCGTCTACAGCGTGCCCAAGCACGTCTACTTCTCGCATGAGCGCCACGTCGGGATCGCCCAGCTCGACTGCGCCGTCTGCCACGGCGACATGGCCGAAAAGGCGACGCCGGTCGCCTACCAGGCGGTTCCCATCAAAATGGCCCGGTGCATCGCCTGCCACCAGTCCCGAGGGGTGACCAGGGACTGCCTGGCCTGCCACCGCTGATATGAACGACTTCGACCTCTCACGCAAGAATTTCCTGAAATTGGCCGGCATCTTCGGCGCAGGTTCCGCGTTGCCCGCTTGCGCGCGCAAGAGTTTTCTGACGCCGATGGAGGAGGCCGCGCCGCCGCTCGGCATCGAGACATTCTCGGCCTCGGTCTGCTCCTTATGTCCCGCCGGCTGCGGCGTGCGCGTGCGCCTGATCGACGGCCTCGCCGTCGGCGTGTCGGGCGTCCTTGATCATCAGGTCAACCAGGGCACGCTGTGCCCGAAAGGTTCGGCGCTTCTTCAGGAACTCTATCATCCAGACCGCCTGCGCTTCGCTCAGGTCCGCAGCGGTGCGCGCGCAAAAGGCTCATGGAAGAACGTGCCATGGGAGGAAGCGCTCAAGCTCGTCGCCGCCAAGCTGCGCCCCGGGGCCTTCGACGCCGTGACGTTTTCCCGTCTGCGCGACGTCGGGCTGGAGTCGCTTACGGCTCTTGGCGGCCGTGTTTTGCATTTTGGATTTGCGCCTGGAGAGCCGCCGCTCGACGCCCATCTTGCGATGAACGGCGGGGCGCTTTCGTGCGACCCTGCGGGCGCGCGGCTTGTCGTCTCGTTCGGCGACGACTGGCTGCAGACGCAATCATCGCACGTTGAAACTCAAAGGCTCTGGGGCCGGTTGCGCGCCTCGATTCCGCGCGCGCAGATCGTGTCCGTCGCGCCGCGTTTTTCGGTCACGGCCGGCAAAGGAGACTCCTGGATTCCGGCGCGGCCCGGGACGGACGGTTATGTCGCGCTGGCCGTCGCGCGCCAGTTGCTGAAGACCGGCCGACACGAACGCGGGGGCCGGGGACTGGACGCCTTGGCGCGGGCCGTCGAGCCGTTCACGTTCGAGCGCGCCGCCGAGTTGACGGGAGCGCCCGAGCAGTCGTTGCGCGTCCTTGCCGAGAAGTTCGCCTCGCAGAGGCCGGCCGTCGCTTTGGGCAGCCGCTGCGCGCCGGCGTGGAGCCAGATGGCGGTCCATTCCCTCAACGCGTTGTGCGGCGGTTTGGGCGCGTATTTCCGGGCCAGTCCGCAAGAGGCTCGCCCGGCGCCGGACTCGTCGAAGCTGTCCTCCGTCGTGCTCATCGACCGGGTCAACCCGGTTTTCACGGCGCCGCGCGCCTGGCGGGCCGCGCTCGAGAAGGCCGACTTCGTCGTCGCGGTCACACCGTATATGACGGAGACGGCGGAATATGCCGACGTCGTGCTCCCCTGCCGCACGCCGCTCGAGCAACTGCATGCGTCCGAGAATACCCTGCTTTCGGGGGGGACGACGGTCAACTTCGCGGAGCGGAGCGTCAAGCCGCTCTACGACACGAAGGACGCGGGGGAGATATTCCTTGCCCTCGGACGAGGCGGAGACTACGGCGATTACGCCAAGACAAAGGCCGCTGGCTGGCACAAACGTTTGACCTCGCCACCGGCCGGGCCCGTCGACTATGCGCCGCTTGCGTCGGCGCTCAAGGACGCCTCGCAACCTGCGCCCAAGGACAAGGACTTTCCGCTCGAGCTCTGCGTCTTTACGCCGCTGGCGTTTTCCCGCGGTGAGGGAGCGCATCTTCCCTATTTGCAGAGCCTTGCCGGCGTGCAGACCAGCGAGCAATGGGAGACCTGGGCCGAGATACACCCCGACACCGCGAAGGCCTGCGGCGTCGAGGACGGGCGGAAGGCTCGTATATTGTCGCCGGCGGGCAAGATCGAGGTCAAGGCGCGGGTTCTTTCCTCGGCGATGCCCGGAGTCGTCAGCGTGCCTTTCGGTCTCGGACATACGTCCTATGGACGCTGGGCAAAGGGCGTCGGCGCCAATCCGATGGAGCTTGCCGAGTCTTTTGATGGCGCGCGCGTGCGCATGGAGCCGGTATGAGCGAACAGCCTCAAGAATCGCCGCAAGGGGTCTCGCGCCTGGAGTTCTTCAAGCGCGGGCTGGCTCCCGTCGCCGCCCTGGCCGCTCTCGTCGTCGGCAAGAAGGCTCTGGCGGCCGAGGTCGGGCGTTCGCAGCCGTCGTCGCTTGAGGGGCGCCGCTGGGGCATGGTCATCGACCTCGACAAATGCACGGCCTGCGGCTCCTGCGTCGTCGCCTGCTCGGCCGAGAGCAACCTCTCTCTCGGCAACCCCGAGGACGCGGCCATGAACCGCGTGATCCGCTGGCTGAAGATCCTGCCGTTGAACGAGGGCGAATATCCTGCGCCCAAGCAGCGCCTTGCGCCGATGCCCTGTCAGCAGTGCGATGACCCGCCCTGCATCAAGGTCTGCCCGGTCTACGCGACCTATCTTAATCCTGAAGGCATCGTCGGCCAGGTCTACGCGCGGTGCATCGGCTGCCGCTACTGCGTCAACGCCTGCCCCTACACGTGCAAGGAGTTCAACTGGAAGACGCCGCAGTGGCCGGTGGAGATGGAAGCGGGGCTCAATCCCGATGTGTCCGTGCGTCCTCGCGGCGTCGTCGAGAAATGCCTGTTCTGCCATCAGCGTCTGCAGCGCGCCAAGGAGAAAGCGGCGGCCGAGGGGCATCGCCCCCTGTCGCAAGCCGACTATCAGACGGCGTGCGCCGAGGTGTGTCCGGCGAAAGCGATCGTATTCGGCGACCTGCATGATCGTGACAGCGACGTCGCGCGCCTCTCCAAAGACGACCGCGCCTTCCATTTGATGGAAGATCTCGGGACCCATCCCAAAGTCACCTATCTGCGAGGCGGGGCATGAAAAGAAGCTGGACCTTCTATGTGCAATTCGCCGTTCTCTGCGCCTTCAGCGCTTTCGCGATCTCCGTCGGCTTCTGGTTCATCTGGCGCGCGCTGCAACTGCGCAGCCTTCATGATATGTGGCAGCCGGCCGTCGCAATCGGAATCGTCGAGGCGCCTTTGTTCTTGGTCTTCGCGGGGATACTCTGGAAGCTTTTCCTGACGATCGCCGTGCCGGGCCGCCCCGCCGACGCGCCGCCGATGGAGCTCCGTCCGGGCGAACGCGTCCTGCTCGAGCCGATCTTAAACCGCCCGCATCCACGGACGCTCATGACCGCGGGCGCGCTTTTGACCGTGTCGCTGTGGGGTGTTTTCGCGTGGGGCTGGCAGCTCTACCACGGCCTTCAGGTAACGGGCCTGGGCTCCCCGGTGTTCTGGGGCTTCTACATCACGAACTTCGTCTTCTTCATCGGCATCTCGCACGCCGGCACGCTCATTTCCGCCATCCTGCGCATCGCCAGCGCCGAGTGGCGCCGCGCGATTACGCGTTCGGCCGAGGTGATCACGGTGCTCGTGATTCTGTTCGGCGCGGGCAACATCATCCTCGACCTCGGGCGCCCGGACCGCATGCTCAACGTCTTCTTTAACGGACGCCTTGAGTCGCCGTTGCTGTGGGACGTCTGCAGCATCACGGGCTACATCACCGGCAGCATGATCTACCTGTATCTGCCGCTTATCCCCGACATCGCGATACTGCGCGATCACGTGCACGATTGGCGCCGCGGCCTCTACGACCTGCTGTCCTTGGGCTGGACCGGTACGCCGCATCAGGTTCATGTCCTTGAGTCCTGCATCGGGATCATGGCTTTGATCGTGATCCCCGTCGCCGTTTCCGTCCATACCGTCGTGTCCTACGTCTTCAGCATGACGATCCAGCCGATGTGGCACTCGGCGATCTTTGGGCCGTATTTCGTCGTCGGAGCGATCTTCTCCGGCATCGCCGCTCTCATCATCGCGATGGCGATCCTGCGCTGGGCGTACGGCCTGGGCGATTATCTGCGGCCGATCCACTTCCAGAATCTCGGCGCGCTGCTGCTCGTCATGTGCTGCTTGTGGCTGTATTTCACGTTTTGTGAGTTCATCACCACTTGGTACGGCGCCGCGCCCGACGACATGGTGATCTTCTGGTCCAAGCTCACCGGAGCCTACGCGCCGTACTTCTGGACGATGATCGCGACCTGCTTCGTGATCCCGTTTACCGTCCTTGCCTCGCCGCTGCGAAAGACCGTCGCCGGAGTCGTGATCGCCTCGGTCCCTATCTGCGTCGGCATGTGGCTTGAGCGCTTCTTGATCGTCGTGCCGACGCTCGTGCGTCCGCGCCTGCCTTATTTGGGCGGCCATTACACGCCGAGTTGGGTGGAGGTTTCGCTGCTTGCGGCGTGTTTCGCCGGCTTCTCGCTGCTCTACGTTCTGTTTACCCGATTCTTCCCGATCGTGTCGATCTGGGAGGTCCGTGAGGGCCAGGAGCACGCCGTGGCTGAGGTCTCCAAACGAGTGGAGAGCTACTTGCCCGCCGCGCAGGTTTGACGGCTTCTCGCGCCCGCGTTGCGGGAGTCGCGCCCGATCAAGGTCTCCGGTATTTTAGAGCCGGCAGGAGCGCACGAGTTCGCGGGCTCGGGCCTGCGACTCGTTTAAGCGCGCGACTTCCGCGCCGCTGAGCGGGGGGACCTCGTCGGCGGCGGTCCAGGACGCGAGAGCGTATTCGTAGCGCGAGCGCTGGTCGGCGTCGGGGATGGTCTGGCGCGCGTCGGCCCGGGCGGCGGTCTCGTCGACGCCCAGCCGCCGCCGGAAGGCCCAGTAGCGCGCCTTGAGGTCGAGCATGTCTTCTTGCACCGCGGCCACGCGCTCGGAGGCCGCCGAGCAGTCGGTTTCCGCCGCGGCGGGAGCGGCGACGGCGTCGCGCAGGACGACCGACGAATCGTCGGCGACGTCCGCCCCGCCCGCGGCGACGATGATGCCGGTCTGCGCCTCGACGACGCGGGCATAGACGCGCACGCGTCCCTCGGTGATCTCGTAGCGGCCCACGATCAGCGCGTCGGCTGAGGCCAGCTTGGCCTCGCGGTCGGTGGCACCCGCGACGGCGCCGGTCCGGTCGAGCTTCATCTCATCGGCAAGCTTGCCAAGCAAAGAGCGCTCCACCGTCTGCACGCGGCCGCCGCGCACCAGGGCCAACGTCAGCTGTTCGGTCAGCGCCTCGCCGCGGCCGTCGTCGCGTCCTCCGGCGGGCTCCAGCCGCGCGACGGCGACCCGCGCCAGGCCCGCCGCGCGCGCGCCGTCGGCCAGTTCCCGCGCCAGACCGTCCATCCCGGAGGCGGCGAAGACCGGCGCCGGAGCCAGGGAGGCGAGGACCAGGAGCCTGCGAAGAGAGCGCGTGTCCATGCTCTCAGCATAACCGCGCGCGATGACCGCGTTCCGAACGCGGGATGAAGTCGGTCTTAAGCGACGCGGGCGGGCGCGTCGTCGAACTTGTAGCCGAGGCCGGGAAGGTTCAGTATGCGCTTGGCCAGCGTGGGACCCAGCTTCTTGCGCAGGTGATAGACGTGCACCTCGACGGTGCCCGGGTCGTTGTAGTCGGCGGGATCGTAGCCCCAGACGGTCTCTAGAAGGTAAGGGATCGAGAGAACCTTGCCGCTCTTCTCCACCAGCACCGCCAGCAGATCGAATTCCTTGCGCGTCAGGGACACCGGGGACTTTCCGACCTTGACCGTACGTCCGGCGGCGTCAAGCTCCAGGCCGCACTTGCGCAGCGTCTCGTCGCTGGAGCGGGCGGTCGCGTAGCGGCGCAGAACGGCTTGAAGGCGGGCGAGCAGAACCGGCAGGGAAAATGGCTTGAGCACGTAGTCGTCGGCGCCGCCCTCGAAGCCCTGCAGCATGGACTTGTCGTCGACGCGTTCGCCGGACATCAGGATCACGGGAATTGAGCCGGTCGTCGCCTCCGCCTTGATGCGGCGGCACAGCGCGTGGCCGTCGAGCCCAGGCATGGCGGCGTCGCACAAGATCAGGTCGGGCTTGGAGTCGCGTACCAGCAGGAGCGCCTCGGAGCCGTCGTCGGAGACCATCACGGTCATGCCGCTGGACGTTAGAAATTTCTTGACGAGACCAAGGATCGCGCGGTCATCGTCTACGACCAGTATTTTGGCGGGCATTGCTTGGTTTGCATAGGATAAAGCATGCGCGCCCCTATGTCAACAGACAATTCAAAATCCGCGCGGCTCAGCGCAGCGCCAGACCCGTTTCAGCGCCCAACCGCCGTTTGGGTAGGCGCAAAGTGACCACGCAGCCGCCGTCGGAGGTGAACTCGCTTTTTAAGACTTCCGCGCCGCGTACGGCGGCGTTCACCTTTGTCTCAAGCGTGGAGTCCACCTCGATGGCGCGCGAGATCTTGTAGCCGCCGTCGAGTTCCACTCCTTTGATCATGGACAGTAGTTCGTATTGGGCCTGCACGATGGCCGCGTCGCGCGCCAGCGCGCGCCGCTGGGTTTCGGTCGGCAGGGCGGGGTCCGACGCGCCGATGCCGACGGCCTCGAAATAGGCGCTTGCTTCGGGCCTCTCGTCCAAAACGTCGGGTATACGCCCGCCGACAAGCCGCGCCCGAGGTCCCGAGCAGGCCGACAGGAGCAGGATGATGACGGCGAATAAAGCGCAAGCTTTCATGCGGCCTCCGCGCGACGTTCCCATTATGGACGCGGGCGCCGTCCGCGCGCTGAGCTCGCGCTGAATTTTCCTTTAAGGCCGGGCGTCGAGCATTTCGCGGAGCTTAGCGGCCAAGGCCGCGGAGGTGAAGGGCTTGGCGAGGAATGGATAGGACTTGCCGCTTTCGGGCTCAGGCAGGCGCACCTGATCGGCATAGCCGGAAATAAACAGCGCCTTGAGCGAGGGGCGGCTTTCGCGCAGGCGCGCCACAAGCGAAGGGCCGTCGAGCTCGGGCATGATGACGTCCACGACCGCCGCGTCGATCCCGGCGGTCTCGGCGGACGCCGCAAGCGCCTCCTTGGCCCCCGCGGCCGGGATCACGTGGTAGCCGAGTTCGCCGAGCACTCGGACCAGCAGCTGGCGCAGAGGCGCCTCGTCCTCAATGACGAGCACGGTTTCGCGTCCGCCCGCGGCGGCGGCAGGCGCGCCGACGCGCACGCTGTCCGCCTCCTCGTCGGTCGCGGGCAGGCGGATTCGGAATGTCGCGCCGCGGCCGGGAGAGCTTTCCACATCGATGGTGCCGTCAGATTGGCGCACGACGCCGTAGGCGGTCGAAAGTCCCAGGCCGGTGCCCTTGCCTTTCTCCTTGGTGGTGAAAAAAGGTTCGAAGAGCCGCGCGCGGACCTCGGCGCTCATGCCCAGTCCGTCGTCGGTGACCGTCAGCTCCACGAAGTCCCCATCGGCGCGCGTGGCCAGTTTGAGATGCCCGCCCTTGGGCATGGCGTCGCGCGCGTTGACCGCCAGGTTCATCAGCACGGTCTCCAGTTGGCCCGAGTCGGCGCGCACGCGGCGCAAGTCCGGCGCCAAGGCCAGCTCGATGCGCACGTCCTCGCCGATCACCCGCGTAAGCATGCGCGAAACGCCGCGCACGATCTCGTTAAGGTCGAGGACGCGCATTTCAAGAACCTGCCGTCGTCCGAAGGCGAGGAGCTGACGCGTCAACTGGGCGGCCCGCGCGGAGGCGGCGAGTATTTCGTTCACATCCTCTCTGTGTGGAGAATCGGACGGCAGGGCCGCGTTCAAGAGCTCGGCGTAGCCCGAGATCGTGGTCAGGATGTTGTTGAAGTCGTGCGCGACGCCTCCGGCCAAGCGCCCGACCGCCTCCATCTTCTGCGCCTGCAGGAGTTGCTCGCGGCTGGCGCTCAATTCTTCCTCGGCGCGCAGGCGGTCGGCGCGCTCCCGCGCCTGCTCCAGCGCGCGGCGCAGGCTCGCCGGCAGGCGGGCGAGGCGGTCCTTGAGCACGCAGTCGGTCGCGCCGTCCTTGAGCAACGTGACGATTTTTCCCTCGCCGACGCTGCCCGAAACGCATAAGAAAGGAAGATTGGGATGCGAGGACCGGACCAAGGCCAGCGCCTCGGGAGCGGTAAAGCCGGGCAGAAGATAGTCGCACAGCACGGCGTCGGGACGAAAATCGGCGAGCGCGCGGCCTAATTCGACGAGCGCCTGCACGCGCCGAATCTCGCATCGAATTCCGCCGGACGTCAACTCTCGCCCGATGAGCTCGACATCGTCGTCGGAGTCTTCAATCAGAATCAGACGCACCGTGTTTTCCTCGGAGGTGTTGGAAGACGGGAGCATGGATATTGTGAAAGTTACGTTTATCGCTATCTGTTCGTCAATGCCCGTATACGCCGCCGGATTTGACTCGCACGGGACATAGAAGTACAATGCTCGGATGGCGACCAAGACGCGCGAACTCTCCGTCGGGGACAAGGCTCCCGATTTCTCCGCGCAGGACGAGACCGGCCGCGGCTGGTCGCTCAAGGCGCTCAAGGGCAAGTCCGTCGTGCTCTACTTCTATCCGAAGGACAACACTCCCGGCTGCACGACCGAGGCCTGCGATTTCCGCGACCGCTACGACAACTTCGCCAAGAAGAAGGTCGTGGTGCTGGGCGTCAGCCCCGACTCGGCCAAATCCCATGCGGGCTTTAAGGCCAAGCACGGCCTGCCCTTCCCTCTGCTCGTCGATGAGGAGCGCGAGATCTGCAAGGCCTACGGCGTCTGGCGCATGAAGACCTTGTACGGCCGCAAGTTCCTGGGCGTGGAGCGTTCCACGTTCGTGATCGGTCCCGACGGCCGGATCAAGGCCGCGCTGCGCAAGGTCTCGGTGACCGGCCACGCCCAGGCCATGCTGGACGCCGTCTAACAAGTCGGGATCGGGAACATCTCATGCCGCTTATTTGGAAATACTTCGTGCTGGCGTTCAGCGCGCTTCTGCCCGTGGTCAACCCGCTGGGCTCCGCGTTGGTATTTCTGGGGCTGGTCGGCGTGCGCCCCGCGGGGGAGTACCGCGCGCTGGCGCGGAGCATCGCGTTCAACACCATCCTGTTTTTCGCCGCCGTCGAGTTGGTGGGCTCGGCCGCGTTGAGCTTCTTCGGCATTTCCTTGCCCATCGTCCAGGTCTCCGGCGGCCTGGTGCTGGCCGCCATGGGCTGGTCGATGCTCAATGAGAAGGATGAGCCGTCCGACGCGCCGCGGCCTTCCTCGCCGCGCGACGCCGATCAAGGCACGTTCTATCCTTTGACGTTTCCCGTGACGGCGGGTCCGGGGTGCATCGTGGTCATGCTGACGCTGAGCGCGCACGCGTCGCGGAAGGTCTTCTCCGACGACGTGCTGACTCACGTCGGCTTGTTCCTGGCCGCGGCCGCGCTGTGCGCGCTGGTGTATCTGGCCTACGCCTACGCGCCCAAAATCGCGCGCGTCATTCCGCCGTCGACTGCGCACGGCGTTCTGCGCGTGGTCGCGTTTTTGTTGCTCTGCATCGGCGTGCAGATCGCCTGGAACGGCGCCGACGCGCTGATCACCGGCTTGGTCCACCGCCTGCGCTGAGGCGGAATTAATCCCGACTTAAGCGCCGCGTCATCGCTCCTCCGCTACGCTGGGCTCATGAGTGTTGCGGATACCTGCCGGGCGATATTCGACCGCAATCCGAATCCGATGGTCGTTTACGACGAATCGACCTTGCGCATTCTTGCGGTCAACGACGCGATGGTCGCGCGCTACGGCTACACCCACGATGAATTTCTGGCGATGAATATTCTTGATTACCGGTCTCAGGATGAGGCGTCGCGGCTGAGCCGAAGCTTGGCGACGAATCCGGGCGACCAAAATCGGGGTGTCTGGCGCCATCGCACCAAGAGCGGCGAACTTATCGAGGCCGACGTGACCACGGTGCGGCATCTGTCCGAGGGGCGCTTCGTGCGCATATCGATCCTGCGAGACGTCACCGGCTGGAATCGGGCCTTGCGCGAGTTGCGCGACAGCGAACGCAATTGGCGGCGCCTTTTCAACGCCGTGGCCGACGCCCTGGTCGTCATCGATGTCGGCGCCGGGCGAGTGCTGGAGATGAACGATATCGCCCTGGCGATGTATGGCTATTCGCGCGACGAGGCGGCCGGACTTCCGGCCGCCGCGCTCTGCGCCGAGCCGGGGCCGATTTTGGGGGGATTTGCCGATGCGCGGCGGCACCGGCGCAAGGACGGCGCTGAGTTCCCCGTGGAAGTCCGGACCTCTGAAATCGAGTCGGAGGCGGGCTCTCGGGTCGTCGCCGCCGTGCGCGACGTCACCGCGCGGGTGGAAAGCGAGCGCTTGTTGATGGAGACCGAAACGCGGCTGCGCCAAGCGCAAAAGATGGAGGCGGTCGGCCGGCTGGCCGGAGGGATCGCCCATGACTTCAACAATTTGCTGACCGCGATATTGGGGCTTTCGGAGATGTCGATTGCGGCGTTGCCCGTGGGCCATCAGGTTCGCGCCGACCTGGAGGAAATCCGGCGCACCGGTGCTAGAGCGGCGGCATTGACGGGGCAACTGCTGGCGTTCTCCAGGCGCCAGGTCATCGAGCCCCGGCCGTTCGATCTCAACGACGCGGTTCTGTCCATGGCCATGCTCCTGCGTCGCGTGATCGGCGAGCACATTGAGCTGTCGGTCGTTCCCGGCCCGCGGCCCGCGGTGGTGCGCGCGGACCCCGGCCAGATCGAGCAGTTGGTGATGAACCTGGCCGTCAACGCGCGCGACGCGATGTCCGAGGGAGGCAAGCTGACCATCGAAGCGGGTCTCGTCGAGTTGGACGCGGGCGCAGTGGCGGCGTACGACGGCCTCGCCGCCGGGGTCTACGCCCGGCTTGTCGTGTCCGACACCGGGCCGGGAGTTCCCGCTGCGGCCAGGCCGCATCTCTTCGAGCCGTTTTTCACCACAAAGGAGCAGGGCAAAGGTACGGGGCTGGGATTGGCGACCTGCTACGGCATCGCCAAGCAGAACGGCGGAGCCATCGTCTGCCGCAGCGCGGGGGGGCAGGGCGCGTCGTTCGAGGTCCTGCTGCCGCAGCACGCGGCCGAGATCTCCGAGCCGCGCGCCGCGGTTTCGGCCCCGACGCCCCGCGGCACCGAAACCGTGCTGATCGCCGAAGATGAGGCGCCCATCCGGCGATTGAGCACGCGCATCCTCGGCGCGCTGGGCTACACGGTGCTGGAAGCGCCCGATGGAGAGGAGGCTCTGGAGGTTCTGCGCGGCGACCGGGAAAGGCGGGTGCGTCTGGCGCTCATCGACATGGTCATGCCCAAGCTCGGCGGCGTCAAGTTGGCTGAGGCCATCGCGCTCCTGCGCCCGGACGTGCGGGTTCTGTTCACGTCGGGCTACACCGAAGACGCCATTCCCGGACGCGCCGTGTTCGAGTCGGGCGCGGAATTCCTCAGCAAGCCCTACTCCGTGGGTCAGCTTGGCGCGCGCATACGGGCGACGCTCGACGCCGTGCGCTTAGCCTAAGCGCAGGAGGGGCAGAAGTCCGAGTGCTGCGAGCGCCAATAGGAGCAATAGCGACGGCAGGCCGGTTTCGCGTTCGGCGAAGGTCCAGGCGTAGACGCCCTTGACCGCGTTGTTGCTGGCCGCGGCGATGGCGATGGCGGCCGCGGCGACGTTCAGGGCGGTGCCGGCGCCGGACTGGGTCATGCCCATGATGAAGGGGTCCACGTCGGTCAGGCCCATGATCCCGGCCAGGCCGTAGACTCCCGCGTTGCCCAGGTACGTCACGACCAGGTGAGTGACGATCAGGATGCCGACGAACAAGGCGGCGAAGAGGAACGCCGCGTCGAGCTCCAGCGGGTTCTTGGGCGCCGTGGCCGCCGTCTCGGCGCCGCCGCCGGTATCGGGGCGGTGCGCCCACCACAGTCCCGCGAGCAGACCGATCAAGGCCAGGATCGCGAAGGATGGTCCCAGCAAGGCAAACAGGCCGCGGTTGAACATCCAAAGCAAGCCCAGCAGGCGCACGTACATCACGCCCGACGCCATCAAAATGGAGCCTGCGTACAGTCGCGGCCTTCCCGCGCCGCGCGATTTCTTGGCGAGCGTGACCGTGGTCACGGTCGAGGAGTAGGCGCCGCCCAGCAGGGCGGTGGTTAATACTCCGCCGCGTCCCTTGAACAGACGCTGGAGCACGTAGCTGCCGTAGGAGACGCCGCTGACGGCGACCACCACGAGCCAGGTCTTGTAGGGGTTGAGCTCAAACGAGGTAAAACTGCGGTCCGGCACCGCGGGCAGGATCACGGCGGCCAGCAGAAGGAACTTGGTGAAGGACAGTATCTCCTCGCCGGCAAAGCGCCGCGAGAGGTCCTCCAGGCCGCGCTTGAGCTCCAGCAGAAGCAAGCTGATTACCACGAGCGTGGCCGCGATCCAGTAGAAGTCGCGCTGGATCAGCGCGCCCAGGGCGTAGGTCAGTAGGGCGGAGACCTCGCTCGTGACGCCCGAGGTCGGGTGGTCGTCGATCTTGTGCCGAAACGAGATAAAGAGGAAAGCTCCGATCACCGCGAAGCCCGCCGCGAACGGCAGGCTGGACGCCGTCGACAGCAAAGACAACGCGTAGCCCAGCAAGCCGATCAACGGGAAGGTTCTCACGCCGCCGAACGAATAGGCGCCGCCGGCCGCGCGGTCCTCGCGCTCCAACCCGATCAAGAAGCACAAGAACAGCGTCAACATGATCTTGACGGCGTCCGGCGGCGCCAGCGCGATCAGTTCGTTCATTGAGGGTCAGTCCTTTCCAACTTAAGTTCAGCTTGCGGGGGCGTCAAGGACTGACCCTCTTGGACATTTTTGAAGCGGCGGTGAATCCAGAGCCATTGTTCGGGGCGGGCGCGGACCCAGCGCTCGACGATGGCGGCGATGATCGCCGTGGCCCTCTCGGCGTCGCGTAAGGCGTCGCCGAACTCGATCTCCGGCTCCATGACGACGTGACAGAGGCCGGCCGCGTCGCGGTGGACGGTGACGGGCACCACGGCCGCACCGCTGCGCAGGGCCAGCGGGGCGACGGCGGCCAAAGTGTCGACCTTCACGCCGAAGAACGGAACCGGCAGGCCCATGGGCGGGCGCGAGTATTGGTCGTTCATGAACGCGGCGCTGCCGCCGCGGCGCAGGGCCTTCATCACCGTCGGCACGGAGCCCGGGTGGAAGGCGTGGCTCACGCCGGCGGACCGGCGCGCGGCGACGATCTTGTCGTGCAGCCACTTCGGCTTCAAGTAAGTCGTGACCACGGTCGGCGCCATTCCGGCCAGGCCCGCGGCGGCGGCGCTCATCTCCCAGAATCCCAGGTGGCTGGACACGAAGATCACGCCCTTGCCGCGCGAGATTGCTTTCTTCCAATGCTCGGTTCCTTCTAGAACGGAAATGCGTCCCGCATAGGCGCGGTAGTGTCCGGGCAGGGGGGAGAAGAAATGCAGGAACTCAAAGAACAGAATCCCGTAGTGTTCGAAATTGAGGTGGATCAGGCGTTCTCGCTCGGCCTGGGTCCAGTTCGGAAAGCAGCGCGCGATATTCTCGCGCACCGTCTTGAGCTTGAAGCCGCCGCAGGCGAGCACGAGTCGTCCCAGTTTCGGCCCCAAAAACATCTCCGCGCGGCGCGGCAGGAAGGACGCCGCCAGGCCCGCCGCGAACAATATCAGCCGCAACGGCCAAGACCATAGCGCCATGACCCCCTTAATTTAGCAGTTTAAATGCTCTTTTTCCTTTGACACTCTTCGTAGGTATTGTTATAAACGCCCCTGCGGGCGCCAGCGCCCCAGGAGGACGTGAGCATGAAGAAGCGGCTTCACGCAGTGGCCGGAACGTTGTTGTCGCTGAGCATGGCCGGTCAGGCCTTCGCTTTGGGCGCGGCGAGTTACAGCAGCGAGCTCATCAGCGCGAAGTCCCTCGGCATGGGCGGCGTCGGCGTGGCCGGCGCCACCGACGATATTTCCGATTCCTATACCAACCCTGCCGGCTTGACCGCCCTTAAAGGCACCCAGGTCACCATCGGCGGCACCTACGTCAACGCCAGCCCGTCCTTTACCAACGCGGGTTCTCAGGCGTCGCCGGGCCTGCCCGTCGGCGCGGTCTCCGGCGCGCGCGCCACCAGCGTGTTCATCCCGAATTTCGGCATCTCGTCGCAGTTCCTGGACGGCAAGCTGGCGGCGGGCCTGGCCGTGGTCGATCCCTACGGCCTGGAGACGCATTTTGACGGCGATAGCCCCGTGCGTTATGCCGCCACCGATGCCCGTCTGCGCATCATCGACATCACTCCGTCCGTCGCTTACAAGGTCTGCTCCGGCTTCTCCATCGGCGTCGGCGGGGACTACTACGACACGATCGACGGAGCGCTCGACCACGCGATCAACGAGTCGGCCCTGAACACGAAACTGTCGGGCACCCCGACGTCGTCTCCCGACGGCAGTTCGGCGCTTGCCGCCACCGGCGACGGCTGGGGCTACCACGTGGGCGCGACGCTCCAGCCCAACGAACACCACAAGATCGGCCTTGTCTACCACAGCAACGTGAAAATGAGCCTCAGCGGCAACGTTCAGCTGGCCGGGCTGACCGGCGCCAGCGCGCTGGTGTTCGGCGGCCAGACGTTCAATGCCGCCGCGACCGCGCCGGTGTTTATTCCGCAGAACGTCCAGCTGGGCTACGCCTACATGCCGAATAAGAAGTGGACCATCGAGGCCGACGCCGCCTGGTACGACTGGTACGACGCGCGTCAACTCGGCATCACCTACAGCGGGCTGACGACCGCGCAAAACAGCGTCCTGCAAAGCGGCAATCCTCAGCAGTTCGACCCGCGCAAGACGTTGAACTTCGGCTTGGGCGCCAACTACATAAAGGACGACGTCTGGCAGTTCCGCGGCGGAGCTTACTACCAGGGGGCGTCTTTGCCGGAGAGCGCCTTCGACCCGGCGTTCGCCGACATCCCGCGCTACGGCCTGACCGTCGGCGCCAGCTACGCGATCACGCCGGCGGTGGGCGTCGACGTGGCCTACAACGCGGTGATCTTCCACACGCGCTCCATCAATCAGAACCAGATCGCGCAAGGACAGCCCGGCTTCTATGGCTCGTTCGACAACTTCGCCAGCATCGTTTCGGCGAACCTGAACTACAAGTTCGACACGCATTTCTAAGACGCGCGCGTGCGGCTCAAGGCCCCGCGGGGGAAACCCCGCGGGGCTTTGTTCTATAATTGCGCCTATGCGACGAACGCCCGCCGCCGTGATTTTGGCCGCCGCGCTGGCCGCGTGCGCTTCAATGCCGCCCAAGACGGACATCCTGGCGCGCAATACCTCCTTCAAGGCGAGAGTCGTCGCGGTCGCGGCGTTGACCGGAGGCGGACGCGAGGACGCGCTGGCGGCGCGCGCGTTGGTCGACGCGGCGCGGCGCGCGGGCCTGACGGCGACGTCGCTCGACGAGTCCGACGCGGGGCTGGCCGGCACGCCTATTTCTCTTGACGCGCTGTCGGACCCGCGCGTGCTGGCCCAGGTGCGCGCGGCGACGGGGGCCGACGCGGTGGTCCTGCTGACGTATGAGCCGGGCGGGGCGTCCGCGCGTATCGACGCGCTGGACGCCGCCAGCGGCGACTCGGTCCTGCGCGCGACGCTGACGCCGCGTTCGGGCGTTTTCTCGGACGCGCCGGACGCCGCGCGCTCGGCGTTCGCGGCGCTGGCGACCTTGGCGGGTCGGCCCCCGACGGCACGGCTCGACGACATCCCCGAACCGTGATGAACGCTCCTGAAAAGACGGACTGGACGGCGTTCGGGCGCACGCTGTATCCGTTCGGACTGGTCCTGTGGCTGGGCGCGTTCGGCTGGCGGATGTGGAAGCTTTCTGCTGCGGCCGATGCGCTGTCGGCGCGGACCCGGCGCGTCGAGGCCCAGGCCGACGCGCTTAACCAAGGCGCGAAGACCTTGCGCGACCTGACGCGCGAGTCGGTCGCTCAGTCGCGCGAGGCCGAGTTCTTGGAAAGCCTCCCCAATATATTGCCCCAGGACAAGGGCTATCTGCGCACGCAGAAGGCGATCGAGGATGAGGTCGCGGTCCTGCGCGGGAAGGTGGGCCGCCGCGTCAAGAATTCTCTTTACGTCGTCGTCGACGCGAAGGCCAACCGTTTGTATCTCAAGCGCGGTCTCAAGCTTTTGTGGCAGGCCGACGTGTCGGTCGGCCGCGGCGGCAAGCTTTACGACCGTAAAAGCGGCCAGCGCTGGGAGTTCGTGACGCCGCGCGGCAAGTTCCGCGTGATCGGCAAGGGTGTCAATCCGAAATGGCGTCGTCCGGACTGGTCGTTCGTGGAGTCGGGCGAGCCGGTGCCGCCGCCGGACGACCCGTCGCGTTTCGTCGACGGAGAGCTGGGCGCGTACTTCCTGAATTTGGGCGACGGCTACCTGATCCACGGCACGCGCTCGGTGGAGATGCTGGGCCGTCCCGCGTCGCACGGCTGCGTGCGCCTGGGCGCGGAGGATCTGGAAAAAATCTACGACATGGTCCCGGTCGGCACGGAGGTTTTTATTTTCGAATGAGCGCGTCCCTCTCGACGTGGCTGCGCCGCCTGGACCGCCGCGTTCCGTGGCCGGCCCTTCTGGCGGCGGGGGTGTTCGTCCTTCTGGGACTGCGCGCGTTGGAGACGCATCTGCGTGCGCGGACCGCGGCCGCGGGGCCGGGGTTCGCGGCGGCCGCGGCCGCGCAAGACGACCTGGACGTGGAGATCGCGGAGCGGCGCTCGCTTAAGAACTTGGTCGCCGTCAACCTGGACCGCGCCAAGCGCGACGCGGCCAGCCTCTCGCGCTCGCGGCGCGTGCTTTTCGAGGGCGGCCTGGCGCTCTCCGAAGAAAAGCGCCTTTTAGAAAAGCAATGGGAGATCATGACCACCTGGGTGCTGGTCGACCCGACCGCCGACCGAGTGCAGATCATGCACGGCGACCAGATCGACCAGATCCTGCCGCTGAAAGGCGCGCGCGAGCGCGCGGTCGGCGGCGATCGCCGCGCCCTGCCCGCGAGGGCCGTCATCGTTTCCAAGGAGCGCTTCGCCCATCCCGAGCGCGGCAAGTCCGAGGAATCCGATGGCCGTTTGGACTGGGATCCGCCGCAGGTCGGCACGTCCTCGCGCGCGCGCGCGTTGGGCGAGTACGTTCTTTTCACCCACGAAGGACTGATCATTCACGGGCCTCCGCTGGATAAGAAGGAACACGAGGCCTACGCACACCTCTGCCTGACCTTGCCTCTGGCCGTCGCGCGCAAGCTCTACACCCGCACCTTCATCGGCACCACGGTGGTCGTCAAGCCCGCCTCCGGCGCGGCTCCCGCCGCTCCGTGAGCGGGCGCCGTCCGCTGACGCGCAGCCACCTGACCGCGCTGGGCGTCAACGCGGTGGTGGGCTCCAGCATCTTCCTATTCCCCGGACTGCTGGCCGGGATGCTGGGCCCGGCGTCGATCGCCGCCTTTTTTCTGACCGCGCTTCTTCTGTCGCCGGTGGCGCTGTGTTTTGCGGAAGCCGCGTCCTCGCGCGACCGCGCGGGGGGGCCCGGGTTGTATGCCCAGCAGGCGTTCGGCCCCACGGCGGGCTTTGCGATCGGCTGGTTGTGCTGGATTGTGGAAATCGTGAGTTGGGCGGCCATCGCGGCGGGTCTGTCGGCCTATGCGGTCCCGTTCTGGCCGGCACTGGGCTCCCCCTGGGCGGCCAAGATCGTCGCGGCCGCGGCGGTCGCGGGATTTGCCGGGCTCAACCTTTTGGGCGCGCGGCCGGGCGCGCGCGCGGCCGTGGTCTTGGCCGCGGCAAAACTTCTGCCGCTGGTCGCTCTCGCGTTGGCGGGACTGCCGCGGCTGGCCGCGGCGTCCTGGCGGCCGTTCGCGCCGCACGGCTGGTCGCCCCTGCCCGGCGCGTGCTTTCTGGCGTACTTCGCGTTTCAAGGCTTCGAAGTGGTGCCGGTCCCCGCCGGCGAGGCGCAAGCGCCGGAGCGCGACGCGCCGTTTGCGGTGCTGGCAAGCCTGGGCGGCGCGGCCGTCCTTTACATGCTGGTTCAGGCGGCGGCGCTGGCCAGCGTTCCGGGCCTCGCCGCGTCGACCACGCCGCTGTCCGACGCGGGGCGCGCGCTGTTCGGCCCGGCGGGCGGCGCGCTGATCGCGGCGGGGGCCCTGCTGTCGATGCTGGGATTCTTGGCCGGCTGCGCGCTGGGCGGGCCGCGCTACCTGGTGGCGCTGGCCGAAGAGGGCCATCTGCCCGCGGTCTTGGCGAGGCCCTCCGGGCGCGGCGGAGCGCCGCGCGCGGCGATCCTGCTGACGGCCGCGGCGGCGCTGGCCGGGGCGCTGACGCTCGACTTCGAGCGGCTGGTCGATTTCGGCAACGTGGTCATCGGCGCGCAGTACGCGGCCACCTGCGCGGCCGTGCTGGCCGACCGCCGGCGCGGACGCGCGTCGGCCTTCCGCGCGCCGGGCGGCGCGGCCTTGCCGCTTCTCGGCATCGCGGCGACGGCGACGCTGAGCGCGCAGGGAGGTTGGGCCCGCGCGGCCGCGGCGGCCGCGTGCTTGGGCGCGGGCTTTCTTCTGCGCGCGGGCGCGCGGCGCTTGACCTGATGTAATCGAATTAGTTACATATAGCGAGCCCGGGCCCGCGCCCGGCACGACGCACCCAGGAGAGATAATATGCGCAAGATGCTGATCCTCACCGCCGCACTCGCCGCACTGGCCGCCGCCGGCGCGCGCGCCGAGGTCTATGAGCTGGACACCGCCCACACCGTCGTGGGCTTCAAGGCCGCGCACATCTTCGGCAAGGTTCCGGGCCGCTTCACCAAGTTCAGCGGCACCTTCACCTACGACCCGAAGAACCCTCAGTCCTGGTCCGCGCAAGCCGACATCGACCCCGCCTCGATCAATACCGACACCCCGAAGCGCGACGCCCACCTGAAGAGCGCGGACTTCTTCGACGTGGTCAAGTGCCCGGCGATGACGTTCAAGAGCACGAAGGTCACGGACGTGAAGGGCAACCACGCGAAGCTTCACGGCGATCTGACCATGCACTGCGTGACCAAGCCCGTCGTCTTGGACCTGGAGATCGACGGCGTGGGCAAGGACCCGTGGGGCAACGTGGAGGCCAGCTTCACCGCCACCGCCACGGTCAACCGCAAGGACTGGGGCATCAACTGGAACAAGGCGCTGGACAGCGGCGGCGTCCTGGTCGGCGACGAGATCGCCATCGAACTGGACGTGACCGGCACGCCGAAGAAGGCGGACGCCCCGGCCAAGAACTGACGCCGTCCCGCTCGTGATTGACAGGCCGCGGCACATCGCCGCGGCCTGCGCTGTCTATTGCTTGCGTGCCGGTCGTTAGTGTCGTGCCGCGGGTGGATGAAGCGGCGTTACAGCAAGTCGGCGAATTCGTCTGGAGATAGACCGGCCTGGCGCAGAATAGAGCGCAGAGTTCCTCGATCGATTTCCTTGTGGTCGGGAACCGTCACGGGGCCGCGCGCGGCATGATAGAGGCGAATGTGGCTTCCTTTCTGGCGTCGCACATAATATCCGCGCCGAAGAAGAGCGTTGACGACCTCGCCGCCCGATAAGAGCGGCAGGCTCATTACGCCCCGACGGCGACTTGGATGATTTCTGCCGTGTCGAGAGGAAGAGGCTTGTGGTCGTCTTCGTAGCATTCAAGAGCCAATTCGATGGCTTCCTTGATGTTTTTGACCGCCTCGGCCTTGGTCTTTCCTTGAGAGACGCACCCGGAGATGGAAGGGCATTCCGCCACGAAGTACCCATCCTCGCCCGGTACTATCACGACTCGATACTTTTTTACTTTCATCCCAATCAGTATAACAGCAATTATCGATGCCTGCCATGTCTGTGATATATCCGGGCGTCGCCATATCGTCATTGACGTGCGGCCGTCGCTGCAAGCGGGGAACCATGCTGTACTGTGTGCTCCGGGAGCGGGCAGAAGGAAAAAAAGAGATGAAATGGGGATTGACAGGAACGCGGCGAGGGGTTACTATGGCAACGCTCCCGCTTCGGCGGGGGACAGAGACGGACAAGGAGGCTCAGGAATGAAGCGATCGCTGTGGATGCTCGTGGCCGTGATCGGGCTGGCGTCGGCGGCTCATGCCGGAAGCCAGAACGACGCGGGCTGCGGTCTCGGAGCCCAGCTGTTCAAGGACAATCGCCCCGTGGATCAGATCCTCGGAGCGACGACGAACGGAACGTCCGGCAACCAGACGTTCGCGATCACGACCGGCACGCTTGGCTGTTCTTCGGGCGGTCTGATCAAGTCCTCGCGCGAACGCGAGGTGTTCACCGCGTCGAACCTGCGCGTGCTGGAGCAGGAACTCGCGGCGGGCAAGGGCGAGTACACGGCGTCCCTGGCCGCGCTGTCCGGCTGTCCGGCGGCGCCGTTCCAGGCCTTCGCGAAATCGCACTACGACGCGCTGTTTCCGAGCGACAAGACGACTTCCTCCGAGCTCCTGATCCATCTGGACCAGGCGATCGGCTCGAACTCGGCGATGGCCAAGGCCTGCGCGCTCTAAAGCGAGCCGGGTCTTGAAACGGAGGGCGGACGGTCTGCGGATCGTCCGCCCTCTTCTTTTTTTTCTGCTGGTTGCCGTCGCCCGCGCGGCCCCGACGCCGCCGCCCGCGGGCCCGGACGCGGCGCTGGCGCGCGCCCGTGAGCTGCGCTTGTGGCAAAAGGCGCCGTGGCTGAAGCTGGGCCATTGGCGGCCGTCGCGATGGCTGGGACGCCCCGAAAGCGACGCCGAGCCGGATTTTTTTCTCGCGCCGGACGGTGCAAAAAATCCGCGCGCGGAGTTGGAGGCCGAGGTGCGCGGGCTGTTCGCGGCGGAGCCGGGCGGCGGCGTTCAGCACCCGCGCTGCCGATTTCCCGCGCGCGCGGCGTGGCTGGAAACCAGCCTGAGCTTGGACCCGGCGACTTTGCCGCCCGCCGACTGCTCGCGCTTCGAGGATTGGCGCCGTCGGCTGGATCTAAGCTCCGTAAGCCTGATATTCGCCTCGGCCTACATGGACAACCCGTCGTCCATGTTCGGCCACGCGTTCCTGCGCCTGGAGCGCTCCGAGCCCGGCGAGGATCGCCGCCTCCTCGACAACACGCTCAACTACGGCGCCGATACGGGCTCCGACGGCGGCCTGGCCTTCGCGTTCAAGGGCCTGTTCGGACTCTATCCGGGAACCTACATGGTGATGCCGTATTACATGCGCGTTGAGGAATACAACAACAGCGAAAATCGTGATTTGTGGGAGTATCGCCTCGCGCTGTCCAGCGCCGAAATCTCGCGCCTGGCAGAGCACGCCTGGGAACTGGGACCGGCGAAGTTTCCGTACTACTTCCTGTCGAGAAATTGCGCCTATCAGCTGATGCCGGTGCTGGAGGCGGCGGCACCGCGTCTGAGCCTTCTGCGCGGCCAGCCTTTGATCGTCGCCCCGGCGGAGGCGACGAAAGCCGTCAGCGCCGTGCCGGGTTTGGTCCGCAGCGTGCGCTATCGGCCCGCGCATGGGACCGTGCTGGTCGCGCGGCGGCGCCTGCTGACGGCGGCGGAGCGTCGCGCGGCGCGGGCCTATGCCGACGGCGACGCCGCGCAGGGCGACCGCCTAAGCGCGGGACTGCCCGCGGCGCGGCGCGCGCTGGTGCTGGACTCCGCTCAGGACATCGTGCTCTACCGCAGCGGCTACGGACCGGACGTGCCGGACTCGGTGCGGGTCGTCGAGCACGCGATCTTGGTGCGTCGCGCGCGCGTTCCTGATCCGCCCGCCGACCTGCCGCCGCCCGACGACAACGCCCCGCCCGATCAAGGCCATGACCGTCACCGCCTGGAACTGGGCCAAGGCGCGTCGAGCCGCGGGGGCTTCACGGAACTGGGCTGGCGCGCGGGCTATCACGAGCTGGCCGACCGGCCGCAGGCCTACTCGCCCGGACAGGAGTTCGACGGGTTTTCCTTCCGTCTGCGCGAAGACGAGCGGCGCGACCAAACCTATGTGCGCGACTTGAAACTCGTCGACATTTTGTCGGCCTCGCCGTGGGATTCCTGGACGCGTAAGCCGTCGTGGTCGGTGGGGACCGGTCTTGAGACCGCCTATGAACTGGGCCGGCCGCCGTCGCAGTCTTTGGTCTATCAAAACCATATCGACGCGGGGCTGTCCCTGCGTCTATGGCCGGGGGCTTTGGCCTACGCGCTGGCGGGCGCGCAGGGCGCTGTCGGCGCGGCGCTGCGCGACGGATTTCGCGCCGGCGGAGAACTGCGCGGGGGCCTGGCCTTCGACGTCACGCCCAGCCTGCGCGGCCTCATCGACGGCGCGCTCACCGCCCAGCCTTTCGGCGACCGCACGCCCGCCGACCGCGCGCGCGCGGCGCTGAACTGGTCGTGGAGCAAGAATTTCGCCTGGCGCGCGGAGGCGATGGTGCGCGGACGCTATCAAGAGAGCGGCTTGTATGCGAGCCTCTACTATTAAAACGGCGGCCGTGGCCGCGATTTGCGCCGTGCTGACTTCCGGCTGCACGAATGTATTTCTTCAACCCGACCGCGCCCTGCACATGCGCCCGGAGCAGGCGGGCGCGAAATACGAGGCCGTGAATTTCCTCTCCGCCGACGGCACGAAGTTGTGCGGGTTGTGGTTTCCCGCGCGGCCGGGCCCGGCCAAGGGCGTGATCGTCCAGTTCCACGGCAACGGAGAAAACGAGACCTCTCATTTTCTCTACGTCTACTGGCTGGCGCTGGAAGGCTGGGACGTGTTGGCCTTCGACTACCGCGGCTACGGCGCGTCGGGAGGAGAAAAATCCTTGGATGGATCCGTGGCGGACGGCAAGGCCGCGCTGGCCTTCGCGCGCTCGCGCGCGCCGGGCTTGCCGCTGGTCGTGATCGGCCAAAGCCTGGGCGGGGCGCTGGCGCTGGCGGCACTCGACGGCGACGGGGCGGGCTTGCGCGCGCTGGTTCTGGACTCCACGTTTTCGTCCTACCGGTCCGTCACGCGCGCCAAGCTCGCGCAATTCTGGCCGACGTGGCCGTTTCAGTGGCTGGCTTATGTCCTGATCTCCGACCGTTTTTCTCCGAGCCGCCTCATCGCGCGCCGCAAACTTGTGCCGCTTCTGATGCTGCACGCGCCCGCCGACCCCGTCGTGCCCTACGCCGAAGGCCGCCGCCTCTACGCGCGCGCGCCGGGCCCCAAGGAGTTCTGGGACGTGCCCGGCGCGGGCCATCTGCTCGCGCTAGGCCGGGACGGCGGCGAGTTCCGGCCGAAGCTGGCGCGGTGGCTGGACGCCGCGCTGGGCGCGCGCCGCAGCCGAAACTAAGGCCGCGCCAGCGCCACGCGCTCGGCGTCGTTCATCAGCAGGCGCGCGGCCGGGTCGGTCTCCACGCGCACCGCCAAGGACAGCGCGCGGCGCTCGGCCGGTCCGCCGACCTCGCCCAAGGAGAAGGCGGCGCTGGCGCGGACGCTGGCGTCTGCGTCCAGCAGGGCGCGGGTGAGCGCGTGCAGGGCGCGCGGCGTGGGCAGGAACTGAAGGGAGCGCGCGGCCTGCTGGCGCACCTGCCAGGCCGGGTCGGCCGACAGCGACGCGGCCAGTGCGATGTCCGCGCCCGGGAACTTGGAGAGCGCGACGGCGGCGGCGTAGCGCGCGGTCCAGGCCGGATCGACCGAGAGCGAGCGCTCCAGGTCGGGTGCGGCGATGCGCGCATGCAGGCGCCCAAGCGCGAGCGCGGCGGAGGCGCGCACTCCGGCGTCGGGGTCTTTCAACGCCTGTATGAGAGAAGTGGCGGCGACCAGATCGCGGATGCTCCCCAGCGCGAGTGCGGCGGCGGCGCGCAAGGACGCGGGCTGGTCCAGGCGCAGAAGGACGCCGGACAGGGGGGCGATCGCGTCGGTGTTGCGCGGACGCGCGGCGCCGCGGACCGCCGAGAGCTCACGCGCCAGGTCGCCCGAGCGCAGGTCGCGCTGCAGCCATTGCGCGGAGGGTGGGGCGGCGAAGGCGTCGCG
>JABEUV010000135.1 GCA_013044195.1 Elusimicrobiota bacterium | reverse complement strand
TGGGCATCGACTCGATCAAGCGCGTGGAGATATTGTCGGCCGTTCAAGAAAAACTCCCCGGCGCGCCGAAGGTGAAGCCCGAGCATCTGGGAACGCTGCGCACGCTGAAGTCCATCGCGGATTATCTAGCGCAGGGCATGGCCGTCGCCGATGCCGCGCCCGCGTTGCAGGCCGTTGTCGCCGCCGCACCGTCGGCGGTCGTGAGGGTCGAGCCGTGCGAGCTCCAGCGTCTGGTGCCGGAATTGTCGCCGGTCGGTCCGCGCGACGCGCTCGCCCTCGATAAGTCTTTGGTCGTCGCGATCTCGCGCGACTCGGGCTTGGACGAGGCCCTGGCGCGCGAACTGCGCGCGAAGGGTTTTCAGACCCAGATTGTTTCCATCGAAGAGCCGCAAGCCTTGCCGGCCGAGTTGGGCGCGCTGGTGCTCGTCGCGCCGACGCGGCCCGCCGGGCCCGGCTGCCCGTGGACGGCGGAATCGGAGGCGTGGCTTAAAAAAGCGTTTTTGCTCGCGCAGGCGGCGGGACGCCGCTTCGACGCGCGCGACGGACGCGGCCTGCTGGCCGCGGTCACGCGCCTGGACGGCGCGCTCGGTTTCGAGGGGCGGGACTTCGATCCCGCGTTCGGCGGGATCGCGGGGCTGGTCAAGACCGCCGCGCGCGAATGGCCGCGCGCCTCGGCGCGGGCCGTGGACGTGGACCCGGCCTTGCCGCTGGACGCGGCCGCGGCCCTGCTCTCCAAGGAACTGATGTTCGACGGTCCCGTGGAGACGGCGCTGAACGCGTCCGGTGCGCGCGGCGTCGCGCTCGTGGAGCGTGCCGTTCCGGCGCCTTCGCGACGTCCGCTCCAGGCGGGCGACGCGGTGATCGTGACCGGCGGCGCGCGCGGCGTGACCGCGGCGTGCGCCCTGGCGCTGGCGCGGGAGTTTCAGCCGCGTCTGGTGCTGGTCGGCCGCAGCGCCGCGCCCGGAGCCGAGCCCGTGGGCTTGGACTCCGCGCGCACGGAGGCGGAACTGCGCGCGGCGATCGCGGCGCGCGAGAAAGGCCTGAGCCCGAAGGCGATCGGCGAGAAGGCGAAGCGGATTCTGGCCGAACGGGAGATTGGCGCGACGCTGAGTGCTCTGGCGGCGCTGGGTGTTGAGGCGCGCTACCGCGCCTGCGACGCGCGCGACGCGGCCGCGGTGAAGGCGCTCGTCGCCGAGACCGCGCGCGACTTCGGTCCGGTGCGCGGCCTGATCCACGGCGCGGGCGTGCTTGCCGACAAGCGCATCGCCGACAAGACCCCGCAGGCCGTCGACGCGGTGGTGGACACTAAACTTGCTGGGTTGCGCCATTTCCTGGACGCGCTCAATCCGGCGGCGCTGCGCATGATCGCGCTGTTCTCTTCTTCGACCGCGCGTTACGGCCGCGTCGGCCAGTCCGACTACGCGATCGCCAACGAGGCTCTGAATAAGGCCGCCCAAGTGCTGTCGCGGCGTTCGCCCGCGCGCGTCGTCGCGCTCGGCTGGGGCCCGTGGGACGGAGGCATGGTGGACGCCTCCTTGCGCGCCCTGTTCGCGTCCGAGGGCGTGGGCGTGATCGGCCTGGAGGCCGGGGCCGCGCATCTGGTCGCCGAATCGCTGGCGGACGGCCCGGCGGAAAGCGTGGTGCTGGCGCGGCACGGCAGGGCCGCGCCCGCTCTCTCGCTGGCTTTCGAGCGCGACCTGACGCTCGAATCCCTGACGATCCTGTCCGCGCATGCCCTCAACGGCCGCGCGGTCCTGCCGTTGGCGCTGTCGGCGGAGTGGCTGGCGCACGCGGCTCAGCTGTCGCACCCGGGGCTGGCCTTCGCCGGCTTCGAGGATCTGCGCGCGCTCAAGGGCGTCTTCGTGCGGCCGGGGGACGCGACGCCGTTGAAGGCTTACGCGGGGGCGCTCGAAAAGCGCGAAGGCGGCTTTGCCGTGGCCGCGGAACTGCGCGGCGAGGGCGGGGTGCTGCACGCCGCGGCCAAAATCCTTCTTTCGTCGCGCCTGCCCGCCGCTCCCGCGCCGTCGTTGGCGGTGTCGGGACCGGCCTATTCGCGCGGCTTGGATGCGGCTTACGGCGACGTGCTGTTCCACGGTCCGGCCATGCGCTTCATCACCGACGTCGCGGCGTGCGGCGAGGACGGCATCCGCGTGGACGCGCGCACGGCTCCGCCGCCGTCGGCGTGGTCGCCGAACCCTCTGCGCGAGTGCTGGAGCGCGGACCCGGCCGCGCTGGACGCGGCGTTCCAAGCCATGATTCTTTGGACCGTCGCGCAAATGGGCGCGCCCTGCCTGCCCAGCCGCGTGGGTCGCTACCGTCAGTTTTGCGCACGATTCCCGGAGGGAATCGTGCGCGTCGTCGCCAAGGCCGCGCGGCGCGCCGACGGACGAGCCGTCGCCGACGTTGAGTTCGTCGACGAGCGCGGGGCGCTCATCGCGCGCTTGGACGACGGCGAGTTCACCGTCGACGCGTCCCTGACGACCGCCTTCCGCCGCAACGCCGTGGAGTCCGCCGCCTGAACGGCGCGGCCAAGGACTCGGCCGACCGGGTGACCCTCGACTCGCTCTGCAATTACCGTACGTTTTGCGGTGGAGAGCCTCACAGGCCCCCCTTGAATTTGCGGCCGGAGCCGCTATACTATTTTTGGGATATGATAATATCCCGCGAGTGCCGACCGTTGAACGATTCAAGGGATTCCGTTTTTTCTTTTTCAGCGATGAACGTCGCGAGCCGCCTCATATTCACGTCGAGTCGGCGGAAAACTACGCAAAATTTTGGCTTAAGCCCGTGGCATTGGCCGAGTCGGGGGGATTCCATTCCGCGGAATTGACCAAGTTAAGGAAACTGGTCGAGGAGCGGAAAGAACGATTCTTGGAGGAATGGAATGAATACTTTGACCGTTAAGTCTGTTCGGGCCCTGGCCAAGGAAGTGCGTTTTGAAAAAAATTCTCTGGTCGTTTTCTTGGCGGACGGACGCGAGATCAGCGCGCCGCTGGAATGGTTCCCGCGCTTAAGAAACGCCCGGGAAAGCCAGCGCAAAAAATGGCGCTTGATCGGCGGCGGAATCGGCATCCACTGGCCTGATGTCGATGAAGACATCTCCGTTCAAGGTCTCCTTCAGCGGTAGGGAGTCCCTGGGGCGCCTCGCTCAATTTGGAAGCGTCGACACTCCGGACCATTCGGCCGGGAGTGGACGGGCGTCCAGTTCGATGAGGGCGAGATCGAGGAAGGAGTTCTCAGTTGGAATAACGGCGCCGATATCGATCCGGATACGCTCTATTACAACCTCAAGCCCACCTGGCAGGAAAAAATCGCCTCAAGTCCAAGGACTTGAGGCCCGCGCCCAGGTCATGACCAAAGCCATAATATTCCGGCTACGACCACATTGGCGTCGAGGACGACTCTCATCGGCCGGCGCGGGATCTCGCGACGACCTTTTTAACGTCCGACCTCTTCAGGCCGGCCCGTCTCGCCAACTTCCGGCTTGCGCCAAAGAGCCTGCCGACCTCCACCGAAGTGGGCCGCCCGATCTTTCTTAAAATCACCGTATCTCCCTCGCCCGCGACTATGAATTTCGTCCCGGTCACCAAGCCCATCGCCTGTCGAATATCGCCTGGAATAACCACCTGGCCCTTGACGGACATCCGCGTGACATCAAGATCGTGCATGACCCCTCCATCCTACTTGTATTACTAGTAGGATACGGCTCCATGTCCGTCCCGTCAAGGGACTGGGCGATATGTTTCCCGCTCCATCGGCCGCGGAATTCGTCGATTGACGGCGGCCGCGGGCGACCGCGGGCTTGTAATTTTTGTCCAGCAGACGCATAATTGCATCGTTGCCTTGGGCCGGAGGGGAGCCTGATGAAGCGCGCAGCGCTGTTGGCCGGATTGATCTTG
>JABEUV010000134.1 GCA_013044195.1 Elusimicrobiota bacterium | reverse complement strand
GCCTTTGGGGTAGAAGCGGCGGAAGACGCGCAGGGGGCCGGGGTCGAAGGCGGCTTGCGTCCATTTGCACTCGATCGCGGTCGGACTGCGGCCGGGGGCGGCCAGGACGAAGTCGATCTCGTGGCCCTGCTTGTCGCGCCAATAGTTCGGGCGCCAGCCCCAGGAGTGGAGTTCGTTGAGGACGAAGTGCTCCCACAGGTGGCCCATATCCTCCGGCCGCGGCTCGGTCCAGCCTTTGAAGTAGCAGGCAAAGCCGGTGTCGAAGGCGTAGACCTTCGGCGTGGACAGAATCTCCGTGGAGCGCCGCGTGCTGAAGGGACGCACGACCAGGACCGCCATCGCGGCTTCCAGCACGGCCAGGTAGTTGGTGACGCTCGCGCGGCTGATTTCCGCGGGCGCGGCGAAGCGTGAGGCCTCGAAGGTGCCGCCGCTCTGGGCGAAGAGAAGTTCGACGAATTTGCCGAAGGAGGCCCGCCGCTCCAGACGGAACAGCTCCTGGATGTCCTTGGCCCAGAACGAGTCGATCCATTCCTGGAAGTCCTTCTCCGGATCGGCCTCCGCCAGGAAGAACGGCGGCAGTCCCCCGCGGACCAGCCGCCGGCGCAGCGTTCCTTTGAAGTCCGCCAGGTCCGCCGCGTTCATGGGCGTCAGCCACAGGTCGCGCTTGCGGCCCGTGAGCTTGTCGCGGAAACTGGCCGTCGCCTCCAAAGTGGAGGAACCCGTCGCGATCACCTTGATGGACGGAAAATGGTCGGTCGCGATCTTAAGCAACTGCGCGGGTTCCGCCAGGCGGTGCACCTCGTCTAGGACAATGCGCTTGCCCTCCAGGCCGGAGAGAAAGCCTTCGGCGTCCTCCATTTGGCGGCGCACGCGCGGAAGCTCGCAGTCGAAATATTCGACGTGCGGCAGAGCGCGACACAGCGAGGTCTTGCCCACGCGACGCACGCCGCGCAGCCACAGCAAGGAGCGCTCCTTCCAGGCGGACTCGACGTGCTCAAGCCAAAAACTGCGTATTACCATACGCTAACAGTTTAGCATATAGTATTACTAAACGCTAAACTACTTGCGTTTGGTAATGGCGCCGCCGGGCGCGCAATTGGTTCAGGCGCGGCGGGCCGAGGATTCCACGGCGGCGCGAAGCTCGGCCAGGAGCGCGGGCGGAAAGTCCCGGGAGCGCGGCGCGGCCAACACGCAGACGCCCTTGACGGCGTTGACCAGGACGAGCGCGCGCGAGTCCGCGGCGATCGGCGCGGGGCGCGCGGCAAAGCGCGCGCGCAAATACGTCTCGGCGACCGAACGCACGCGCGGACGGTCGTCGGGAGGGTGGATCAGGCCGCGGCCGTCGAAGGCCAGCGCCGCCGCGCTGCAGGACTCCCAGATTTCGCCGCCGTCGGGGGAGGTCAGCAGGACGCTGACGCCGTTTTCGCGCAGGGCCGCGTAAGGCCCCGGCGGCGGCGCCTTCTCGACCGGGCCCGCGCCCGACGGCCAGGGGCTCAGCGCCGAACGCGAGGGCATACCGTCAAACAGGCGCGAGCCGGGCATGGGACGCGCCGACAATTCGCCGGACGCTTCGACGCTCACCGCCCAGCAGCCCGGCGGGACGCGCGCGGCGAAATCCCGGAAGGCCCGCTCGGCCGCGGGACCCGCGGCGCGGGACACGCGCGCCGCGTGTTCCTCGAAGAAGACCACGCCCGCGCTTGTCGCGCGCAAGGCGGTGTAGGCGGTCATAGCGCCCCCAGCTTGACTTCCAGCTCGCGCCGCTCGGCCGCGGGCCGCGAGCCCCAGACCACGCCGCCGCCCACCCCATAGACCCAGCCACCTGCGCCGCGCTGCGCGGTGCGGATCAGCAGGGAGAACGCCGCGCGCGGGCCGCGCGCCAGGCCCAGCGCGCCGCAGTAGGCCCCGCGCGGGCGCGGCTCAAGCTCACGGATCATCGCCAGCGCCGCGCGCTTGGGCGCGCCCACCACCGAGCCTCCCGGGTGCAGTGCCGCCAAAACCTCCAGCGGCCCCGCGCCGGGCTGAAGCCGCCCGCGCACGTCGCTGACCGCCTGCACCGCGTAGGGCAGACGCAGGAAGCGCCGCGCCGCGGCCACGCGCACCGTGCGCGGCCGGCAGACCGGCGTCAGGTCGTTGCGCAGAAGATCCGTGATCATCGCCAGCTCCGCGCGGTCCTTGGCGCTGCGCCGCAGTTCGGCCAGCGCCCCCGGCGCGGCCGTGCCCTTCATCGGCTCCACGCGCGCCCGGTCGCCGTCCACGGCGAAGAACAGCTCCGGCGACGCCGAGACGAACTCCGTCCCGCCCGGCAGGCGCACCCACGCCGCGAAGCGCGGCGCGCCGCGGCGGCAGAACCGGCGCAGGATCTCGGCGCCCGTCGCCGGGCCCAGACGCGCCGACGCGCACAGGCAGACCTGATACACGTCGCCGCGCGCGATGGCCGCGCGGATGCGCCGCACCTTGGCCGCGTGGCCGCGCGCGGCGAGCCGCGCACGCAGCGGCCCCGGGTCCGGCCCCAACTCAGGACGAACCGTCTCCACGCGGCGCGCGCCGAAGACGCGCGCCCGCCCGACCGGGTCCTCAAAGCCCGCGAAGACCAGCCGCGCCCCGCGCCCGCGCGGC
>JABEUV010000133.1 GCA_013044195.1 Elusimicrobiota bacterium | reverse complement strand
CGCGGCCCGGACGACTCCGGCGTCTGGGATGAGCGGCTTCCCGATGGGACGTGGTGGGGTTTGGGGTCGCGGCGCTTGGCTATCCAAGATCTTTCGCCGGCGGGCCACATGCCCATGCCCGACGAGAGCGGACGCGTGCATATCGTCTATAACGGCGAGATCTATAACGCTCCGGCCCTCCGACGGGAGCTTGAGTCCGAAGGCGTGCGATTTCGCTCTTCAAGCGACACGGAAGTTCTGCTCGCCCTCTATTTGAAGGAAGGTCCAGGATTTGTCGAACGTCTCAACGGCATTTTCGCGTTCGCCATCGCCGACCGGCGCAATGCCCCGCGCCTCATGCTGGCGCGCGATCATTTCGGCGTTAAGCCCTTGTACGTGGCGCGGCGGGGGAAGTCATTGGCCTTCGCGTCGGAGGCCAAGGCCCTCTTTGAACTGCCGGACCTCCAGCCTAAAATGGACCGCGCCGCCTTACGGAGCTACCTGACCTTCCTGTGGGTGCCGGAGCCGGGGACTCTCTGGGAAGGCGTCGAGAAGCTCCCGGCGGCCCATTTCGCGCTGTTTGAACGCGGGCACTGGACGCTCCAGCGCTACTGGGATATGACCTTCCCGCCGGACGGGCATCGCTTCGCGGGCGACGCCGCGTCCCTTGCGGCCGAACTGCGCGAGCGGTTCCTGGCCACGGTGAAGTCTCAGATGATCAGCGACGTCCCGGTCGGGGCGTTTCTCAGCGCGGGGCTGGACTCCTCCAGCATCGTCGCGGCCATGCGGCGCGCCACCACGGGAACGCTGCGCACCTACACCGTCACTTTCCCAAAGCGCCATCTGGTCGGCGAGAACAATCTTGACGACGCCTCCGTCGCCGCGCGCCTGGCCGCGCGCCTGGGAGCCCAGCATCAAGAGATCATTGTGGAGCCTGATGTGGCGAAGCTCCTGCCCAAGCTGGTCTGGCACATGGACGATCCAACCGCCGATCCGGCGATCATCACGGATTATCTGGTCTGCCGGGAGGCCAAGAAGTCCGCGACCGTCCTGCTCTCCGGCGCGGGCGGCGATGAGGTGTTCGGCGGCTACCGGAAGTACCGCGCGGCCCTGGCCGGTCGCGCCTACCGCCGCCTGCCGGCTCTGCTGCGCCGGGGCGTCCTTGATCCCCTGATGCGGTCCGCGCCCGTCATGAACGGCACCCCGTTCAAGGGCTACACCCGCATGATGCGCAAGTGGGGACGCAGCGCCTCGCTGGAACCGCGCGAGCAGTTCATTCAAGACGCGACCTATCTAAGCGCGGCGCAGATCGAGGAGCTGGCTCCCGGCTTGCCCGGAGAGCCGTCGGTCATGCACCGCGCCGCCTTCGACCGCGTCGCGCCGGCGGACCTGTTGAACCAACTGCTTTATGTCGACACGCAGACCTTCATGCCCAGCCTCAACCTGAACTACAACGACAAGATGAGCATGGCGAACTCCGTGGAGGTGCGCGTGCCGTTCCTGGATTGGGAACTGGCGCGGTGGTCGGCCTGGAATATCCCGCCGTCCATGAAGATCCGCGGCGGCGCCACGAAATGGATCCTGCGCCAGGCCATGAACGGCCTGCTTCCCGAGGAAGTTCTCCGTCAGCCCAAAGCCAGCTTCGGCGCGCCGGTCGGCTACTGGCTTTCGGGCGAACTGCGCGAGATGACCGACGACCTGCTTTCCGAGCGCCGCCTGCGCGAGCGCGGCTGGCTCAATCCAGCGGCCGTGCGCCGCATGATCGACGAGCACCGCCGCGGGACCCATGACTGGGCTCTGCAAATATGGCAATTTCTCACCCTGGAGCTATGGGCGCAGCAGTTTCTGGACCGCACGGCAAAGGCCACCGCACTCACATGACATTGAAAGAAGAGGTTCGCCGGTTTTGGGACAAGGTTCCTTGCGGGACGCGGGACGTCCGGCTCACGGAAGGATCGCCGGAGTATTTTTCGGCCATCGAGCAGGATCGCGACGCGAAGGAGCCGTTCATCGCCGATTTCGCCCGTTTTTCAGAGCAGAGGGGCAAACGCGTGCTGGAAGTGGGCTTCGGCGCCGGCACGGACTTCGTTCGCTTCGCGCGCGCGGGCGCCGTCCTGACCGGCATCGACTTGACGGAGCACGGCGCGCGCTTGGTCCGGGCACGACTGGCTCATGAAGGGTTGAGCGCCGATATCCATGTGGGTGACGCCGAGAATCTGCCGTTCGCGGACGGAACTTTTGACCTGGTTTACTCTTGGGGCGTCATCCATCACACGGAAGACACCCCTCGCGCCGCCCGGGAGATCGCGCGCGTGGTGAAGCCCGGCGGGCGCGTCTGCGTCATGGTCTACCATCGGCATTCCCTCGTCGCTCTGCAATGCTGGATACTGAACGCGCTCCTGCGCGGGCGGCCGTGGCGGACGCTGTCGGACGTCATCTTTCACCATATTGAAAGCCTGGGCACGCAGGCTTATTCACTTGCGGAGGCGAAGAATCTTTTTTCGTCGCTCTCGTCGGTCGCCGTGACGCCCAGGCTGACCCCTTACGACGTGAGGATAACGAGAAATAAATATCTGCCGGTTTGGTTGCGGCGCTTCATCCCCAACCGCATGGGTTGGTTTCTCGTCATCGAAGGCATCAAGTGAAACAACTTCTGCAGGACCTCAAGGACGGCCGCACGCACGTCGCCGACGTGCCGGCGCCCACGCCGACGGCGGGGCAGGTGCTTGTGCGCGTGCGCGCTTCGGCCGTGTCGGCGGGCACGGAGCGCATGCTGGTGGATTTCGCCAAGAGCGGACTGCTGGGCAAGGCCCGGCGCCGCCCGGATTTGGTGCGGCAAGTTCTGCGCAAGGCCCGGCGCGACGGGATAATGACGACCTTGCGCGCGGCACAGGGCCGCTTGGAGGCACCCCTGCCGCTCGGCTATTCATGCGCGGGCGTGGTGGAAGCCGTGGGTGAGGGCGTGGAGGATTTCGCGGTCGGCGATCGGGTGGCCTGCGCGGGCGCCGGCTACGCCAATCACGCGGAGTTCGCGGCGGTGCCGCAGAACCTTTGCGCGCTCTTGCCCGCGGACGCGTCTTGGGACGAGGCCGCGTTGACCACCTTGGGCGCGATCGCCCTGCAGGGCTTCCGGCTTTCCGAGGCGAAGCTGGGGGAGACCGTGGCCGTCATCGGGCTGGGCCTGCTGGGTCAATTGGCCGCGCGCTTGGCGAAGGCCGCCGGGTGCCGCGTGTTCGGCGTGGACTTGGACGAGGCGCGGCTGAAAGTGGCGCGGGCGGCGGGCGTGGAGGCGGTCCTGCGCGCGGAGGCCGAGCGCGCGGGCGCGGCATTCACGGACGGCCGCGGCTTCGACGCGATTTTAATTGCGGCCGACGGCGCCACGAACGACCCCATCGAACTGTCGGCGGCGCTGGCGCGGGAGCGCGGCGTGGTGGTGGCGGTGGGCAACATCCTGTTGGGCGTGCCGCGCGACGCGTTCTACCGAAAAGAGCTGACGCTGAAGGTCTCGCGTTCCTACGGACCCGGGCGCTACGATCCGGCATACGAAGAAGGCGGCCTGGATTATCCTTACGCGTACGTGCGCTGGACGGAACAGCGGAACATGGCGGAATTCGTGCGCCTGATGTCCGGCGGCGCTTTGGGCCTGGGCCCGATCATCACGCACCGCTTGCCCATCGCCTCGGGCACGGAAGCCTACGCCCTGATCTCGGGCGGCGACCGCGGCGCGTTGGGCGTGGTTCTGGAGTATCCCGACGACGCGTCGGCGACGACGCGCGTGGACCTGAGCGCGGAGACCGCGGCCAACCCCGGCGAAGGCGTCGGCGTGCTGGGCGCGGGCGCGTTCGCGGCGGGCGTGATGCTGCCCGCGATCAAGGCCTCCGGCGCGTCTCTGCGCGGCATCGCCAGCCCCTCCGGCACCCACGCCAAGAACGCGGCCGAACGCTTCGGCTTCGCCTTCGCCGCGTCGAAAGCGGAAGAAGTGCTCAACGACGCCGGCACGGCCACCGTCGTCATCCTGACGCGCCACGACCTCCACGCCGAACAGGTGTGCGCGGCGCTGGCCGCGGGAAAGAACGTTTTCGTGGAGAAGCCCTTGTGCCTGAGCGCCGAGGAACTCAAGCGCATCGACGCCGCGCGGCGGACGGCCAAGGGCATTCTGGCCGTCGGCTTCAACCGCCGCTTCGCGCCGATGACCGAGACGCTCAAGGCCGCGTTTAAAGACGTGGCCGGCCCCAAGGCCGTGCAGATCCGCGTCAACGCGGGCGCTCTGCCTCCGGGGCATTGGGCGGCAGACCCCGCGCAGGGAGGACGTTTAATCGGAGAAGGGTGCCACTTCATCGATTGGGCGAATTTCGTGGTCGGCGCCGCACCCGTCGGCGCGGACGCGCGCGCGTTGGGCCGCAAACCCGGCGAGCAGGACTGGGTTCTGCGCCTTCATTACGCGGACGGCAGCGCCGCCGACATCCTCTACACCAGCGAGGGAGACGCGGCGCTGGGCAAGGAGCGCTACGAGGTCCATGGCGGCGGCGTCAGCGCGGTGATGGAGGATTTCCGGCGCTTGAGCGTCTACCGGGGCGGCAAGCAGCGCACGTCGCGCGACTGGACCTCGGCCGACAAAGGCCACGCGCGCCAGTGGAACGCGTTTTTCGCGGCCGTGCGTGCGGGCGGACCGGCTTGCGTGTCCTGGGACGAGATCGCGTTGACCACGCGCGCGGCGCTGGCGGCGCGGGAAAGCCTGCGGCGCGGAGCGCCGGTCGAGGTTGAGAAATGAAGATCTGGCATATCGTGGGCGCGCGGCCGAATTTCATGAAAGCCGCGCCGGTGTATCGCGCCTTGGCGCGACGGCGCGCGACCCAGACCATCGTTCATACCGGCCAGCATTACGACGCGGCCATGTCGGACGTCTTCTTCCGCCAGCTGGGCCTGCCGCGGCCGGGACATAATTTGGAAGTCGGCTCGGGCAGCCACGCCCAGCAGACGGCGCAGGTCATGATGCGCCTGGAGCCGTTGATCGCGCAGGCGCGGCCCGACTGGGTCTTGATCTACGGAGACGTGAACTCCACGGTGGCCGCGGCGCTGGTCTGCGTCAAATTGGGAGTCAAGACCGCGCACGTGGAAGCGGGTCTGCGCTCGCGCGACCGGACCATGCCCGAAGAGCACAACAGGATCGTGACCGACCACTTGGCGGACATTCTGCTGACGCCGTCGGCCGACGGCGACGCGAACCTTCGCGCCGAGGGCTTGCCCGCGAGTCGAATCCGGCGCGTGGGCAACGTCATGATCGACACCTTGGTGCGGCTCCTGCCGTCGGCGCGGCGCTTGAGCCCTCTGGGGCGGGGGGAAGGCTGCGCCCCGTTCGTCCTGGTGACCTTGCACCGTCCGTCGAACGTCGACGATCCGCGTCATCTGCGGACGCTCGTGGCGGCGCTGGAACGAATCGCCGTGGAAGCGCCGGTGCTGTTTCCGGTGCATCCCCGCACGCGCGCCAAGCTGGAAGGCAAGACCGTCAAGGGCGTCACGTTGGCGGAGCCGCTGGGCTATCTGGAGTTCCTGGCTCTTCAAACCCGCGCGGCGCTGGTCGTGACGGACTCCGGCGGCATCCAGGAAGAGACCACCTACCTGCGCGTGCCGTGCCTGACCGTGCGCCCGAACACGGAGCGGCCCATCACCGTGACGCTGGGCAGCAATGAGTTGATCGGCACCGATCCGGAGGTTTTGGTCCGCCGCGCGCGGGCCATCCTGCGCCGCGGCGGCAAACGCGGGCGCGTGCCGCCGCTGTGGGATGGGCGCGCGGGAGAGCGCATCGCGGAGGAGTTGACCGCTCGGACCCGGCGATGAGCCTGGAGCGGTACTTCGAGACGGCCCGGCACTTGAAGCCGTGCCAGTGGACGGGACGCCTGCGCCAGCTCCTTCCGCGTCCGTCCGTGAAAGTGCCGGCCCCGCCCGACCGGCGCTCCGCGCGAGCCGCCTGGGTTCGTCCGGCCGAACGCGCGGCGTCGATGACGGGTCCGGCGCGGGTAGCACTTCTCAATCAGGAACGTGAGATCGCGTCTGCGGCGGCCTGGAATGATTCCGGCTGCGAACGGCTTTGGCTGTACCACCTTCATTACTTCGACGACCTGTGCGCCAAGGGCGCGCCGGCGCGAAAGGATTGGCACCGCGCGCTGATGGCGCGCTGGATTTCGGAAAATCCGGGGCCGGTCGGCACGGGCTGGGAGCCGTACCCCATTGCGCGGCGCTTGGTGAACTGGATCAAGTGGGCGCTGGCGGGCAATGAACCGGACGCGGGGATGCGGGCCAGCCTGGCGTCCCAGGCCGGCTATCTGGAGCGGCGGCTTGAGACTCACCTCCTGGGCAATCATTTGCTGGCCGACGCGAAGGCGCTGGCGTTCGCGGGGGCGTTCTTGACCGGGCCGGAGGCGGAACGCCGACGGGCGCTGGGCGAGCGGCTTCTCAAGGAGCAATGGGCCGAGCAGATCCTGCCCGACGGGGGACATTTTGAGCGCAGCCCCATGTATCACGCGCTGATTCTGGAAGATGCGCTTGACGTCCTCAACCTGGCGCGGAGCTACGGCCTAGAGTCTCTAGAACGGCCTGCGCAAGCGGCCGCGCAGCGCCTGTTTGATTTTTTACCCGGGGCGATTCACCCGGACGGTGAAATCGCGTTCTTCAACGATTCGGCCTTCGGCATGGCGCCGTCCCCGAGCGAATTGTTCGCTTACGGAACGCGGCTTGGCCTGAGCGTTCCGCAGGCGCCGGGCCTGCGGAGCGCGGCGCGTCCGCAATTCGGTCTGTGGGCCTTCGCGGCGGCCGAGACGCGCCTGATCATGAACGCGGGGGCCATCGGACCGGACTATTTGCCCGGCCATGCTCATTGCGACACGTTGAGCTACGAATTGTCGGCGGGCGGACGCCGGGTGGCCGTGAACGCGGGGACTTTCGCGTATGCCGGACCGGAGCGCGGGCGTTTCCGCCGCACGCGCGCGCACAACACCGTCGAGATCGACGGCGCGGAACAACATGAGATTTGGGCGGACTTCCGCGTGGCCCGGCGCGGTTATCCCTGCGAGGTGAAGTGGGACGCGGACGGAGGCCTGCCGGGGTTGAGCGCCGCCCACACGGGTTACGCGCGCCTGCCGGGGCGGCCTCTGCACCGCCGAACGGCGGCCTGGCGCGATGGCGGGTGGACGATCGAGGACCGCGTGGAGGCGTCCGGCCGTCACGAAGCGGTCGGGTCCGTGCATCTGCATCCGGACGTGCGCGTTTTGCAAGCCGGACCGGAGCGCGTGACGTGCGCCAGCGGCGGCCGGCGCATTGCGTTTGAAGCGGTGGGCGCGCCGTGGCGGGTGGAAGACGCCGAATACTCGCCGCGGTTCGGACTGAAGACGGCGACGCGCGTCCTGCGCCAGGACGCCGCCGGCAAAGGAAACCTGATCTTCGGCCATCGCATCACCGTTGAGAGCGCCGCATGAGAATCCTGTTTTTGTCCGATAATTTTCCGCCCGAGGTCAACGCCCCGGCCAGCCGGACCTTCGAGCATTGTCGGCGCTGGGCCGCGGCCGGTCATGACGTCACGGTGATCACGAGCGCGCCGAATTTCCCGCGCGGCCAAGTGTTTGCCGGCTACCGCAACCGGTTGTGGCAATGGGAGACGATGGACGGCGTGCGCGTCTTGCGCGTGTGGACTTTCATTGTTCCCAACGAGGGCTTTGCTCTGCGCATCTTGGACTATGTGAGCTATATGCTGGCCGCGATCATCGCGTCGCCCTTGGCCGGTCCGGCGGACGTGGTGATCGGCACCTCGCCGCAGTTCTTCCCGGTGTGCGCGGCATGGGTCGTCTCGCTCTTTAAGGGCGCGCCTTTCGTCTTCGAATTGCGCGATCTCTGGCCGGAGTCCATTCGCGCGGTCGGCGCGATGAAGGACGGGCCCGTTCTGCGCGCGCTGGAACGGCTGGAGCTTTTTTTATATGACCGGGCGGCCGCCATCGTCTCGGTGACGCACTCCTTCAAGGAAATCCTGGCCCGACGCGGCGTCAATCCCGACAAGATCTTTGTGGTGACCAACGGCGTGGAGCTAAGCCGCTTTCATCCGATGCCCCCGGATTCGGCCCTGGCGGCTTCTCTGGGATTCGAGGGCAAGATCGTGGCGGGTTATATCGGCACGCACGGCATGGCCCATGCCCTGGAGACGATTCTGGACGCGGCCGCGCTCATGCGCGCGCGCCCGGGAGGAGATGATTTCCGTTTCCTGCTGCTTGGCGACGGCGCCAACAAGCCGAACCTCAAGCGGCGAGCGCTTGATCAAGGCCTGGACAACGTGCGGTTCGTCGACACGGTTCCCAAGGAGGACGTGCCGCGTTACTGGTCGATACTGAACGTCGCCCTCATTCATCTGCGAAGGACGGAACTATTTAAAACGGTGATCCCCTCGAAGTTGTTTGAAAGCATGGGCATGGGAATTCCCGTGCTCCTGGGCGTGGAAGGGGAGTCCGCGGCGATCGTGGAGAAGGAAAAGGTGGGCGCCGTCTTCGAGCCCGAGAACGCGGAGGCCTTGGTCAGAGAATTGATACGCTTCCGGAGCGATCCGGAAACGGCGGCACGCTGGCGCGAACGCGGCCCGGAAGCGGCCAAGGCTTATGATCGAGCGAATTTGGCGTCGTCCATGCTGGACGTATTGCACAAAGCTGTGAATTCAAGAAAATGAACGATTCCCGGCGACCGGCGTCACAGTCAGAACTTGCGGAAACGATCTCGGTCATCGGCTTGGGCTACGTGGGCCTGCCGCTGGCCGCCGCTTTCGGGCGAAAACGGAAAGTGATCGGCTTTGACGTGAGCGCCCGACGCGTGGCCGCGCTCAAGAAAGGGGTGGACTGGACGGAGGAGACGGATGCCGCGACATTGAAAGCCGCGGACATCGAATTCACCACGGACCCCGCTCGTCTGAAAAAAGCATTTATACACATCATCGCGGTGCCAACGCCGGTGGACGAGGCGAAGGTGCCCGATCTTGGACCTCTTCTGCGCGCGTCCGAGACAGTGGCGCGGATTCTAAAGAAGGGCGACATCGTGGTTTACGAGTCGACCGTCTACCCAGGGGCGACCGAAGAGGACTGCGCGCCGGTTTTAGAAAAATTCTCCGGGTTGAAGTGCGGGAAAGAATTTACCGTCGCTTACTCGCCGGAGCGCATCAACCCGGGCGACAAGGAGCATGCGTTTACGCGCATCAAAAAGATCGTCTCCGGGCAGGACGCGCGGACGCTGGAGGTCGTAGCGGATCTGTATGGGAGCGTCGTTGAGGCAGGGGTGCACCGCGCTCCGTCTATCCGCGTGGCGGAAGCGGCCAAGGTCATTGAGAATACCCAGCGCGACATCAATATAGCGTTGATGAACGAACTCTCGCTTATTTTCAACCGCATGGGCATCGACACACACGAGGTTCTGGAAGCGGCGGGGACGAAGTGGAACTTTCTGCGTTTTGTGCCGGGATTAGTAGGCGGCCATTGCATCGGCGTCGATCCGTATTACTTGACGCACAAGGCGGCTAAACTGAACTACACGCCGCAGGTCATTCTGGCGGGGCGCAGGATCAACGACGAGATGGGCGTTCACGTTGCGCGCGAGGTCGTCAGACTTCTCAGTCATATGAATTATCCGGTCAAGGGCGGCGTTGTCACCGTCCTGGGTATGACGTTTAAAGAGAACGTCTCGGATATTCGCAACAGCCGCGTCATTGATATCGTGCGGGAACTGCGCAGTTATGGAGCAACGGTGCAGGTTTACGACCCCGTGTGCGACGCGCGTGATGTTCTGCGCGAGTATGGGGTGAAGATTTTGCCGCTTAGGAAACTGCGCCCGGCGAACGCGGTCATTCTGGCGGTGGCGCACAAGGAATTCATTTCGAGCGGGTGGCCGTTCATCGTCGGGCGGCTCAAAGGAAGTCGAGGCATCGTGGCCGATTTGAAAGCGGCGTTGACGAAAGCCAAGACGCCCTCTGGCGTTCAGCTCTGGCGGCTCTGATCCTGCGAGATCAATGAAAACGGCACTGGTGACGGGCGGCGGCGGGTTCGTCGCTGGCCGGGTGATTCCGGTGTTGATGGCGCGCGGCTGGACTGTTCGGGCCGTCGTGCGCCGCACGGCTGACGCCGTTCCGGCGGGAGCCCAGGCGGTCGCGGTCGGAGATATACGCGAGGCCGATTGGGATAGGCATCTGCGCGGCGTTTCGGCGGTTGTTCATTTGGCGGCGCGCGCGCATCGGATGAACGAAGTCGGGGGCGATGCGGAAGCGCTTTACCGCAGGGATAATGTGGAAGCCACGGCGGTTCTTGCGCGCGCCGCGGTACGCGCGAAGGTTTCGCGGTTTGTTTTCATCAGTTCGGTCAAGGCGATGGGGGAATCGACGCCTATTGACGCGCCTTGGAATGAGAAGTCGCCCTGCAATCCCGTGGACGCTTACGGAAGGACTAAGCTTGAAGCGGAGCGGGAACTCCGGGATCTATACGCGCGCTCAGGCTTGCCGGCGGTCATTCTGCGTCCGCCGCTGCTGTATGGGCCGAGGGTCAAGGGGAACATGCAAAGGCTGATTTCCTGGATTGGTCGCGGGGTGCCAATGCCGCTGGCCAGCGTGCGCAATTCCAGGAGCTTGCTGTCCGTGGGCAATCTGGCCGACGCCGTCTGCGCGGCCATTGAGCATCCCGCCGCCGTGGGGCAGACCTATATGGTCAGCGACGGCGAGGATATGTCCACGCCCGAACTCATCGGCCGCATTGCGCGGGCGTGCGGCAAGCAGGCGCGGCTCCTGCCTTTGCCGCCGTCCGCGCTGCTCTTGGGCGCACGCCTGGCGGGACGATCAAACGAAGCCGCGCGCCTGCTGGGATCGCTGCGCGTCGACAGCTCGCTGATACGGCGGCAATTGGGCTGGACTCCGCCGTTTACGGTGGACGCGGGCCTGATGGAAATGGTCCGGGCGGTTACTTCATGATGCGGGTCAAGCGGCCGGTGGCCGAGCGAAAGCCATGATCGCGGCGGGCATTGCGTTTGCCGTGGCGGCTGGGGCGGCCGCTTTGCTTGTGCGGTTCAAGGCGCGGCTGCCTTTCATCGATCATCCCAATCAGCGGAGTTCGCATGATGTTCCCAAGCCGCGCAGCGGCGGCATTGCGGTGGCGGCGGCTTTAGCGGCGACTTGTTTTTGGTGGGGAGGATCGGCGCGGGCGGTTGCGGCGGTGGCGGGCGGGTTTTTTCTGCTGGGACTGCTGGATGATTATCGCTCCACGCCGGAGGCGGTTCGGCTGGGCGTGCAGACCGTTCTGGCTTACGGCGCCGTGCGCTTGGGGGGTCTGAGGCTTGCGCCGGTGGGGTTGCCCGGGATGCCGGAGAGTCTGCCCATGGACGCGGGCTTGACGGTGTTCTGGATCGTGGGGTTCGTCAATGTTTTCAATTTCATGGACGGCATCGACGGATTTGCTTTGGGCAAGGCGGTGCTGGGGGGATTGGCGGTGGCGTGGCTGGGGGGGCCCGCCTATTTGACGGCGGCGGCCGCGGCGGCGGCGGGACTGCTGGTGTTCAACTTTCCGCCCGCCAAGATATTCATGGGCGACAGCGGGAGCTACTTGCTGGGATTTTTGCTGGCCGCCGGCTGCGCGCGGCGGGGGCCGGGGATACCGCTGATCGCCTGCGTCATGCCCCTGGGATCGTTCTTGTTCGACGCGTCGATCACGCTGGCGCGGCGGATACGGGCGGGCGAGACGTGGTATAAGGCGCATCGCTCGCATTTTTATCAGCGCGCCGCGACGCTGAGCGGCGGCCACCGTGCCGTGACGCTGTGCGACTACGCTTTGACCTTGATGGGCGCGGCGTTCGGGTGGCTTTATATGGCCCAGGCGTCGGCGCTTTTGCGGTGGACCACGGCGGCGGCGTGGGCGGCGCTGCATTTGGCCGTGGCGCTGGGCGTTCATTGGGCGGAGAAGCGGCGGCAAAGGGCCGCCTGAGAGGGGACGCTACGGCAGCGCGCCTGGACCTGAGGTTTCTACGAGCGCGCCAGTTCCGCTTGGATCATTTTCAGGAACTTGGGTTCGATATACTTGGATTCCAAAGCGCCTTCGTGTATTCTTTACCGATCACCGAAACCGACCCGGTAGCGCTCAGCGAAATGGAGCCACCTGCTGAGGCACGATTGTCGGCGGCATTGCGAGAACAGCGTCGTCG
>JABEUV010000132.1 GCA_013044195.1 Elusimicrobiota bacterium | reverse complement strand
GGCCGCGCGCGCGGCCCTGCGCTCCGGCGTGGGGCTGGTCACGGTCGCCGTCCCTAAGTGCGCGGCCGATCTGGCGGCGGCGGCGGTTGCCTCCGCCATGACCTTGGCCTTGCCCGACAATTCCGCGGGAACGTTCCGTCCGGAAGGCGTGGAGCGTCTGCGCGTCTACGCGCGCGAGCGGCGCGTGACCTGCGCGGCGCTGGGTCCGGGGCTGACCACCCACGCCGACGCGGCGCGCTTCGTCCTGCACGCGCTGGCCGGGCTCGCCCTGCCCCTGGTCGTGGACGCCGACGCGATCAACGCGTTGTCCCGCGAAGAGCCCGCGGCGGTCGCCCAACTCCTGCGCGCGCGCCGCCTGCCGTGCGTGTTCACGCCGCATCCGGGGGAGATCGCGCGCGCGCTGAAATGCGCCAAGCCGTCGTCGGAGGCCGACCGCGTTCGCGCCGTCGAGAGACTGGCGCGAGACTGGGGCGGCGCGGTCCTTCTGAAAGGGCGGCGCACCTTGATTTCCTCGGGCGCGCGTACCGTGTTCAATCCGACCGGCGCAACGGGACTGGCCAAGGGCGGCTCGGGCGACGTTTTGACGGGCCTGATCGCGGGGCTGTGGGCGCAGGCGCTCGCGTCCGGGCGCGTCGCGGGCGATCAGGCCTTCCGCTGCGCCGCTCTGGGCGCGTGGCTGCATGGAACCGCGGGGGACTTGGCCGAAAAAGATTTGACCGCGTGGGGCACGTCCTCCTCCGATCTGCCCGATTACCTGCCCCGCGCTTTCGCCGCGTTGTGATTCTGCGCGGGGAGGCGCAGACCATGGCGCTGGGCGCGCGGCTGGGCCGCGGCCTGCGCGCGGGCGACGTGGTTCTTCTCTACGGCGAACTGGGCGCGGGCAAAACCACGTTCGTGCGCGGCCTGGCGCGCGGCGCGGGATTTCGCGGCCGCGTGACCAGCCCCACCTTCGCGCTCGCGCACGTCTACCGCGGTCGGCGCCTGAACGTGCACCACCTGGATTTATATCGTCTGACGTCCGGCGACACATCCGAGTTGGGCCTCGATGAATTGTTGGGCGATCCGCGCGGCGCCGTCGTCGTGGAGTGGCCGCAGGCCGTACCGCGCTGGCCGGCGCGGCGCGTGGAGGTGCGGCTTTCGCACGTCAAAAACGGGCGGCGGGTTTCCGTGCGCGACGCGCGCCGGCGAGTCGCCGTGAAGAAGAGCGGGACAAAAAATAAATGAGAGTCACTTCGGCGCCGACCCTCGCGGCACTAACGATAATCAGTGGCACCGGTGATAGTTCACCTGTCGACCGTGCGCGTGATAGAGCGGCCGGCGAAATCATGGGTCGACAGTCCGTCGACGATTTCAGTCGGGATTAAAATGAAGAAGCGAATGAATATTCTCGCGGTGGACGCGACGGGGCAGGCGCTCAGCGTCGCGCTGGACGCGGGCGGGCGCCTATTCACCGCGCGCCGCGGCGGCGCGCGCCCGCACGACGAGACGATTCTGCCCGCCGTCGAAGGTCTGCTCAAGCGCGCGGGACTATCCTGGAAGGACCTGGACGCGGTCGCGGCGGCGTCGGGGCCGGGACGGTTTACCGGCATCCGCATCGGCCTGTCCTTCGCCGCGGCCGCGGGCTTTCAACTGAAGATACCGGCGCTGGCGCTGTCGCGATTGGAGGCGGCGGCCGACGGTTCGCACGCGCCGCGCGTGCTGGCCGCGCTGACCGGCTGGAAGGGCGAGGTGTATCATCAGGAGTTTCGACGCGGCCGCGCGGGCGTTCGTGAGCGCGGTCCGGCCGCGTGGACCCCGGCCGAAGCGTGGCCCGCCGCGCGCGCGGCGGCGGAGAAAGAAGGTTTGAGCGTCGCGCTGGTCGACGTGGGCACCGTGCATTTGCTGGCGGTCGCGCGACGGCGCTTGAGCGCCGGAAAGATCCCGCCGTTTAAGCCGCTTTATTTGAAGCCCGCGGGTTATGAAAAGCCTCGTGCTTAGGCCGGCCGCCGCGGCCGACGCGGAGGCGGTCGCGGCGCTGGCGAGGCGTGAGTTTGCCGCGGGCTGGTCGTGCGAGGCTTATGCGGCGGAGTCCGGGCGCGCGGACGCCCTGTTTCTCGTCGCCGAGGACGGCGGCGTGCGCGGCTACGCGCTGGCGCGCGCGCAGGACGCGGAAGCCCGCCTGCTGGATTTCGCGGCCGCCGAGGACGGGCGCGGCATCGGCCGCGCGCTGTGGGCCGCGTTGGCCGACGCCGCGCGCCGCGCGGGCGCGCGGACGCTGACGCTGGAGGTCTCAGAGCGCAACGGCCGCGCCCGCGCGTTCTACGCGCGCGCCGGCGCGCGGGTTGTGGGCCGGAGGCCGAAGTTCTACAATGACGGCGCGGACGCCTTGCTCATGGACGTCCCCCTTTTATGAACGCCCTTGCTCTCTTCATCGTCCTGCTGGCCCCGGTCCGGGCCGATCCGGCGTCCGGCGCGGCCTCGGCGCGGGCCGCTCAGGTCGAGTATCTGCGCGGCACCTTGCTGGAACGGCGCGGCGCCTATCCCGACGCGCTGGCGGCCTATGAGAAAGCGCTCACGCTCGACCCCACGTCGGCGTTCATCGCGGGCGAGGCCGCCAACTTGGCCCTGGAACTTCAGGACCTCGACCGCGCCGAGAAATGGGCGCGGCTGCGCCTGGCGCTGGCGCCCAACGACGCGCGCTCGCGCGTGATTTTGGGCCGGGTCCTGCTGGCCCGGGGCGATCCGGCCGGAGCGGAAGTCGAATACGAGCAGGCGCTGAGGTCCGATCCGAGGTCGGAGGACACGTTGTTCGCGCTCGTGGAACTGTCCGCGGCCAACGACCCGAAGAAGGCGCGCGCGCGGCTGGAACAGTTCCTGGCGCGCAATCCCGACCGCGCCGCGCGCGTGCTCTTCGAGCTGGGCCGCTTGGACGCCACGCAGGGAAAGCTCGCCGACGCCGCCGACAAGTTCAAGCGCGCGATCGCGCTGGACGACGCGCAGTCCGGACCGGCGCGCGAGGCGCTGGCCCAGACCTACGAGGTTCTGCACGACACCGCCGCGGCGATCGCCGAGGACCTCCAGATTCTGGAGGACGATCCCGAGGCGCTGGAACTGCGCGCCCACGTCGGAGAATTGCAGGAAGCCGCGGGGCGTCACGACGACGCGCGCGCGACCTTCCGCGAACTGAAGCGCCGCCATCCGGGCGACCCGGCCGCGTGCGCGTGGCTGGCGGCCGACGCGGAGCGCGCCGGAGACTTCGCGCGCGCGGCCGCGGAGCTCAAGGACAGTTCGGCGCTCAAGGACGATCCGTCTCTGAACCTGCGCCTGGGCTACTATCAGATCCAGGCCGGCAGCATGAAGGACGCGATGGCGACGTTGACCGAGGCGCGGCGGCGCTGGCCGAAGGACGACCGCATCGCCTACTACCTGGCCCTGGGAGACGACGATCTGGGCCGTCACGACGAGGCCGTCGCACTTCTGCGCGAGGTGCTGGCCGTCAAGCCCGACGACCGCGACGCGCGCTGGCAGTTGGCGACCATCCTGGAGCGCCTCAATAAGATGGACCAGGCCGAGCCGGAGTTCCGCCGCCTGATCGCCGACAAGCCCGACGACGCCCCCGCGCTCAATTACCTGGGCTACTCGCTGGCCGACCGCGGCTTGAAGCTGGCCGACGCGAAATCCATGATTCAGCGCGCGCTGGCCGTGGAGCCGGGCAACGCGGCCTACCAGGACTCGCTGGGCTGGGTCCTGTTCAAGCTGGGCCGCTCGACCGAGGCCGCGCACGCGCTGGCCGTCGCCGCCAACAGCCTGCCCGACGACGACGAGGTCTGGGGCCACCTCGCGGAGGTGCGCGAGGCTCTGGGCGAGCGCGACCTGGCCTGGCGCGCGTGGCGCCTGTCGCAGAGTTTCGGCGGCGCGCAGGCCGCGGCGCGCGCCGACGCCCTGCAGAAGACGATGAGCGGCGCGCAGGCCGGAGAGCTGTGGCGGCGGCATCTGGCGTCCGTGCACGGCGGCGTCAGGCGCTTTGCCGGCGTCTGCCTGCTGGAGGGGCGCATCGGCGGGCGCACGTTGTCGCAGAAGGCCATGCTCAACTTCCGCGCCTCGGAAAAATTTTCGCTGGAACTGCTGGGCCCGCTGTTCACTCCGCTGGCCCGCGCCTCCATCGACGCGAAGGGCTTTCGCATGGACGAGTTCCATGTCGAGGGCCTTGACGACGCGCAGGTCCATGCCGCCGCGGAGGGCGCGCTGACCGCGATCGCCGGCGCGCTTTCGGGCGCGCCCTACGCGCCGGGCCCCGCGCGGCTGGAGGGCTGGGGCCGCCATACGTTGTCGCGGCCGGAGTGGAGCGTCGACATCGGCCCCGACGCGCTGGCGCGCACCCTGACTCCGGCCGGCGGCGCGGCGCTCAAGCCCTCGGACGACTTCAAGAGCCGCCTGCGGCGCATCCCGCGAACGTTTGGCGCCAGCGGGCGCTTTTGGGATCTCTCGCTGTCCTGCCCGGAGGCGAAGATCGAGTTGGACGCGCCCGATGAGCTTTTGCCGGAGTTGGAATGAAGGTGCAGTGCCCGGCCAAGGTCAACTTGTTCTTGGAGGTGACCGGGCGGCGCAAGGACGGCTATCACACGCTGTCGACGTTGTTTGCGAAGATAAATATCTATGACGTCCTTGATTTTGAGTTCATCAACGGCGGTCGTCCCATGTTGGAGATCGTCGATGAGTTGGGAACGGCGCCGCTCTCGGCCGGGTCCGACAATCTCGTGATGAAGGCCGCGGACGCGTTTTACAAGACGTTTCGCATCGGCGTCGGCGCGAAGATCACGTTGACCAAGCGCATCCCCATGGGTGCGGGACTGGGCGGCGGCTCCTCGGACGCGGCGGGGACCTTGCTGGGCCTGGCCCGGCTGTTCCAAATCGAGTTGAACGCGGCGCGGCGCAAGAAACTGCACGACCTGGGCGTCAAGCTGGGCGCGGACGTGCCTTTTTTCCTAAAGGACGCGAATTTCTGTCTGGCGACCGGCATCGGCGACCGCTTGAAGCCGGTCACCTTCGCCAAATCCCTGCCCTTCATGGTCCTGGCCTGGCCGGGGTTTGCCTCGCCCACGGGCCCGGTGTACTCCGCCCTGCCCGCGCGCCGCCGCCCCGACGTGCTGGCGCGGCTGGCCCAACTCAAAAAATTGATCCTCAGCCTGAAGAAAGGGCGCCCGGTGGAAGAATGGGGGGGGATGCTCTTCAATCGGTTGGAGCAGGCGGAGATGCCGATTATGGAGGAAGTATCGCAGGCCCGGCGCATTCTGGAGTCGGCGGGGGCCAAGGGCGTGCGCATGTCCGGCTCGGGCTCGTCGGTTTTTGGGTTCGTTTCCTCCCACGGCGAGGGCGAGCGTGTCCTGCGGCGGCTCCAGGCTTATCCCTGGAAGGTCTTCCTGACCAGCTGTCACGGTTGAGCCGACATGGAGATCACGGAAATCCGCGTCCATCTGCGCGGCGAGGATCGTCTGAAGGCGTTCGTCACGGTGACCTTCGACGCCTGCTTCGTGGTGCGCAACATGAAGGTCATCGACGGCGGGGAGGGGCTGATCCTCTGCATGCCGTCGCGCAAGATGCCCGACGGGACGTTCAAGGACGTGGCGCATCCGATCAGCGCCGAGTTCCGCGCGATTTTGGAGCGGGAAGTCTTCGCCCGCTACGATGAAGAGCGCCGCAAGGCCGCCCCCGCGGCCCGTTAAGGCGAAAAAGTCGTTTACCTGGACGGGGTGGAATGGTTATAATAAGGCTTCCCCATGGAGAAGAGCGGCCCGAGCCGGTTCTTAGCCGCGTCGAGGGCCGGGGTATTGCTCCCAGGTGGTGTAACGGTAACACAGCGGACTTTGAATCCGTTATTCCTGGTTCGAGTCCAGGCCTGGGAATGACCGCTTTCACGCGCACGGGATAAACGACAACATGAGCCACGCCAAAAAGACCAGCCCTCTTGCCGCTCTGATTCTGGCCGCCGGTCAGGGTACGCGCATGGAATCCTCCATTCCGAAGGTGCTCCATCACGTCGGCGGACGCCCGATGCTCTACTACATCCTGCGCATCGCCAACGCGCTGAAGCCGGGTGCCATCGGCGTGGTCGTCGGCCACGAGGCCGATGAGGTCAAGAAGCAGACCATGGAGATGGCTCAGTCGGTCGGCTTCAACCGTCCGATCCAGTTCATCGTGCAGAAGCGGCAGTTGGGCTCCGGCAACGCGGTTTTGGAAAGCATGCCGTTCCTGAAGAAGTTTAAGTCCGCCATCGTGATGTGCGGCGACACGCCCCTGCTCACCTACGAGTCGATCTACAACCTGACGCTCACGCACGACCAGCTCAAGGGCCAGGCGACCTTGCTGACCGCGCGCATCCCCAACCCGAAGGGCTACGGCCGCATCGTGCGCGGGGCGCTGGGCGAGGTTCAGCGCGTCGTCGAGGAGTCGGTGGCCAGCCCCAAGGAGCTGGGCATCAACGAGGTCAACTCGGGCGCCTATATGTTCGAACTGGAGGCGCTGGTGCAGGGCCTCAAGGACATCGGCGTGAAGGGTCCCAAGAAGGAACACTTCCTGACCGACATCATGGAGGTTATCCGCGCCAAGGGCGGACGCATCCACGCCTACGCGTCTTCGAACGCGGAGGAAGTCCAGGGCGTCAATAATCGCGCCCAACTCTCGGCCGCGGAGCGCATCCTCAATAAGCGCATGCTGGAGCGCCTGATGCTGTCCGGCGTCACCATCCACGATCCGGCGTCCACTCACGTCGATGCGGACGTGGAGATCGGCCAGGACACGATCGTCTACCCGGGTACCATCCTGCGCGGCAAGACGAAGATCGGCCGCCTGTGCCGCATCGGGCCGTTCACGCACATCGAGGACACCCAGATCGGCAACGAGTGCGAAGTCCGCTTCTCTTACGTGATCCAGTCGCGCCTATTGGAAAAGACGTCGGTGGGCCCGTTCGCGCACATCCGGCCCGATTCGAACATCGGCCCGCGCGCGCGCATCGGCAACTTCACCGAGGTCAAGGCCTCGCGCATCGGTTTCGGCTCGAAGGTCAACCACCTTTCCTACATCGGCGACGCCGACATCGCCGAGGACGTCAACATCGGCGCCGGCACGATCACCTGCAACTACGACGGCAAAGAGAAGCACAAGACGACGATCGGCGCGAAGGCCTTCATCGGCTCGAACGTGAACCTGATCGCGCCGGTCAAGATCGGCCGGGGTGCGAAGGTCGCGGCCGGTTCCACCGTGACCGAGGACGTGCCCGACGACGCGCTGGCCATCGCGCGCGCGCGCCAGGTCAACAAGCCATGATTGCGGCTTGTCGGCAAGGATCGTCGATCGCTCATCCTGAGCGGCAAAGGAATGATTGTTGGCCGTGAAAAACATGAAACACGGGCAAGCGGCGGCGGTCGCTGTCCTCGGCGCGGCTTGGGTCGCGGGGGTTATCGCCGCGGCGCCCGCCAACGCTGCGCCCGCGCGCCCCGCCATGTCTCAGAAAGTTCATGACGACCTCTACGCGATCTACAACTCCAGCGCCGCCGCCTCCGTGATTCGACTGCACGCATGGCGATTGTTGAGCCGGATAGAAAGCAGTCTGCCCAGGCCGGATTTCGGCTTGACACAGCCCAGAGCGGCGGTGGTGTCGGGAGTCATCACCGCCGCCCAGGGCGGACGGCTTGCGCGCGCGGATGGGGCGGCCGTCGACATCCCGGCGGGGAGCTTGACTTCGGACACACTTGTCTCGATCTCTACGCCACCAGCGATGAACTCGCCGGATGAGAACGCGCGAACGGCTGCGGCGTCCGCCGCCGGCCTTGTCGCGGCCTCTCCGGAGGTGGATTTCGGCCCCGCAGGGCTTCGGCTACGACGAACGATCGAGGTGGCCATCGGTTTTGCCGCGCAAGGACGTAGCGCGTTCGGTTTGCGCCTCTACTGCTGGAGCCAGGCCCAGAATCAATGGCAGCGGCTACCCGCACGCGTCGACGTTTCCCATCAAGTCGTGAGCACGCGCGTCTTATCATTGGGACCATGCCGTATTTTCGTCGCGCCAAGCGCGACGCAAGGGTCGCATTGAGCCGCTCCACGCGCCCGAGTTCGTCTTGCGTTGCCATGATCTCGGCCCTGGCTTTCGTTTTTTTGAGCGCGTCGCGGGCGGCCCGCGCGGACCCGTTGCCGACGCAGGACTTTCTCAATGTCGTCGCACCCCTGCTCTGCG